>JBMOJH010000202.1:0-1883 GCA_049316905.1 Microthrixaceae bacterium | reverse complement strand
CGCTGGCGCCCGCCCCGGAGACGAACCTGGCCTACGGGCCGGTGCGGGGTTGCCCGCAACCCCCCGACGAGGACTGCGCGGGCTCCCAGACCCTCGACGTGTGGCGCTCGGCGAAGCCGGGCCCCAACCCGGTGCTGCTGTGGGTGCACGGTGGTGCGGGCGTGTCGGGCGACAAGACCGAGGGCGTCCCCGAGCAGCTGCAACGGTTCATCGACGACGGCTACGACGTGGTGTCGGTCAACTACCGCCTCGCGCAGGAGGACGGCACCAACGTCTACCCGGTCGGTCTGCAGGACGTGAAGCGGGCGGTCCGGTGGGTGAAGGCCAACGCGGCCGCCCAAAACTGGGATCCCGCCCGGGTGGTCGCGGCCGGACACTCCATGGGCGGGAATCTCGTGGAGATGCTCGCGACCACCAACGGCGTGGCCCGCCTCGAGCCCAGCGACCTGCCGCCGGATCTCGCCGCGCAGGACTCGTCGATCACCGCCGCCCTGGCGATCGCGCCCGTGAGCGACCTGAACGAGTTCCGCGACGGCGGCTGGATCGGCGGGCTCGCGGACGTCTACATGGGGTGCACCCAGCCGTGCCCCGACCGCCTCGCGGAGGAGTCGGTGGCGCCCTACGTGACGCCGGCCGCCGCCCCGGTGCTCGCGGTGCACGGGGTGCTCGACCCCTGGGCCACCGTGGTGGCCGGGCGACGCACCCGGGAGGCCTACCGGGCCGCGGGGATCGGCGACCGGTTCGAGCTGGTGCTCGTGGGCGAGGGACCGGCGTGGGCGAGGGGCCACGCGCCCGACCTCAACCAGGTGATGGATCGCATCGTCGACTTCGTGGAGCGGCGATAGGTTGCGCCCGGCCGCGTCGGACGGCCGGACCAGGGGGAACGACCATGACCTACCGCGTGGTGCAGTGGAGCACCGGCAACGTCGGCACGCACGCCACCCGCCTGATCGCCCGCCACCCCGACCTGGAGCTGGTCGGCCTGTGGGTGCACAGCGAGGACAAGGTGGGCCGCGACGCCGGCGAGCTCGTGGGCGTCGAGCCGCTCGGGGTGGCCGCGACCAACGACGTGGACGCGCTGCTCGCGCTGCGGCCCGACTGCGTCTGCTACACCGCCACGGCCGACCTCCGCCCCGCGGAGGCGATCGACGACATGGCCCGCATCCTCGCGGCCGGCATCAACGTGGTCAGCTCGTCGGTGGTACCGCTCATCTATCCGGGTCATGTGGCGCTCGACATGCGCCGCCCCCTCGAGGACGCGTGCCTCGAGGGCGGCACCTCCGCCTTCACCTCCGGGATCGACCCGGGATTCGCGAACGACCTCCTGCCGCTGGTACTCACCGGTACCTGTGAGTACGTCGACTCCGTCCGGGTGATGGAGATCGTCAACTACAACACCTACGCGCAGCCGGAGGTGCTCTTCGGCACCATGGGCTTCGGCCAGGCGCTCGACGCCACCCCGCTGCTGCTGGCGCCCGGCGTGCTGAGCTTCGCGTGGGGCGGCGTGCTGCAGGCCATCGCCGCCGGCCTGGGCGTGGAGATCACCGAGATGCGCGAGGTGCACGAGCGACTCCCGGCCCCCGAGCGGCTCGACCTCGGCTTCGGCGTCGTCGAGGCCGGCACCACCGGGGCCCTGCGCTTCGAGGTGCAGGCGATGGTCGACACCGGCGACGGGCCCGAGCCGCGGATCGTGCTCGAGCACGTCACCCGCCTCGACGACGCGTACGCACCGGACTGGCCCCAGCCGGTGGGCGACTCGGGCTACCGGGTGATCATCACCGGGAACCCCAACTACACGCTCGACCTGCAGATGATGGGCGACGACGGGGACCACAACACCGCCGGGCTGGCCGGCACCGCCGGGCGGATCGTGAACGCGATCC
>JBMOJH010000201.1:0-1967 GCA_049316905.1 Microthrixaceae bacterium | reverse complement strand
GACGGCGGGGAGTCGGGATCGCCCGACCGCCGGGGAACGCGTGATCACCGCGTAGAACTCCCGTCAGGGAGAGGACGGGACGTCGAGGGGGCCCTCCGGGGCCCCCTCGGCGCGTCCGGACGGAACCGGGTAGAAGGGGGCCCGTGAGCGACGAACAGACCACCGCCATCCTCCGGGTGGCGCTGTGCCAGCTGGACCCGACCGTGGGAGCGCTGGCCGCGAACGTGGAGGCGGCCGCCGCGGCGGTGGCCGCGGCCGAGGCCGCGGGGGCCGACGTGGCGCTGCTGCCGGAGCTGGCGGTGCCGGGGTACCCGCCCGAGGACCTGCTGTTGAAGCCGGGCTTCGTGGAGGACCAGGCCGCGGCGCTGGGCTCGCTGGCGTCGAGGGTCCAGGGCCACTGCGCAGCGGTCGTGGGCTGGGTGGAGGGCGGTCGGCACCCGGGCGCGGATCCGCACGACGCCGACGACGGGCCGTGGAACGCAGCGGCGGTGCTGCACGACGGGCGGGTGGTCGGCAGCTACCGCAAGCAGGCGCTCCCGAACTACGGCGTGTTCGACGAGCGGCGCTACTTCGACCCGGGCCCGGCGGCCCAGCCGCTGTTCCGCATCGGCGGGGTGGTGGTGGCCGTGACGGTGTGCGAGGACGTGTGGGTGGTGGGCGGCCCCGCGGTGGCCGCCGCACGGGCCGGGGCGCGGCTCGTGCTGAACGTCAACGCCTCGCCGTTCCACGCGGGGAAGCAGGAGCTGCGCGAGCGCACCGTGTCGGCCCGGGCGCTCGAGGCGGGCGTGCCGGTGGCGTACGTCAACCAGGTGGGGGGCCAGGACGACCTGGTGTTCGACGGCGGGTCGATGGTGGTCGGCGCCGACGGGGCGGTGGTGGCCCGGTCACCCCGCTTCGTCGAGGACCTTCTGCTGGTGGACGTGGTGGTGGACGGGGCGGTGGAACGGGCGCCCGGGGGATCCGGTGCGGTGGTCGAGGTCTCCGGCGCCCGCGCCGGCGCGCCCGGTCCGGCGGTCCCGCCCGTCGTGGCGCCGTCGCCCACGGGGGCGGAGGAGGTGTGGTCGGCGCTCGTGCTCGGGGTCCGGGACTACGTGACGAAGAACGGCTTCGGCGACGTCACGCTGGGCCTGTCGGGCGGCGTGGACTCGGCACTGGTGGCGGCGATCGCCGCGGACGCCCTCGGTGCCGAACGGGTGCACGCGGTGCTGATGCCGTCGCGCTACTCGTCGGACCACTCGGTGTCCGATGCCGAGCGGCTGGCCACGAACCTGGGGATCGACCACCGGACGATCGCCATCGAGGCCGCGCACGCGGCCTTCCTGGAGCTGCTGGCCCCGAGCTTCGCGGACCTGCCGCCGGACCTCACCGAGGAGAATCTGCAGTCGCGGATCCGCGGCGTGCTGCTGATGGCGCTGTCGAACAAGTTCGGCTGGCTGGTGCTCACCACGGGCAACAAGAGCGAGACCGCGGTGGGCTACTCCACCCTGTACGGCGACACGGCCGGCGGCCTCGCCGTCATCAAGGACGTGCCCAAGCTGCTCGTGTACGAGCTGTGCCGGTGGCGCAACGAGGTGGCCGGCACGGACCTGATCCCCGATGGCATCCTCACCAAGGCGCCCTCCGCGGAGCTGCGGCCCGACCAGCGCGACGACCAGAGCCTGCCGCCGTACGAGGTGCTCGATCCGATCATCGCGGCCTACGTGGACGGCGACCTCACGGTGGAGGAGCTGCTGGCCAGCGGTGCGGACCCGGCGGTGGTGCAACGGGTCGCGAGGCTCGTGGACCTCGCCGAGTACAAGCGGCGTCAGTCACCGCCCGGGATCCGGGTGAGCCAGAAGGCGTTCGGTCGGGACCGGCGGCTGCCGATCACCAACGGCTACCGGGCGGCCCCGCCGCGCTGAGTGCCGGGGCGCCGAAGCGGATCCGCCCGGGTGTGGGCGGCCCGGGCGCGGGCGGCTCAGGCGCGG
>JBMOJH010000200.1:0-1986 GCA_049316905.1 Microthrixaceae bacterium | reverse complement strand
GCCTCCGCCGGCGGCAGCACCGACGACACGGCCGAAGAGGCCCTCGCCGGCCGGCTGGCCCGGGGGTCGGAGCACTTCCGGCGGGCCCACACGCTCCTGACCTCGCCCGTGATGGCACCCGTTCGGGTCCTGCCGGTGCTGGGCCGGCAACTCCGTTCGGTGGGAGCGATCACCGACGCGGCAGCGGTCGCCACTTCGGCGGGGGCGGAGGCGTTCACCGCCCTGCAGACCGAGTCCGACGCACCCACGTCGGACCCCGGGCAGCGGTTGGGCTCCGTGGACCGGACGGCCGCCACGCTCCACGAGCTGCAGCGACGGGTACAGGGACTGGATCTCGGCCCGGACCGCGGTCTGCTGGGCCCCCTGGCACGGGCCCGAGCGGACGCGGTCGACAACTACGAGCGCCTGGAGTCCACCCTGGACGAGGCCGTCGCGTCCGTCGACGCCGTCCAGCGCTTCCTCACCGGGCCCACCCGCTACCTCCTCCTGGCCGCGAACAACGCCGAGATGCGTCACGGTTCGGGCATGTTCCTGCAGGCGGGGAGCCTCGACGTGGCCGACGGTCGGGTGGAGGCCGGACGGACCACGCCGACCGGGTTCCTCCTGCTCCCGCCGCCGGGCGTGAGGGTGGACCCACAGGTGGACCAGCTGTGGGGGTGGCTGCTGCCCGGACGCGAGTGGCGCAACCTGAACGTCACGCCACGCTTCGACGAATCGGCCCGGATGGCCACCGAGATGTGGGCCGCGTCGGGCCGGTCGCCCGTCCGGGGAGTGGTGGCCGTCGACGTGGCGGGCCTCGCGGAGTTGCTCCGAGTGGTGGGCCCGGTCGACGTCACGGACCCGGGGAACGGCGCGGTCCGCACGGTCACCGCCGAGGACGTGGAGCCGCTGCTCCTGCTGGAGCAGTACCGCAACTACGACGTCACCGACGAGCGGCGGGACTTCCTCGGTGCCGTGGCCACCGAGGTGTTCGCCGCCCTCAACGGTCGGCAGGTCTCCGGCCTCGACCTCGTCCAGGCGCTGCAACGGGCCGCCCGCGGGCGCCACATCCTGTTGTGGTCCTCGGACCCGGTGGAGCAGTCCGGGTGGGAGGCGCTCGGCGCCTCCGGGAAGCTCCCGGAGGACTCACTGATGGTGTCGCTCCTCAACCGCAACGGCACCAAGCTCGACCAGTTCGTGGCGGTCCACGCCCTTCTCTCCGCCACCGAGGCGGGCGACCGTCGGCGGGTCCGGGTGAGGGTGGACCTCCGCAACGTGGCGCCACCCGATCTCCCCACCTACGTGGGCGGACCGTTCCCGAACACCGATTACGCGCCCGGGGAGTACGCAGGGGTGCTCGCCCTCACCCTGCCCGCAGGGGCGGGCAACATCTCCGTGCCGGGCGCGGAACCCGGGCTGGCCGGGACCGACGGCCCCAACCGGGTGGTGACCACGTGGGTGCGCCTCCCCCGCGACACGTCGACCTCGGTGACCTTCGAGTTCGACCTCCTCGATTCGTGGACGCAGCTCGAGGTGGCGCCTTCGGCCCGCCTGCCCGCCGTGACCTGGCAGACGGCCGGCCCCCTCGGGCCCGGACCGGAATGGGCCGACACCGAGCCGAAGGTCGTGGAGGTCGCGGAACTCACCCGTCGGTGAGCAAGCCCTCGGCGCGCCCCGGCCTTTGCGGAGGGTCGGTGCTCTGTTACCGTTCGTAGCGGAGGGAGGCATTCGCCTCCACCGAGAAATGGCCCGAGAGGGTCTGCTGGGACGAGGTACTGCCATGACCGCTGGACGGATTTTCCGCCGATCGATCGCCGCTGTGGCGATCACCTTCGCCCTCGGGGCCCTGACCGCCGGTGTGGCGTCGGCCCAGGAGGACTCCAACGCGCAGGGCGCCTATGTGGGCGGCACCACGCTGGTCAAGGAGACCCCGAAGGTGGCGCCCGCCGCCCCGGCGGCCCAGGTCGAGGCCGCCACGACCAGCAAGGGGGCCTCCACTGCCTCCGC
>JBMOJH010000199.1:0-1987 GCA_049316905.1 Microthrixaceae bacterium | reverse complement strand
CGGCGACCTCAGCGGTCGCGACTCGCTCACCGTCCGCGTGGCCGACCGTCCCACGGTGTCCGTGCCGCTCGCGCTGCCCGAGGGCACCACCGCGCCGGAGGGCCTGGCCGTCTCGGCGTCGGGCCCGTCCACTGCCACCCCCGGATCGACCGCCGGCTACGAGGTCGCGGTCGCGGACGTGGGCAGTACCCCGACCAGCGGGCCGATCACGGTCGTGGTGGGGGGTGGGAACGGCACCGCCGCGTCGGGCGCCGGGTGGATGTGTGCCGCCACCACCTGCACGTACGCGGCACCGGTGCAGCCGCTCAGTCGCACCGCGCCGCTCACCGTCACCACCGTGGCACCCCCCACGGGTGACAGCACGCTCGTGTTCTCGGCCACCGGCGCCCTCGCCGCGCCCGACGGTGGCCCCGCCGTGGCCGCCCGCGCGGACGCGACCCGTACGCTCACCGCCCGCACGCCGAGCGCGTCGCAGGTGTCGGTGCGGGTCTCGCTCGCGGAGCAGTCGGTGTCGCCGCCGTCGCGCCAGAAGGTGACGGTCACGGTGACCGGTTCGGCGACCGGGCCCGTGACCGATCCGGTGACGGTGCGCCTCGACGCGCCGGGCCTGGACGTGGACTGGGACGGTTCCTCCTCCGCCCCGTGGCGCTGCTCGACGCGCAGCCGCTCGTGCACGTCCACCTCGCCGCTCGGTCCGAACGACCCGACCGCGCTCCCGCTGTGGGTGTCGGTGCCCGCCGGTCACGCCCCCGGCCTGGTCGACCTCGAGGCGTCGGCCGAGGTGGCCGGCAGCACCGACCGGGCCCGCGCCACGCTCGTGGTCAACCGTCCTCCCGTGCCCGAGCTCCGGGCCACGCTGCAGGGCGGCACGCCCGGCGCACCCGGCGCGGCGGTCACCGTGGTGCCGAACGCACCGGGCCAGCTGTCGGTGGTGGTGACCAACCACGGGAGCCGTCCCGCCCCGGCCGGGTCCGTGGTGACCGTCACCGCCCGCACCGACACGAAGGTCGACCTGCGCTCGGCCGGCGGCCGGTCCGGTGCGGTGGACTGGGACTGCGGGTCGGCCGACGAGGTCTCGGATCGGAGCGCGCTCACCTGCCGGGCGACGCTCACCGAGCCGATCGCCTCCGACGCCGCGATCACGCTGCCGATCACCACCGCGCCGGCCGCCTCCGGCTCGTGGACCTGGACGGTCGACACGTCGCTGCGCACCGCGTCCGGTGCGTCCGCCGGCGGTCGGGGCGACACGGATCGCACCTTCCTGGTGGAGGTGGCGGAGGACTGGCCGCAGCTCGTGGCGTCGGCCCCGACCCCGCCCCGCCTCGTGCGTGGCCTCACCCGCGAGGTCACGGTCACCGTGCGCAACCGCGGGCCGGCCGCGGCACAGGGTGCCGTGGTGGTCGTGACGCTGCCGGCCGGGGTGCGCACCAACGGCACCGTCGGCGGGGCGTGGGCCTGCGCGCCCGCCGACACCGCGGGCACCACCTCCTCGTTCGCGTGCACCACCTCGGCCACCGTCACGCCGGGCGGGGCGGCGCCCCCGCTCGTGCTGCCCCTGCTCGCCACCACCCGATCGTCGAAGGTGGACGTGGGCCTCTGGGCCACAACCGGCGGCCAGCCCCGCGCCGCGGGCCCCGGTTCGCGACCGACCACCGTCGCCCTGCGCGTCGATGCGCCCCCGCGGATGTCGGCGGGCCGGAACCTCACGGTGGTCACGCCCGTGGCCGGCGCCGACGGCGTGCTGCGCCCCGCCGTGGTGGTCCTGCGCGGCGAGGCCGCGCCCTCCCTCGCCGGTGTCCTGCAGTGGAGCCAGGTGTGCGGCAGTGGTCCCTGCCCCCGCGTGACCTGGCTCGGGGTGCCGGCGGGCCGCACGCCCACGTCCGCCGTCGCCCGCTTCACCGCGCCCGACGTGGACGCCCCCACCACGCTCACGTTCCGCCTCCGGGCGGGTTCCGGCCGCGCTGCTGCGTCGTCGACGGTGGAGGTG
>JBMOJH010000198.1:0-1987 GCA_049316905.1 Microthrixaceae bacterium | reverse complement strand
GTGGGGTGGCGTCCTCGTCGTGACCCACGACATCCATGTCGTCAGTATGGGTCGTAGGTGGGCTCAGCGGACCGCGACCCGGCCCTCGAGCTCGTCGGCGACCGACCGCACCACGGCCGCCACCTCGTCGCCGAGGGCGTCGACGTCCACCGCGTCCACCTCGTCGGAGAATCGCAGGCGTTCGATGCCGGGGTCGTGCGCCACCGCGCGGGGCATCCACGCCGAGTGCAGGAGCACCGGCACGCACTCACCGGCCGGGGTGGCCAGCGTGGCCACCGGCCCGTCGCCCACGCGGGCCGCGTCGAACAGCTCCACCCGGAACCCGTCGTCGTTGAGCACCGGGAGCACGATCCACCCCTCGTGGCCCCCGGGCTCGCCGCCCGCGTACGGATCGGCGCCGGTGCCGCGGTCGGGCACGGCGGACTGGCGGGGTGCGAACGCCGGCGACGTGATGTGGTCCGAGGTGTCGGTGAAGTCCCATCGGGCCGCGACCTCCAGGCCGCCCCGTTCCAGCGACACCAGCGCGCCGGGTGTGTCGTCGGTGGGCAGCGGCGCGAGCCGGTCGCCGTACGCGGCCACGGCCCGCTGCGACACGGCCCCCGGCCGGCAGCCCTGATAGGCGATGTGGTGGCGGGTGGGCCGGGCGAGGGCCTCCGCGCTCCAGTCCATCGCGGACAGCTCGAGGTTCCACGTCCAGTCCTCGCGCACCACCGCCTCCACCCGGCCCGCGCCGGTGACCGGGTCGAAGCACACCTCCGAGCAGCTGCTCGGGGCCATGCCCATGTTGTAGAAGCCCACCAGGGCCGGGTCGATCGGCCGGCCGTGCGCGTCGAGGTCACCGGCCTCGAGCTTGAAGCCGAGGTCCATGCGGTCCATGTGCTCGAAGAGGACCCGCACGCCGTCGGTGTCGTCCCAGCAGCCGTAGAAGTGGCCGGTGGTGGGCGCCACCCGGGCCTGCACCGGGGTGACGGGCGCGCCGGTCGCCGTGGCGAGCAGCTGGTCCTTGCGCACGAGGTAGACCGCGGCGTCGTCGTCGACGGTGACGGTGCGCGGTCCGCCGGCCATCTCGCCCGGGTCGGTCTTGAAGTTCCCGGAATCCGCGAGGACGAGCCAGTCGCGGGTCTGACTCACGGTGTGCGACGAGCCGAACACGATGCCTCCGTCCACCGGCCAGCACCGGGCCTCGGTGCCCTCGCCGTCCCAGTGCACGACGTGGAGCTGCATGCCGCCGGAGGCGTCGAAGGTGAGCTTGACCGTCCAGAGGCAGTGGCGCTCGGGGTCGATCACGGGGTGCGCGGTGGAGAAGTAGAAGGGCAGCACCCCGGGGTTGGGCATGGTCGGCTCGCCCCAGCCGGCCTGGTTCCCGACATCCGCGAGATAGGTCAGCCCGACCGGGTCGACCTCCACGGGCCGCCCCACGTCCCACGTGGTGAAGAGGCGGTCGCCCCACGGCAGCGGTGCGGTGTTCGCCGCGTTGGGGAACCCGAACGGCGACGCGTAGCCGGTGGGGCCGGGGCGGAACCGCTCGGTGGCCCGGGCGTGCAGGCGCTCGCTCGGGGTGTCGGTCACGCGGGCCCGCCAGGCGAAGCGGTCGGTCGGGGCACCGTGCGTGCCGGGCCGCAGCGAGAGCCGGCAGACCACACCGAAGCCGAACAGCGCGTACGGGAGGTCCGGGGCCACCTGCGGGGCGGAGAACACCACCTCGCCCTGCACGTCATCCGGCCACGCGCCCTGCACGAGCCGGAGGTCGAGGTCACGGTGGCGGGCGGTGGTCGCGGTGCGCGGCACGGGCATGGCGGAGGTCCCCCTGGTTGACGCTGTTCACCATTCTGTCAGGGAGCCGGGGCGCCGGGCCGTGCCGGCCGATGGTCCGGTCGGCACAACGGTTGCGTGGCGCGGGGGCGACCCGTGTCACGGCGGTTTTCACCGTCGGTCGGGCATTTAGCACTAAGCCGCGCGGTTGCAGCACCCGTGAGCGACACCGCAA
>JBMOJH010000197.1:0-2001 GCA_049316905.1 Microthrixaceae bacterium | reverse complement strand
GCCGCCGTTGCCGGCGCTGCGGGCCGTGCGGTCGGGAAGGGTCCGGGCGACCGGGTCGCCGGCGGACACGGTGCCGGTCCGTTCGCTGTTGCTCGTGCGGGCCTCGGGGCCGGCATCGGTGGTGCAGGCGCCGGCCACGAGCGCCAGGCCGATCAGCAGCACGAGGAGCGGCCGGTGGGTGCGGAGTTGGTGGTCCACGGGTGGGCCTCCGGTCGGTCGTGGGGGTTCCCGAGTGGGTGCCCATCGGCAGGTCGGGCCGTGGGGTGAGGAGAACGAGCGGCCACCACGGGTCGGGCAGGCCGCACCCGGGCAGTTCTGCCTGTTGGGTCGGCGGGTGACGGAGTTCACCATCGGCGGAGGGCCGGTCGGTGGGGGCCGAGGCTGGGGAGGGCCTCCGCCGACCGCCCGCCGTACGCGCCGGGCGCGCCGGGCCCGGCACCCCGGTGCGGCGTGGCCCTGCGGAGTGGGGCTGGTCAGTGTGGTTACCCGTGGGTAACCTACCGATCGGTAACCACGTCGGAACCAGACAGTCGAACCAGAGGACGGACGACATGGCCGGTGACTTCTCCCTCGAACTCAACGAGGACCAGCTCCAGATCCAGAAGTGGGTCCACGACTTCGCCGAGACGGTCATCCGACCCGCGGCCGAGGAGTGGGACGAGCGGGAGGAGTTCCCGTGGCCCATCGTCGAGGAGGCCGCCAAGATCGGCCTCTACGGCACCGACTTCATGGCCCAGGCGATGATGGGCGACGCCACCGGCCTCACCATGCCGGTCGCCATCGAGGAGATGTTCTGGGGCGACGCCGGCATCGGCCTGTCGATCTTCGGCTCCGGCCTCGCCGCCGCGGGCATCGCCGGCAACGGCACCCCGGAGCAGGTCTTCGAGTGGGTGCCGCAGTGCTACGGCACGCCGGACAAGGTCCAGCTCGGCGCCTTCTGCGTCTCCGAGCCCGACGCCGGCTCCGACGTGAGCTCGCTGCGCACCCGGGCCGTCTACGACGAGGCCAACGACGAGTGGGTGCTCAACGGCACCAAGGCGTGGATCACCAACGGCGGCATCGCGGACGTCCACGTGGTGGTGGCCGCCGTGGAGCCCGAGCTCAAGGGCCGTGGCCAGGCCAGCTTCATCGTCCCGCCCGGCACGCCGGGCCTGTCGATGGGCCAGAAGTACAAGAAGCACGGCATCAAGGCCTCCCACACCTCCGAGGTGGTGCTCGACGACGTCCGCGTCCCCGGCAGCTGCCTGCTCGGCGGCAAGGAGAAGCTCGACGAGAAGCTCGCCCGGGCCCGTGAGGCGCAGAAGAACCCGCAGGTGAGCTCCGGCAAGCAGCCGGCGATGGCCACCTTCGAGGCCACCCGTCCCGCGGTGGCCGCCCAGGCCGTGGGCGTGGCCCGCGCCGCCTACGAGTACGCCCTGCAGTACGCCCAGGAGCGCTACGCGTTCGGCAAGCCGATCATCATGAACCAGTCGATCGCGTTCATGCTCGCCGACATGGCGACCCAGATCGACGCCGCCCGACTCATGACGCACCGCGCCGCGTGGCTCGCCCGCAACGGCGGCGGGTACAAGAACGCCGAGGGATCCATGTCCAAGCTCATGGCCGGCCGCACCGCGGTGTGGGTGACCGAGCGGGCCATCCAGATCCTGGGCGGCTACGGCTACACCCGGGAGTACCCGGTGGAGCGCTGGCACCGCGACTCCAAGATCTTCGACATCTTCGAGGGCACCGAGCAGATCCAGCAGCTGGTGATCGGCCGGGCCATCTCCGGGCTTCGCATCGAGTAGTCGAAGGGGCCCCGCCCCAGTGAGTGTTCGTCGACCGTGGCGGTGTCCCGATCGGGGCGCCGCGACCGTCGCGTCCGGGCAGGGGCGGACGATCAGCGGGTGCCGCTCCGTTGTCTTCTCACCGTTCGATCCCGCCATCGCTGGCAGACTGCGCGTCCCACCCGGTGCGGCCGTCCACCTCCGTCACGTTGTCCGCGCCGAGGGCGTCCGAGAA
>JBMOJH010000196.1:0-2027 GCA_049316905.1 Microthrixaceae bacterium | reverse complement strand
AACCGCAGGAGCGGCACCGGAAGTCGTAACGAGCCATGCGGCGATGGTAGCGAGGGTCTCGCACCCGCCGGGCCGCCCGACCGAGCCGGCCGTCCGCGAGCCGCTTGTTCTCAAGGCAACGGCCGTTCGCTCCGATGCCGCCCGGGTTAAGGTCCACGAACCCGCGACCGCCCCGGCTGAGCCCGGCGCGGCCGGGACCGCCGAGCCGGCCGCCCCCTGGCAGCCCGCACCACGATGGCTCGCCCGCTGGGTGGGCGTCCTCATCGCCGCCACCGCCATCGGCGGCGCCGCCCTGATCTGGGCCGCCGTGTCCTCGCACGCCGCGGATGTGGACCGCTCCGCGAAGGAGGGTTCGATCCTCGGCGTGTTCCGGGTGGCCTATGACACCCGGGCCCCCGCCCTCGCCCTGGTGCTGGTGGCCATCGCGCTCGGCCTGCTGCTCGCCCTCGGGGTCGCCGCGGTGGAGCGGGTCGTGCTCGACCGCTCCCGGCGGTCCACCGACGGCTCGCGCAAGCTCCTGGCCCCGAAGATCGTGATGGCCGAGACCCGCGGGGTGTTCGCCGGACCCGTCACGGTGACGGTGCTGATCCCGGCCCACGACGAGGCGGCCTCGATCGGGGCGACGCTCGATTCCCTCGCGCTCCAGGAACCCCGGCCCGACCGGGTGATCGTCGTGGCCGACAACTGCACCGACGCGACCGCGGAGATCGCCCGGGCCCACGGGGCCGAGGTGTTCGAGACCGTGGGCAACACCGGCAAGAAGGCCGGGGCGCTCAACCAGGCGCTCCGGGGCGTGCTCGAGGGCATGGGCGACAACGACGTGGTCATGTGCATGGACGCCGACACCGTGCTCGACGACGGTTTCCTCGCCGCGGGCATCCAGCGGTTCACCAGCGACCGGGCCCTCATGGCGATCGGCGGCCTCTTCTACGGCGAGGAGGGCCACGGGCTCCTCGGTCAGCTGCAGCGCAACGAGTACATCCGCTACTCGCGTGAGATCAAGCGGCGCCGGGGCCGGGTGTTCGTGCTCACGGGCACCGCATCGATGTTCCGGGCCCGGGCGCTGCGGACCGTCACCGAGAGTCGCGGGAGCCTGCTCCCGGGTGTGCCCGGCGACGTGTACGACACCGCGGCGCTCACCGAGGACAACGAACTCACCCTGGCCCTCAAGTCGCTCGGCGGGTTGATGGCCTCTCCGGACGGCTGTCGGGTCGTGACCGAGCTGATGCCCACCTGGCGCAACCTGTGGACGCAGCGCCTGCGCTGGCAGCGCGGGGCGCTCGAGAACCTGGGGGCCTACGGCCCTGCGCCCGCCATGCTCCGCTACTGGGCCCAGCAGCTCGGCATCGGGTACTCGGTCATCGCGTTGAGCGCCTTCTGGACCCTCATCCTCACCACGGTGCTCGCCACCGACCAGTGGATCTGGTTCCCCTTCTGGCTCGGTGTGGGCTCCATCTTCGTGGTCGACCGGGTGGTCAGCGCCTGGAAGGGCGGCTGGCGGGCCCGGCTGCTCGCTGCGCTGCTGATCCCCGAGCTCCTCTACGACATGTACCTCGACGTCGTCTATGTGAAGGGGATCATCGACATCACCTTCGCCCGACGGGCCACCTGGGGTCACGTCCAGCACGAGGCGCCGGCCGCCGCGGCCGGACGGCCGACCGATGTCGCGGTGGAGGTGCCGGCATGAACGCGCTGATCCTGGCGGGCGTGCTCCTGCCCGAGGACGTCCTGTACTCGAGGTGGTTCGCGATCCTCAGCACCTTCGTGGCGGTCAACACGGTCCTGTACCTCACGCTCGCGATCCTGAAGATCCTGCCGAAGGCGTACCTGAGCGACTGGGTGACCAGCCGCAACCGTCGCGCCGAGACGCGGTCGATCTACCCGGAACCGGAAATGGCTCCGGGTCACCCGGCTCCCTAGGCGGCGGTATCGTCGGCGTTCTGGCCCTCCCACGGGACGGGAAGGGAGCCCCCATGGGTGCGAACGCCAAGGTCGACGAGCTGCTCGACGGGTCGCGCCGGTGGTCG
>JBMOJH010000195.1:0-2031 GCA_049316905.1 Microthrixaceae bacterium | reverse complement strand
TGGGTGTGCGGGAAGAGGTCGACCAGCTCCACGCCGAGGGCCTCGTACCCGGCGTCGGTGAGCAGGCCGACGTCGCGCGCCAGCGCCGCGGGGTCGCAGCTCACGAGCGCCACCCGCTCCGCCCCGGTGCCCACCACCGCGGCCACGCCCGCGCGGCCCAGCCCCGAGCGCGCCGGATCCGCGATCACCACGTCGGCCCGGGCCGGACGCCACTTCTCCACCGGCAGCCGCAGGACCGTGGCGTCCACGTGGGCCAGGTTCACCCGGGCGTCGGCCACGGCGGACGGCGAGCGTTCCACCAGCACCACCGGACCGGCGCCGAGCGCCGCGGCGAAGAGTCCCACGCCGCCGTAGAGGTCGACGAGCCGGTCGTCCGGTCCCACACCGCCCACGGCGCGCTCCACGGCGGCGATGAGCGCCTCGGCCCCCTCGGGGCCCGACTGGAAGAAGGATCTCGCCGAGATCCGCAGGCGCCGCCCTGCGACCTCCTCGTGGATCCAGGCGCGGCGGCCCTCGGCGAGCTCCGCACCGCCGATGACACGGACATCCTCGGGCAGCTCGGTGTCGTCCGCCGTGGGGTCGACCACGGCCATGCGCTCGCCGGTCCGCGCCCCGACCCGCAGGACCACCTCGGCGGCGTCACCGAAACGGCCGACGGAGAGGAGCTCCGAGATCGACGGGTGGGCGACGAGGCAGTCGTCGACCGCGAGCACCTGCTCGGAGCGCCGCCGGTGGAACCCGGCCCGACCGTCCACGACGGCGGCGCGCACGGTGGTGCGGTAGCCGGTGGCGGCCAACGCGTCGCCGGTCGTCACCGGGAGGGCGCCATGGCCGCCGAGCCGACGCAGCGCATCACGGACCACGGCCACCTTCAGCTCGACCTGGGCGTCGTGCCGGGCGTGCTGGAGATCGCAGCCGCCGCAGCCGCGTGCCACCTCCGGGCAGGGCGGCTCGGAGCGGGACGGCGCCGGCGTGCGCACCTCGGCCACCCGCCCGCGGAGCAGCGTGGACCGTTCGTCGGTCACCTCCACCCGGACCACGTCGCCGGGGAGGCCGCCCTCGACCAGCGCCACCCGACCGTCGGCCAGGTGGCCGAGCCCGACCCCACCGGCGACGGGTCGCTCCACCTCGACCACCACCACCACCTCGGCAGGGCTGGAGGGGGCGCCGGGCGCGGGACGGGGCGGGGAGGAGTCGGGCACGGCACCCACGGTACGGCCCGCGGCGTGGCCCGGGGCCACGCCGACCGCGCAACACGACCTCGCGAACGGGTGCGAGTCGCAACGGCGGGCCGGGCGGGCGGCGGTATCGTCGTGGCCGCCGCCACCACCCGGGAGCCCACCGTGCCAGAGACCATCGAGATCCTGCCCTCCGTGCTGCCGGCGGACTTCTCCCGCCTCGGCGAGGAGTGCGCGGCGCTGGAGAAGGCCGGCGTGGACCGCCTCCACTGGGACGTGATGGACGGCGTGTTCGTGCCGAACCTCACCATCGGACCCGACGTGGTGCGCTCGTGCCGCAGATGGGTCGACCTGCCCTTCGAGGCGCACCTCATGGTCATGGACGCCGACCTCCTGGCGCCCCTCTACGTGGAGGCCGGCTGCGATCTCGTGCTGGTCCACCAGGAGGCCTGCCGCCACCTCCACCGCACCCTCGGCGCCATCCGGGACCTGGGCGCCCGCGCCGGCGTGGTGCTCAACCCGGCCACGCCGGCGGTGACCGTCGAGCACGTGATGGACCTCGTGGACCAGGTGCTGGTGATGACCGTCAACCCCGGGTTCGGTGGCCAGGCCTACCTGCCGTCGATGGAGTCGAAGGTCAACGAGGTGGCCGAGATGATCCGGGCCGCCCGCCGGCCGATCCGCCTCGAGGTCGACGGCGGGATCGCACCGGGCACCGTGGCCGCCGCCGTGGCCGCCGGGGCCGACACGCTCGTGGCCGGTTCGGCGCTCTTCCGCGACCCGGAGGGCCTGGAGCACGCCGTGACCGAGCTCCGCGAGCACGCCACCGCTGCACGGTCGTGAACCGGGCGCG
>JBMOJH010000194.1:0-2059 GCA_049316905.1 Microthrixaceae bacterium | reverse complement strand
AGCGGCCCGACTGAACGATCGTTCGGTCGGACGCCCGGACGCCCCGGGGCACGGGCCGCCCCTGCTTGAACGAACGTTCGGTCGGTCGTTACGGTGGCAAGCATGTCCGACACCACCGTGACCGGTACGCCGCTGTCCGGGGTCGACTTCTGCGACCCCGCCACCTTCGACGACCCGTGGGAGACCTACCGGGCGCTGCGCGACCTGGACCACCTCCACCACGACCAGAAGAACGACCTCTACGTCACCGCGCGCCACGAGGACGTGTTCCACATCTCCCGCGACCCCGAGACCTACTGCTCGAAGTTCGGCGTGCGGCCGATCATCGCCGGCGACATGTCGATCATCACCCTCGACGGTGAGGAGCACATCCGCCAGCGGCGCCTCATCAACCAGGGGTTCACGCCGCGGCGGGTGCGCGAGCTCATCCCCCACGTCCGCCAGCTCACCAACGAGATCGTCGACCAGATCGCCGCGAAGGGCGAGGTGGACTTCGTCGACGAGTTCGCGGTGCACGTCCCGCTCATCATCATCTGCGAGCTCATGGGCCTCGACCCCGAGCAGCGGTTGAGCATGTATCGCTGGAGCGACGACATGATGGCGGGCGACGGCCACATCGAGGCCGACGACCCGGTGCTCCACAACGCGGCCGTCGCCTTCGGCGAGTACGCGACGATGTGCATCGAGCTGATCGCAGAGCGCCGCGCGGACCCGAAGGACGACATCATCTCGATCCTCACCCGGGCCTTCGACGCCGGTGAGCTGGCCAAGGAGCACAAGGCCGTCCAGGGCGTCACCCGCGAAGAGCTCGAGCGACGCGCCGCGGAGTCCGGCGAGGACGTCGGCCTCAACGACGACGAGCTGCTGGCCTTCCTCGCCGTGCTGCTCGTGGCGGGCAACGAGACCACCCGGAACGCCATCTCCGGCGGGCTGCTCGCCCTGTCGCGGTTCCCCGACCAGAAGCGGCTCCTGCTCGACAACCTCTGGGACGAGGCGTTCATGGCCACCGCGGCCGACGAACTCGTGCGCTACGTGAGCCCGGTGCTCGGCTTCATCCGCACGGTCACCCACGACCACACGTACCGCAACACCGATCTGAAGGAGGGCGACCGCATCCTGATGCTCTACGCGGGCGCCAACCGCGACGAACGCGTCTTCGACCGGCCCGACGAGCTCGACCTGACCCGTGACCCCAACCCGCACCTCGGCTTCGGGATCGGCCCGCACTTCTGCCTCGGCGCCAACCTCGCGCGCATGGAGATCGTCACGGTCTTCCAGGAGCTGCTCACCCGCCTGCCCGACATCTCGATCCCCGAGGGCATCACCCCGGGCCGGGCGTCGTCGTCGCTCGTGATCGGCCTCCAGGACCTTCCGGCGACCTACACCGCCTGCCCGGTCCCCCACTGAGCGATGCTGTGGCGGTGAACACCGTTCCGGCCGGCACCGCCGAGGCCCGTCCCAACCAGCGCGAGCACATCCTCGACACGGCGCTGCAGCTCATGTCCGAGCGCGGCGCCACGGGCATGAGCATGCGGCAGCTCGCCGCGGCCTGCGACCTGCAGGTCGCAGCGATCTACCACTACTTCGAGTCGAAGGACGCGCTGCTCGCCGCCGTGGTCGCCGAACGCCGCTACGGCGCGCGCATGGTGGACCCGCTGCCCGTGGACCCCGTGGCCGCGCCCGCCGAGCGCCTCGCCGACCTCTACCGGGTGGTGTTCGCCGGCGCCATGGAGGAGCAGTCGATCTGGCGGCTGCTGATCGGCGAGGGGATGCGCGGCGAGCCCACGGTCCTGCCGGTGGGCCGCGAGCTGCTCGACCTCATGATCCCCGCGGCGCGGGGCTGGCTGGAGACGACCGTGCCGGAGCTCGCCGATCCCGCGGGCGCGGCGGAGCTGCTGGTCGGTCAGATGGTGGTGGGCTTCGTGCGGTCGGTGTTCCAGCCCGAGCTGGACACCGCCGAGATCGCCGAGGCCGGGGTGAGGACGCTCACCGCGGCGCTCTTCCCCTGAACGACCCGACTCCCCTGAACGACCCGACTCCCCTGAACGACCCGACTCCC
>JBMOJH010000193.1:0-2080 GCA_049316905.1 Microthrixaceae bacterium | reverse complement strand
GGTGGACATGGGCAAGTGACGGTCGGGCCGCCGCGGTTGCGGCGGCCCCGGGGGCGATCCCGCGGATGGGCGGGCACGAAAGGACAGACGGGGCGAATGGGCCACACGGGAACGGCACGGAAGGGCATGAACGAAGTTCATGCCCTTCGGCGCGCCCGTGGTGAGGCAGGCTTCACCCTCTTGGAGGTGGCGCTCGTCATCACCGTGACCAGCATCGGGATCCTCACGATTGCGTTGGGGCTGCTCACCACGGTGAAGGCTGATGGCCGCTCCAACCGGCAGCAGCGCCTCAATCTGGCGGTCACCTCGTTCAACGAGGCGGTGAAGCGGGGTGACTGGATCGTACCCACCTGTCCGGCGGTTTCCTCACCCCCGGCGACCTCGGCCGACGCCGACCTCGGCGCCGACCCGTCCCACGCTGCGCTCATCCTCAGCCAGGCGTTGGCCGACCCGGTGGTGGATGAGTGGGTGAGTCGGGGCGTGGTCTTTGCGGTCACGGGCGTGCAGTATTGGGGTGCCGATGGGCAAGGGACACCGATCCAGAGCGGCGACGGCTTCACCGGGAGCTGCTCCGACCCGGCCTACTCCTGGCCCGTCATCCGCGTGGAGACCAAGGCATGCTTCCGCAACGGCGGAGGTGCATGCGACCCCGATGGTCCGGTCCTCACTGCCACCACATCGAAGCGCGGCTTTCGCCTGAACACCCCGGGGAACCCATGACTGCCCCTCGTCGCGGCCAGGCGGGTTTCACGCTCCTCGAAGTGCTGCTGTCGGTTGCGGTGCTCGCAGTGGTGCTCATCCCCGTCCTGGCGTGGACGGTGCTCTCGCTTCAGCGTGGCAACGACGACTCGGTCGCGTCCGACACCACCGCGTTCAGCCGGATCAACCAGTACCTCAGCCGCGATATCGCCTCGGCCCGGACCCTGCGATCGTACGAGGCAGCTACCATCTCGGTCGGTCCGTCGAACCCCGCGATTCCCTGCCCGTCGCCGACGGGCCCGGATCCCGTCACTACCCGCGCCTGGCTGGTCACCACCGACAGCGATGGCAGGGAGACGGGCTATCTGACCGAACGCGTGACGGACCCCGGCGATCCCACCGGCACCGTCGAGCAGTTGGTCCGCCGAACGTGCGTGGCGGGGGCCCAAGTATCTAGCGAGGTCGTGCTCGAGCGGCTGGGCTCGTTGTTTGCCCCCAACCCGGCCAACGTGAGCCCGGCGCCTGCCGATGTGCCGGTGGCCGTGACCTGCCAGGCCCGTCCGGGGATCGACGAGGACTGCGGAACGGTCACCCTCCAGGTGGAGGGGGAGCGGGGACAACCCGTCACGGTGCGAGCCAGCCGGCGCATCTCCGCGCCTCGGTCCGGCGACCTGCAACCCGTGGCCGACATCCGGTGCTCTCCGTCATGCACCGGCACCCGCGACGCGAACAAGTCCTTCACCGTGGTGCTCGACGGGTCGCGGTCCACGAGTCCCGCCGGTACCCCGATTGTCCGTTGGTCCTTCAGCGGCGCGGCGGTGCCCACACAGTCCGGATTGCGCACCGCCCCGATCACGTTCACCTGCACGAACGACCTGCCCGAGTGGAACCCGGGGATCAAGGGCTGCGAGTACCTCGCCACACTCGAGATCGAGGACCCGAGGGGCCAGACCAGTGCGCGGGACCAGCGGATCGTGGTGCTCAACTCCACGCCCAATCTGACCGTCCGGCCCGATGCCGTGAACTCCTTCCGGGCGAAGGATGTCTGTTTTGACGCCAGTGGCACTGCCGATGACGACGACCCCACCGGCGCCGGGCTCACCTTCGAGTGGTTCTTCGACGACCCGGTGCCCGGTGCCACCAATACCGCCACCGGGGCGGGAATCCCCGTGGTGGACTGTGACACGGAGTCCACGTTGGCCGGCGTGGTGGCCCACCGCTACACGGCGCTGACGGGCTCCGCCTCCCGGCGGGCCAAGCTCACCGTGACCGACAACGAGGGTGCGGTGGAGACCCTCGACATCCCGGTGCAGATCGGCAACCAGCCGCCCGTTCCGGTGATCACCTCGGTGACAGACCGTCTGGAGGGCATCCCGTCGGG
>JBMOJH010000192.1:0-2143 GCA_049316905.1 Microthrixaceae bacterium | reverse complement strand
CAGGGCTGACCGAACCCTCCCGGCCGAGAGTCCGGGGCCTCAGTTGTCGAGGGTGTCGGGAATCTCCCGCCACGACACCCGACGTCCCGAGCTCGCGGCTGGCTGGCTGGGGACATTCGTCGGGACCGTCGCTGCGTCGGACGTCCGGACGAGGCCCACGATCTGCCCTGACGGCAGGCGGACCAGTACCACGCGACTCGCGAGGAAAGTCCCGAGCTTGCTCCCGGCTGACGTGGCGCCGGTGATCTTGCCACCGGTGGCATAGTCCACGAAATAGATCCAGCTGGAGCCCCCGGGGCTGCACGGGTCCGTGCCATCCGGGATGTTGGTCGTGAACACCAGCACGCCTCCCGACAGGGCGGGGTTGGTGGTGGAACGCTCGCCGGTCTCCGGCAGGTCGAGGAACCAGCCCGATCCCGTGGCGAAATTCACGGCGTTGTTGGTGATGGTGAGGGTCGAGCCGGTTTTCGTGACGGTTTGCTGGACGAGGTTCGTACGGGTCAGGGCGGTGGGCGTGGCCGCCAGGTCGTCCTTGATGGCGTAGAAGGAATTGCCGCGCCGGGCCAGCGTGTTCTCGGGGGAATTGTTGAGCACGTCGCTGTCGGCGAGATACTGGCCGGTGCCCACGAAGATCACGCGTTTGCCATTGACCATCCCCAGTTCGGGTTCGGTGGTGATGGGCTGGGCGTCGCTCGTGCTGGTGGTCAGCGTGGCCAGCTTCGCGACACTCCACGAACTTGTCGTGCTGCCGGACAGGTCGAAGCGCCACACGTTGCCGAGCAGGTCTCCGCCGTAGGCGGCCTCGATGGTCGGGTCGATATCCGGCCGGTTGGCGAAGGCCGACAGCTCCGCCAGGCCGCTGGGGCTCGTGGCAGTCCCGGTTGCGGTGCTCAGTTCGCGGATGACCGTGCCATTGGTCGGGTTGAGGACCCACACCCGGCCGACGCCGTCGCCGCCGCTCGAATCCGTGCCGGTTCCATTGTTGTAACCCGAAGTCACCAGCACGACCCACCCCGCCGCCCGGGTCTTCACCACCAGCGGTTTCCCGAAACTGTAGCCGACCTTGGCGCGGAGGGCCGGATCGGTCCCGTCGGTCTGGGCGTTCGGGAATTCCCACAGCACCTTGGCGGCCAGAGCCGACTCGCTGCCGTAGGCCGGGTTGGTGACGTCGAGGGCGTAGTAGCCGAAGCCCCCCTTTCGCAACCCGCTCACGAGGATGGAGCGCCAGTCCGCCGTTGGGGGGCTCGTCAGGTCGTTGCCGTTCGTGAAGGAGAAGTCGATATCCCTGACCACGGGTGTGCCGTCCACGGTGTAGCGGTGCCGGAAGTTCACGCGATCGGAGAGATTGCGCAGGTTTCCGAACACCAGGTTGGGCACGTAGGCCCAGAGCTCCGCCCCGGTGGTGAGGTCGAACGCGTGCAGCATGCCGTCATTGGCGCCCTGATAGGCCACGCTCTGCCGGGTGGCGTACGCGGACTTGAAGCTGGCGTATCCGGAATCGATGTAGTTGGAATTCGGTCCCCGCACGACCACGGGCTCGGCATTCACGATGTCGCCCAGTACCGCAATGTCGCTGGGGGTGACGCCGTTGGTGTACACGTACCTGCCGGACACGATCTGATAGTTGCCCGTCGCGACATCGGTGACCGGCCGCGGACCGCGCGAGCGGAACTTGTCGACCTCGCGGGATCGGTCTCCCCGCAGGAAATCCAGCACCTGGGAGTCCGCGGCGGTCACGCCGGACACCGTCGACGTCAGCAGGTTCTTCTGGGCCGTGGCCAGCGACGCCCACTGGAAGGGCACGCCGGCCGATCCAGCAGACTCGCTCTTGTAGGTGGAGATGATCCTGTCGCCCGGCGGGCGGACCGCCAGCTGCTTCTGCGGGGAGGGGGTCCACAGGGCGGTCGAACTCACGGCCCCCGTGGATGTGTTGATTTCGTACTTGTTGAGATCTCCGGACCAGGGCCCCGAGTTGTAATTCGACGCGTAGGAGTAGTTGTCCCCCGGCAGGACGTTCGGGTTGGCCACGGCCACCGCGGCCCCGGCCCCGCCCTTGGCCCCCACATTGTTGACGATGTCCACCACCCCGACGCGGGTTTCCTCGGGTGAGGAGGTGGACATCATCATGCCCCGGCCGTTGATG
>JBMOJH010000191.1:0-2149 GCA_049316905.1 Microthrixaceae bacterium | reverse complement strand
CCCGCTGTGGGGGCTGTGGCTCGCGATCAGCGTGTTCATGGCGAGCCGGGTGCTGTTGCTCGGCCTCCGCTACCGCACGCCCCGCTGGGAGCGGGTGGGCCACTCGACCTGATGCGGTCGGACGCCCGGCCGGGCCCGGGGGACGCGGCTCAGCGGTACCCCTGCATCACCGACCACACCTGCTCCGCCCGACGACCCCACGAATGCTCGGCCCGGACGAGGTCCCCGGCCGCAGCGGTCGCCGGGCCGGCGGTGGGGTCAGCAGCATCGAAGTCGAGTCGTTCCGCCAGATCGGAGCCGTCGGGCGCCACCTCGAGCATCGCTCCGAACGGAATCAGCTCCTCGAGTTCACCGCTCCGGGGACGGACCCCGAGAAGCCGTGCCCCCGCGGCGAGGCCCTCCAGGTACCGCATCACTAGCGGGCTGAAGCCACCCGTCCGAGCGGGGTTGTCGAGGTCAGGGGGCGTGACCACGAAGTACTTCGAGCGGGCCACGAGCCGACCGAGTTCGGCCGGGTCGCCGACCTCACCACCGGACGTCGCGAGGTAGCGGAGCCCGCGTTCCTGGCAGTAGGACTCCAGTGCGAGGTGCAGCGGCTCGTACCGGCGACCCATCCAGTAGGCGAAGACGTCCCGCTCCTCCTCGCTCGGGCGGAACACGGAGGTGTCGACGGCGAACGGCACGTGTTCGAAGCACCCGCGCGGGAACCGCCGGGTCAGTTCGTCATGCCCTTCACGGAAGAACACGAACAGCGGTCGCAGCCGCTGGGCCACGGCGAGCCATCCGATTCGATCGATCTGTGGAGCCCACGCGTCGATCACCGCTGCGGCACGCTGCTGATGAGGACCGGACCACGCCGCGAGCGAGAGAGGGAGTTCGGGCCGCGAACTTGACTGCATCCAGAACACCGACGTGGCCGATCTCGTCGTCCGCACGGAATCCCGCAGTGCCCTCGCGTTGCCGACCGTCAGGGGCGGGGGCGCCACGACCCGACCGTGCGCGACCTCAGCGAGCGGCTCGAGGAAGGGCTCCCTCAGGGTTGTGTAGTTGATCGCCGCGTCGATCCGCGCGTTCGAGAGGACCACCAGGGGACTGCGGCTGCTCATGAACCTCCTGTCCCTCACACGAGTTCGGCGACGCCCACTCCCCCATGGTACGGGTCGGGTTCAGAAGCGGGTGCTGCAGAAGGGGAGCGGATCCCAGCGCAGCAGCCGGTCGAGGGTGTCGGCCGCACCCGGGGTGGCTTCCTGCAGCCGCCCGGCGCGTCGCAGCCGGCCCGCCGAGCCGCCGCCGTCACCGACGGTGAGGTCCCAGGCCCCGGCCACTTCCGGGCGTCGGGGGTCGACCACGTCGAGCACCAGGGACCCGTCGACGGCGTACGAGCGACCACCCAACAGGCCCGGCAGGTCAAGCGGCCGGAGCGACAGCTGGTCGCGTGGGGCGAGGATCTGGGCGGCGCGGGTGTCGACGAGGGCGTCGAGCAGCACGCCGTCGGGAGGGATCATCCCGTGGACCTCGGCCACCAGGTCGTGGCCGAGCAGGAAGCGCCACAGGTCGAGTTCGACCGCCGTCTCGGCGGCGACGAGCTCCCACACGTGCAACCGGTGTGCCGGGCCGGCGCTGCCCCAGTGCTCCTCCATCCGGTAGATGGCGTACCCGTCGGGTGCGCCGTCGGCGCCCTCGTGCACGACGACGAGGTGGTCCGCGTGGCGCCCGACGAAGATCCCGGCGGACCCGAGCACCAAGTCCCACCAGGTCGCGGTGCGCGACAGCGAGCCCGGCCGGGTGGGCGCCGCCCGGGAGGGTCAGGTCGAAGCCGAACGAGCCGGCCACACCCGCCGTCCCGCCGTCGACCGCGGCCATCAGGTAACGCGACGGGTCCAGGACGGGCCGCTCGGCCGCCAGCTCGCCCGGCCGGAACGGCACACCGAAGGCCGCTGCGTTCGCCGTGAAGTTCCGCACGACGTCGGCCTCGTCGCGGGTGGCGTCGATGCGGACCATCGAGGTGGCCACGCTCACCGGCAGCTGGTGGTGACGAAGTCGCCGAGGCGGGTCTGGGCCTGCTGCACCCTCACGTCACCGATGAGCGCGCCCGCCCGCTGGGCGGCGTCCGCGCCGCGGGGGTCGAGCGTGGCCACGCCCTTCCACA
>JBMOJH010000190.1:0-2170 GCA_049316905.1 Microthrixaceae bacterium | reverse complement strand
GCGCTCGCCGGCGCCTGACGAACCCGGTTCTGGACCCGCGGGGTGCACCGGTAACCTCGGCGCCCATGTCCGAGATCTCGATCACGCTGCCCGACGGGTCCGTCCGCTCCCTCCCCGAGGGCGCCACGGGCACCGATCTGGCCACGTCGATCGGCCGGCGTCTCGCGAAGGACGCGGTGGTGGTGGAGGTGGACGGCGAGCCCCGCGACCTCGCGTCGGCCCTGCCCGACGGCGCCACCGTGCGCATCGTCACGGACAAGGACGCGGATGCGGCCGAGTACCTCCGCCACTCCACGGCGCACGTGCTGGCCCAGGCGGTCCTGGAGCTGTACCGCGGGGCCACGTTCGCAGGCGGACCCGCCATCGAGAACGGCTTCTACTACGACTTCGAGCTGCCCGACGGGGGCACCTTCGACGACGAGGACCTCGAGCGGATCGACGCCAAGATGCGCGAGATCATCGCGGCCGACCAGCCCTTCGAGCGCTTCGAGCTGCCGTTGGACGAGGCCCGCGAGCTCATGGCGGACCACCCGTACAAGCGGGTGTTCATGGACCTGGCCGCCTCCGGCGACGAGGCGGATGGCGAGGTGGCCGGCGGCGACACGATCAGCTTCTACCGGAACACCCCGGCGTTCGTGGACATGTGCCTGGGCCCGCATGTGCCGTCGACCGGACGGCTCAAGCACTTCCGGCTGACCCGCCACGGCGGCGCCTACTTCCGCGGCAGCGAGAAGAACCCGATGCTGCAGCGCATCTACGCGGTGGCCTTCCCGACCAAGGGCGAGCTCGAGGAGTTCCTCCACCAGCAGGAGGAGGCGGCCAAGCGCGACCACCGCAAGCTCGGCGTCGAGCTCGACCTGTTCAGCTTCCCCGAGGAGGTCGGCTCGGGCCTCGCGGTGTTCCACCCCAAGGGCGGCATCGTGCGCCGGCTGATGGAGGACTACTCCCGTGAGCGCCACGAGGAGGCCGGCTACGAGTTCGTCTACTCGCCCCACATCACCAAGGGCGAGCTGTTCGAGACCTCCGGGCACCTCGAGTGGTACGCCGAGGGCATGTACCCCCCGATGGAGCTCGATCCGGGGACGTCCGGGCACGGCACCTCGTACTACCTGAAGCCGATGAACTGCCCGTTCCACATCCTCATCTACCGGTCGCGGACGCGCTCGTACCGCGACCTGCCCCTGCGGATGTTCGAGTTCGGCACCGTCTACCGCTACGAGAAGTCCGGCGTCGTCCACGGCCTCACGCGGGCCCGGGGCTTCGCCCAGGACGACTCCCACATCTTCACCACGAAGGAGCAGATGGGCGACGAGATCTCGTCGCTGCTCGACTTCGTCCTCGACCTGCTCCGGGACTACGGCCTCGACGACTTCTACCTGGAGCTGTCGACCAAGCCCGAGGGCAAGGCCATCGGCTCCGACGAGGAGTGGGAGGAGGCCACCGAGGCCCTGCGGGCCGCGGCGTCCGGCAAGGACCTCGAGCTGGTCCTCGACCCGGGCGGCGGCGCGTTCTACGCCCCCAAGATCTCGGTCCAGGCCCGTGATGCCATCGGCCGGTCGTGGCAGATGTCGACCATCCAGGTCGACCTCATGCTCCCGCAGCGCTTCGACCTGTCCTACATCGGCCCTGACGGCGACAAGCACCGGCCGGTCATGATCCACCGGGCCCTGTTCGGCTCGGTCGAGCGGTTCTTCGCGGTGCTGCTCGAGCACTACGCCGGGGCGTTCCCGGCGTGGCTCGCGCCGGTGCAGGTCAAGGTGCTGCCGGTGGCCGACGCCCACGCCGAGTACGCCACCGAGGTGGCCGCCGAGCTGCGGGGCCACGGCTTCCGGGTCGAGGTCGTGGCCTCGGACGAGACGCTCGGCAACCGCATCCGCCGGGCCAAGGGTGAGAAGGTGCCGTACGTGCTCGTGGTCGGTGACGACGACGTGGCCCACCGGACCGTGGGGGTGAACCCGCGGGGTCGGGAGGGCGAGCGCGGCGAGGTCGAGCGCGACGTGACGCTGGGGTCGTTCGTGCAGCGCCTCGAGGCCGACGTGGCCTCCAAGCGCTGAGCCGGGGCGGACGACCGGTGCCGTACGACCACCTCTGGGCCACCTGGCGCTCCGACTACGTCCAGGGCGTGACCGACGGCCGCGACGCCACCGCGGGCGACGCCGCCGCGGGCGAC
>JBMOJH010000189.1:0-2173 GCA_049316905.1 Microthrixaceae bacterium | reverse complement strand
ACCTGGCCGAGGACCCGGGCGAGGAGCGCGACCTGTGCGGCACGGCGTTCGAGGCAGAGCTGGAGGAGGTGCTGCGCGCCGCGCTGGCAGAGGTGGCGGCGCCGTCGGACCACTTGGAGCGGCTGGGCCTCGGCCGGTAGAGCCTGCGGACGGCGCCGTTCGGCGAGGTTGACTACCTACACTGTGTAGGTACCATGCCGACATGACCTTGACGAGGGTGGACCGCCGGACGGGAGAGCGGGTGGGTGGCCGGGCACGCCGCACGCCGCCCACCGAGCGGCGCCGTCAGCTGCTCGACATCGCGGAGGAACTGCTGGCCGAGGGGGGCTCCGACGCCTTGCGGATGGACGCGGTCGCCCGGGCTGCCGGTGTGACACGGCCGGTGGTGTACGACCACTTCGGTGACCGTGACGGTCTCGTGGTCGCGTTGCTCGAGCGCCACTACGGGCGGATCGCCGCGCACGTCGCCGCGTCGGTGGTCCCCGGCCAGACCTTCGAGGAGGAGTTGCGGGCGGCCACGGTCGCCTACCTCGAGGTGGCCCGACACCATGGACGGGCGATGCGGTCGCTCGTGTCCGCCGAGCACCTCTCACCTGCGATCGAGGCGGCCCGCCGACGCACCTGGGGCGCGGCGGCCGTCCGTTGGGCCGAGCGCTATCGGGACCACGTCGAGCTGTCCCCCCACGACGCCCGCGCGCTCGCGACCGCACACCTCGCTGCGCTCTCGGCCCTGGCCGGCCTGTGCATCGACGGCCGCCTCGGCCTGGCGCGGGCCACGCGACTGCACGTCACCTCCACCCTCGCCGCGCTCGACGCGCTCGCCGACCCGGCCGGGGGGCACTGATGCCTCGGATCCGTCTCCTGACGGCGACCGGTCGGGTCGTCCTCCCCGCGACGGCCGTCCTGTTGCTGTGCGCCGCCTGCGGGTGCACCCCGCGGCCGACGACCACCACGACCACGACGACGACCACCACCACCACGACGGCGGCTCCGACCCCGACCACGACCCCCACCTCGGCTCCCACCACGACCGCGACCACGGTCGCCACCCCGGTCGGGACGACCTACGACCCCTACGCCGGGACCAGCCCCGGCGCGGCGCCGGCCGGACGGTCGTCGGAGGGTTGGATCGTCACGCCGGACGGGCGCACCCGCCACTACCGGCTGTACGTGCCGTCCACGCTCCGGACCGGCGAGGCCGCGCCGCTGCTGATCGCCCTGCACGGGGGCCTCGGCACCTCGGCGCAGTTCGAGACGAACTCCGGGTTCAACGCCCTCGCACAGGCCAACGGTTTCGTCGTCGCCTACCCCGACGGGATCGGGGCCCGCGCCGACGGGTCCGGCCCGCAGACCTGGAACGGTGGCTACTGCTGCGGACCGGCCGCCCGGGTCGGCGTGGATGACGTGGGATTCGTCCGCCGGCTGATCGACACCATCGGCGAGCAGGTCCCGCTCGACCCGGCGCGGACCTACGCCACGGGCCACTCCAACGGGGCGATCATGGCGTACCGACTGGCGTGCGAGCTGTCCGACCGGATCGCCGCGATCGGGGTCCAGGCAGGGAGTCTGGGGGTCGATCCCTGCACCCCGACCCGGCCCGTCTCGGTCATCCACCTCCACGGCACCGCCGACACGAACCACCCCATCGACGGTGGGTCCGGCACCGGTATCGCCGGGGTCGAGTTCCGCCCGGCCCGCGCCGCGGTCGAGACCCTCGCCGCGGCGGACGGATGTCCTGACCCACCCGCCGTGAGCGCTGATCCCGCCAACGCCGATCTCAGCGTCACCACCTGGTCGAACTGTCGAGCGGGGACCGCCGTCCGATTGGTCGTGGTCGAGGGCGCCACCCACGCCTGGATGGGACACCCTGCCGCCTCCGACCTCGCTGCCGGGTACGTCGGCGAGCCGTACCCGGACCTCGACGCGAGCCGAGCGATCTGGTCCTTCCTCGCCGCCCACCCACGGCGCTGAACGGCGCGGGCGTCGCGCGTTACCGTGCCCCTGACGATCGGGGGCAAGTCGATGAGGGAGATCGGTTCCGTCGCCGTGCGCGGCGTGATTCTGGTGGCGGGCGTGGTCGCGGTGGCGCTCCTCGCGGGGTGCACGCCGTCGGTCACGGACGCGAACCCCAACGCCACCGGGCCCCGCCGGTACGTGGCGCTCGGGGACTCGT
>JBMOJH010000188.1:0-2349 GCA_049316905.1 Microthrixaceae bacterium | reverse complement strand
GGTCGTCGACGTCGCCGACCCGGCGCGTCAGGCCGGTCCAGACCGCCAGCAGCAACCGTTGAACCGCCTCGGCGCCGAGCTCCGGATCGAGGCGCACGTTGAGGACGGCTCCGTCGAAGGCGAGCATCGCCGACACCGCGAGGTCCCGGTACGAGACCCCTTCCACCGGTTCCCGACCGGTCATCTCGCACAGTCGCCGCGCCAGCGTCGTGTGGGCGGCCAGAAAGGAGTGCAGCTCGCTGGCCGCGGCCGTGCGGAGCTCGTCGTCGTCCCTCGCCACCAGGGCCATCAGGAAGTCCTGCGTGTACAGGTCGGCCAGCTCACCGACCGCGGCCTCGACCGCCAGGTCGGCGAGCCCGGCCAGTACCTCCGGCATGCCGGGGGGATCCCCGTCCTCCTCGGCGGCCCCGAGGGCCTCGACCACCAGCGCCTCCACCGCGGCGTGCACGGCGCCGCCGTCGAAGGACGGGTCGCGCACGGCGCTGCGCACCGCCGTCTGGGCCGAGGTCCGGACCCCGCCGTTGGCGGTCGTCCCGGGAGGGTGCAGGGCCTGCAGCGTGGACGGCGACACACCCGCCTCCCGGGCCAGGCGGGTGGCGGTGATGAACGCGGCGAGGTCGTCGAGGTCGGCGGCGACCAGCAAGCGGGCGACGGCCTCCCGGATCCGGACGGCGGCATCCGCTCGGGGGCTCACCCCACGACCGCCCGGACCGCCACGGCCACCACCCCGGGGTCCAGGTCCGCCGGTGAGGCGGCGAGGGTCAGCGCCGTCTCCACCGCGGCCACCGCCCGACCGGCGGACACCGGGGCGTCGGACACCGCTCGCTCGTCGCCGGCGAGCCAGCCGGCGAGCTCGGCGACGACCTCGTCGGTCTCGCCCGCCGCCGGGGTCTCCCCGGGTTCCTCGGCGAGCTCACAGCGCACCTGCACGAGCGCGGCGCACGCTGCGCGGTGACGGCAGGCCAGGGCCGCCAGCGCCGCGGCGCGGTCCGTGCTCTCCGCACCGTCCTCGGGCGGTCCGGCGCCCGCACCGTGCCCGTCGGTGCCCGGCCCGGACTCGGTGGAGGACGGATCCGAGCGGACGAGCCGGCCGGCCAGGTCGGCCCAGACGAGCGGCGCGAGGTGCCGACGGTCGGGCCGCGAGCGCAGGAGACGGTTCACCGGCAACGGCGCGGTGGCCGCCACGGACGCGAGGAGCACCGAGCTCCAGCCGTGCCGCCGGTAGAGCTCGACGGCCGCCCGGGCGATGTTCGCCTCGTCCTCCTCGGCCATGCGGCGCGGACGACCGACGGCGGCGACGTGCGTGTCAACGAGCGCCTCCTGGGTGCCGACGGGCCGGGTGAGGCCGCCCCACAGGCCCAGCAGCGCCCGCACGATGGGCTCCTCACCGGACTCGGGCTCACGGCGGAGGCGACCGACGAGTCCGTCGAGGCAGGCCGTGATGATCGAGGAGAGTTCCCCCACGTCGACCCCCGGCACCGTCTCGCGGTCCATGACCGCGAGCAGGCGCTCGATGACGCCCGCGTACACGCGCCGGTAGCCGGCGTAGCTCCGGACGAGGTCGGTGCGGACCTCCTCGTCGCGGTGGCACACGGCGAGGGCCAGCCAGTCGCGGGTGAATTCGTGGGCTGATGCACCGTTCGCACCGGCGGCGGCGGGCGCGGCCACGAGCCGGGCCACCACCTCGGGCAGCGGTACCGGACCCGCCTCGGCCTGCTCCAGGACGGCCTCGAGTAGGACCAGCGTGTCATCGCCCATGACGTCGCGGGCACCCGGCGGGTCGAGGAACGCGGAGCGGGCCACCACCTGCGGCGCGGTGAGGTGCGGCAGCCGGGCGAGCTCCTCCTCGAACGCGCGGGAGGCGGCGCCCCGGGACAACCCGGTCGCCTCCGTCAGGCGCGTGACCGTCACGAAGGCGGTCAGGTCGGCCAGCGTGGGCTCGGCCAGCATGGCGGCGGCCGCCTCGCGCAGGCGATGGCGCGCGCCGGCCGTCAGCGGCGGTTCCTCTCCCACCGTTCCTTCCTCTCTTCTCCCGTGGCGAGGCTACCCAAGGGAGAAGAGTGAACGTGCGTTCACCCGGCAGGGGTCGAGTCCCCGCCGGAAGGGCCGTGGAGCGCTCGTCCGGGCCCGCCGGAACGCGCACACTCGGCTCTCCCCACAGGGGAACTCATGGCGGCCGGGGAGGGCCTGCCCCATCGTCCACCCCGGCCGCCACCTTTCTCCCGCCGACGACCGGACGGCCCGCGCGGCCAACGGCCGGCCCGCCCGGCCGGCGGCGCCGCCTCAGCGACCCAGGTCCTCGCCCAGCTCCGCGAGGGCCGAGGCGAGCGCCAGGCGGAGCCGCCGGGC
>JBMOJH010000187.1:0-2499 GCA_049316905.1 Microthrixaceae bacterium | reverse complement strand
CCGCAGTGGATCATCTCGTCCTCGTCCATCCGGGCGATCCGGCGGTACAGGGCCCGCTCCGCCGCCCGGACCGCCGCGGCCTGGGCCCGCAGGTCGTCGAGCCCCACCGGACGCAGGCCTCCTGCGGGATCACCGTCCGCGGTGAACAGTGCGATCCCGACGAGCCGGTCGAGGTAGTCCTCCGGCACCGTGTTCGTGGTCCCGAAGTCGGTGATGCGGGCCTCCACGTCGCGCAGCACCAGCCCCGCCAGCAGGTGCTGGTACGGCACGTCGGCCGCCACATCGGTCCACCAGAAGTCCCCCTGGCCCATCCGGTAGAAGTCGCGGAGGACCAGCGTGGTGCCCGCCGGGCCGACGCCCAGCTCGCCCAGGTCGTACGGGCCGGTGTCGCCCGAGCCCACCCGGGTGTCGAAGTTGAGGAGGAACAGGTAGTTGACCAGCGTCGCGTTGATGCGCTGCAGCTCGGGGCGCAACTCGTCGTCCACCGGGTTCGCCACCGCCGCGGCCGCGACCTGCCGGACCACGGCGTCGTCGTAGACCCGCACCGTGCCGCCGGAGTCGTGGGCCATCCGGGTGCCGTCACCGCGGAACCCGCGGGCGGCGCGGTCCCAGAAGTCCAGCACCGCGAACGCGCCGTCGACCGTGTCGAGCGACGGGTCCATCTGGGTGAACACCTTGCGGCCCACCAGGAAGAAGTTGGCGATCGACCACAGGTAGACGGTGTTGATGCGGCTGTCGGGGCGGCGGCCGAGCGCACCGATGCGCTCCGCGGGGAGGGCCGCGTCGATCGCCCGCATCATCTCGGGGTACCGGAGGAACGCCTCGCAGCACGCCACCAGGATGTAGGGCGTCACCGGGATGAGCTGGCTCTGGTAGCTCGTGCGCTCGGAGGTGAGTTGGTGGGCGATCGGCGAGTGGTAGGCGATGAGCTCGTCGGTGCGGGCCCGGCGGGCGCTCTCCGCAATGTCCGGCTCCGGACCGGGTTCGGTTTCGGCCGGCTCCTCAGCCACGGACCACGCCCTCGTCGCCGGAGCAGTCGAGCTCGACCACCGCACCGTCGGTCAGCGGCCCGGTGAGCTCGCACGCCATCACGCACGGGATCTTGAACTCCCGGGTGACGATCCCGATGTGGCTCCGCAACGTGCCCGCCGTGCAGATCACGCCGCCGAGGTCGTGGTACAGCGGCGCCAGGAACGTCGCTCCGGCGTCGCGGACCACAGCGATCACCCCGGTCGGATCGCCGTCGAGCAGGTCCAGCACGTCGTCGACGTTCTCGATCACGCGCACCGGGCCCCGCACCGGCTCGTGGTCGAACACCTTCTGACCCCGGCCCAGTTCCTGCATGGCGGCATCCTAGGGAGCCGCAGCGGTTCAGTACTCGGTGCGGGCGCGGAGATCCGCGAGGGCGTCGTCGATGCCCGCGAGCGCGCCGGCGTCGCGCAGCAGGACCGTGACGTCGCCGCCGAGCTTCAGGCGGCCCTGCATGAACGCCGCCTGCACCGACACGTCGCCCCGGGCCACCTCGGCCGCGGTGTCGTAGTCGAGGGTGAAGCTGACCGGCGGGTCCTTCGGCGAGGGCCGCTCGAGCGACAGCCGGCCCTCACTCAGGCGCACCGCGTAGGAGCACTTGCCACCGGGGGCGGCGGTCACCTCGTAGGCGACCGTCAGGTCCACCTCGGCGGCCTCGCCCGTGAGGGCCGGGGCGGCGGCCAGGGCCGCGGCGGCCTCGTCGAGCCACTCGTCGCTCAGGTACTGCACGGCCGACACCCTAACGGGACGCGGGACGGGGCCCGGCCGTGCGGCCGGGCCCCGTTCCGGGTGTGGGCGTCCTCCCGGGGGAGGACACCAGGTCCGCCGTGAGGATCAGCCCACGGGGATGGTGACCACGAGCGGCTGCAGGGTGCCGCCGGCGGCCGAGCCGACCACGTACACGTTGGTCAGGACCTTGTTGCTGACGGTGGCCTTCGGCACCGAGAGCACCGTGGTCTTGGTGCCGGCGAGCCGGACGTCCACGCCGTAGGACAGGAAGGTCGGGAGCGTGAAGGTGGCGGCATTGCCGTTGACCGCACCCTTGACCAGCGTGAGCTTCGGCAGCTTCGGCAGGAAGCTCAGGCCGGCGGCGATGTCCACCGCGGGGGCGGCCGCTGCGTGGTGCAGGCCGACCCGGCCGAGGCCCTTCCAGGCCCGGCTGACGTCGTTCTGGAACACGTTGATGCCGGGCGTGCCGGCCGCGTCCACGAAGCTGGCGACCAGGCTGAAGTTGCCCGCGCCCGGCACGGCGACCTCCTTGGTGATCAGGGTGGTGATGCCGTCAGGCGTGCGGATCTCCACCTTGTAGTTGCCGGCCGGCAGCGTGAGGGGACCGGCCGTCTGGCCGAAGGTGAAGTCGTCGAGGGCGCGATCGCCGTTGACGTAGACGTCGACGGGGGTGCCGGGGCCCGTGACGCTGTCGGGCAGCGGCAGACCGTGGGTGACGTAGACGGTGGCGCCGGACGGCGC
>JBMOJH010000186.1:0-2598 GCA_049316905.1 Microthrixaceae bacterium | reverse complement strand
GGTCCCACGAGCGGTTGTCCGGCGATCCACCGCGACACGTTCTCGGTGATCCGGTCGGCCAGGAGCGGGCGTGCCATCTCGGGGGTGTTCCCGACGTGCGGCGTGACGATGCAGTTGGGCAGCGACCAGAGGGGGTGCCCGTCGGGCAGGGGTTCGGGATCGGTCACATCGAGGCCCGCCCCGCCGAGGCGCCCGTCGGTGAGCGCGTCGACGAGGTCGTCGGTGACCACGTGCGCGCCACGGGCCACGTTCACGAGCCAGCTCGACGGCGTGAGCAGTGCCAGTCGTCCAGCGTCGATGACGCCACGGTTGGCCGGGGTCAGGGCGAGGGCGAGCACCACGAGATCGCGCTCCTCGAGCGCCGCGTCGAGCCGATCGGGGCCCATCACACGGGTGGCGCCGGGCATCTCCGACGGCCGTGTCCGCACGACGGTCACGTCGCAGTCGAACGGCCCGAGCAGGCGCAGCAGCACCTCGGTGATGCCGCCGCCGCCGAGCACCGTGACGCGGGCGCCCGCGAGGTTCGTGCCGAGGGCGCCGGCCTCGCGCCAGCGGGCCGACCGGGCGTAGCGGCCGAGGCCACGCATGCCGGCGAGGGCGAGCGTGAGGGCCATCTCGGCCACCGGCTCGGCGTACGCCCCCTTGCCGCAGGTCCAGATCCGCTCCGCGTCCATGACCGACACGTACGGCTCGACCCCGGCCCACGGCAGCTGCACCCACTCGAGGTGGTCGCCATGGAGGTCGAGGAGGCGGCGGAGGCCGGCCGGGTCATCGGGGTCCGCCCACAGCACCGCGCGGGCCCGTTCGGCCGGCACGACGCGACCGCCGCCGGCCCGCACCGCCTCGGCCATCCACGCCGGTGCCCCGGCCGGGCCGACGGCCAGCAGTTCCTTGCCCCCGGACCCTTCCACGCAGCCAGTCCAGCACGTCCCGGCGTGGGTCCGCGCCGTGGTCCGCCCGGGGGGCGACGGGTACAGTTGACGGTCCCCCCCGGAGCAGCAGCCCCAGGAGTCCAGTGCCCAACCATCCCGAGCTGGAGGCCGAACAGGCCTACGTGGACCACGCGTACGAGTGCCTCGAGCGCTCCCGGCGGGAGGTGGAGGCGATGCGCTCCAGCGTGGAGGGCGGCGCCGGCGGGACCTTCCAGAGCCGGTTCGAGCGCGACGTGGTGCACGACCGGGTGGACGCCCGCCTCGCCCAGCTCGACCTCGGTGACCTGTCCCTGGTGTTCGGCCGGATCGACACGGAGGGTCAGGCCGACGCCGACGGCGGGGCGGGTGAGACCTTCTACGTGGGCCGCCTCGCGGTGGCCGACGAGCGGCGCGACCCGGTGGTGGTGGACTGGCGGGCGCCGGTGGCCGAATCGTTCTACCGGGCCACCGGGCGTGACCCGATGGGGCTGGTGCGCCGCCGCCACTTCGCGAGCCGGGGGCCCGTGCTCCTCGGCATCGACGACGAACTGTTCGGAGCGGCGACGGCCGCGCTCGACCGGGGCGAGGTGCAGGGCCACGGCGCCCTCATCGCAGCGCTCGAGGAGTCGCGCTCGGGGCGCCTGAGCGACATCGTCGCCACCATCCAGGCGGAGCAGGACGTGATCATCCGCTCCGCGCTGCCGGGCGTGCTGGTGGTGCAGGGTGGGCCGGGCACCGGCAAGACCGTGGTGGCGCTGCACCGCGCCGCGTACCTGCTCTACACGCACCGCTTCCCGCTGGAGGGCCAGGGCGTGCTGGTGGTCGGCCCGAACCGCGTGTTCCTCTCGTACATCGAGCAGGTGCTCCCCTCGCTCGGCGAGGCCGGCGTGGAGATCGCGGTGCTGGCCGACCTGGTCCCCGGCGCCCGGGTGGGCGGGTACGACGACGAACCCACGGCGCGGGTGAAGGGCGATCCACGGATGATCGACGTGGTGGCCAAGGCCGTGCGCGACCGCGAGCGCGCCCTGCGCGAGGCATTGCGGGTGCCCTACGGAGTGCAGCGCCTGGTGCTCACCCCGGCCGAGTCCGCGGAGATCGTGGCCACCGCCCGGCGCCGGTTCCGCACCCACAACGCAGGTCGCAAGCTGGTGGAACAGCTGCTGTTCGAGCGCCTCTGCGCCTCGGCGCGCACCGAGGAGACCCCCGAGGTGGTGCGGGAGCGCACCCGCCGGCTGCCCGAGGTGCGCGAGGCGCTCGAGCGGATGTGGCCCGTGCTCACGCCGGCGGAGCTGCTCAACGACCTGTTCGGCTCGCCGGGCCTGCTGCGGATCGCGTGCGAGCGCTGGTTCACGCCCGAGGAGTACCGCCGTCTGGCCCGCCCCCGTTGCAGCGACCCGGCCGAGGTGGGCTTCACCCACCACGACGTGCCGCTGCTCGACGAGGCGCTCGAACGGCTCGGCCCCCGGCCCCGCCACCGTGACCGCGACGTGGTGCGCACCTACGGCCACATCGTGGTGGACGAGGCCCAGGACCTCTCGCCGATGGAACTGCGGATGCTCGACCGCCGGTCGCTCAACGGTTCGATGACGGTGGTCGGTGACATCGCGCAGGCGACCGGCGCCTGGGCCCACGACGACTGGGAGTCGGTGCTCGACCTCCTGCCGTCGCGTCGGGAGCCGCGCCGGGC
>JBMOJH010000185.1:0-2617 GCA_049316905.1 Microthrixaceae bacterium | reverse complement strand
GTGCGATCCGGCAGGACGGCTGGGACAAGACCGAAAGCCAGGTGACGCGCGGCGTCATCGGCATTGCGGCCCCCATTTTCGACCGCCGCAACAATGTGCTCGGCTCGCTCAGCATCTACCTGACCTCCGCCCGCCCCATCCGCAAGGCCCTGTTCGCCCAGCGGACCGCGATCACCACGCACGAGGACGAGCTGCGCGAGCAGGCCGAGCGCCACGAGCTGGTGTCGCGGCTGCAGGCCGCGTTCGAGATGGCCGAGAACGACCACGACGCGTTCGCCGTGGTGGGCGACGCACTCGACAAGGTGGTCGACTCGCCGGCCGAGCTGCTCCTCGCGGACTCGAGCCGCGCCCACCTGCGACGTGTCGCGGTGGCCCGGGCCCACGACGCCCCCGGCTGCGGGGTGGAGACGCCCTGGAGCTGCCCCGCGGTGCGCCGCAGCCGAGTCCTCACCTTCTCGGACGCGGACGACCTCGACGCCTGCCCGCAGCTCAAGGGCCGCGGCACGGCGTGCTCCGCGCTGTGCGTGCCCGTCACGGTGCTCGGCACGCCGATGGGCGTGGTGCACGTGACGGGCCCGATCGGCCGGGCCCCCGCGGGCCGCGAGCGGGCCGCGGTGGAGGCCGTCGCCGAGCAGGCCGGGGCGCGGGTCGGCGTGCTCCGGGCGCTGGCCGCATCGGAGCTGCAGGCCACCACCGACCCGCTCACCGGTCTCCTCAACCGGCGCAGCCTCGAGGCCGAGCTGGCGCGCCTGCGCGGCGAGGGCAGCGACTTCGCGATCGGGTTCCTCGACCTCGACCACTTCAAGCGGCTGAACGACACCTTCGGTCATGAGGCGGGCGACCGCGCGCTGCGCTCCTTCGCCCGGCTCGTGCGCCGCGCGGTACGCGACGGCGACCTGGTCTGCCGCTACGGCGGGGAGGAGTTCGTGGTGGTCCTCCCCGGGGTCGACGCCATGGGCGCGGAGCCGATGCTGCGGCGCATCTCCGACCTGCTCGGCGAGGCAGTGGGCTCCGGGGAGATCCCGCCGTTCACCGTGTCCGCGGGCCTGGCCGACTCCACGATGGGCGACGATGCGAACGACGTGATCCGCCATGCGGACGAGGCGATGTTCCGGGCGAAGCAGGCCGGGCGCGACCGGATCGTGCTGGCCCAGCTCGACGACGAGCACGGCACCGCCGGGCGCCCCGCCCCGGCGATGCCGTTCGAGGGTCTCAGCCCCGTCGTCGGCGACTGACCGCCCCGGCCGGGGCACCGGGCGGCCCGTTACCCTCGGCGGCCATGGCGCCCGCAGCACCGGCCACCGTCACCGAACCCGCCCGTCGGGTGGACGTCGTGCACGCCACCGACGTCCTCGTCGTCGGATCCGGACCGGCCGGCCTCGCGGCAGCGATCGCCGCGGCCCGCGCCGGTGTGGAGGTGGCGCTCGTGGAGCGCTTCGGGTTCTTCGGCGGCAACATCACTGCGGTGGGCGTGGAGGGCCTGGCCTGGTACCGGCACGAGGCCACGGTGGAGGCCGGCGGTCTGGCCCGTGAGTTCGAGGAGCGGGCCGTCGCCATGGGGGCCGCGGTGCCGGAGAGCCAGTCGCTGTCCTACGAGCTCGACTCGGAGGGCTTCAAGGTGGTCGCCGACCGGCTCGTCCTGGAGGCGGGCGTGCACCCGATGCTGCACCGGTTCTTCGCGTCGCCCGTGCTCGAGGGTGACCGGCTCCGCGGGATCGTGCTCGAGTCGAAGGCCGGCCGCGAGGCGGTGCTCGCCGAGGTGGTGGTCGACGCCACGGGCGACGCGGACGTGGCCGCTCGTTCCGGCGTGGCCACGCAGCGCACGCCGCGGGAGGAGGCCATGGCCACCTCGGTCATCTTCCACCTCGCCGGGGTCGACGTGGCCAGGTTCATGGAGGGCGTGCGCGCCGACCCCCAGACCTACGCGGACTGGTCCAACAGCGGGGAGTGGGAGGTGACCACCACCGGCAAGGAGGACGACCTCTACTCGCCGTTCCTCGGCAAGCCGTTCCGTCGGGCGGTGGAGGACGGCCTCCTCCCGGAGTCGCTCACCACGATCGGCGGCACGTGGGGCGCGGCGCACACCACCGGGGAACTCACCTACATGAACCTCATCCACATCGACGGCGTGGACGGCACCGACCCCGACGACCTCACACGCGCCGAGATCGAGGGCCGGGCCCAGGTGATCGGCGCCATCGAGGCGATGCGTCGGTACGTGCCGGGCTGCGAGTCGGCCCGGCTCCGCAACTTCGGAGCCACCCTCGGCGTGCGCGACACCCGCAAGGTGCGCTCCCTGCACGACCTCACCGCGGACGAGGTCCGCCATGAGGCCCGCTTCGACGACACCATCGGGATCTTCCCGGAGTTCATCGACGGCTACGGCACGCTCGTCCTCCCCACCACTGGTCGGTACTTCCAGGTGCCCTACCGCAACCTGCTCCCCCGCACCGGACCCACGAACCTGCTCGTGGCCGGCCGGTCCACCGGCGGCGACCGGATCGCCCACGCCGCCACCCGCAACATGGCGTGCTGCGTGGTCACCGGGCAGGCGGCCGGCGTGGCGGCCGCCCGGTCGGTGCGGACCGGACGGGCCCTTGCGGACCTGGATCCCGGC
>JBMOJH010000184.1:0-2638 GCA_049316905.1 Microthrixaceae bacterium | reverse complement strand
GACCTCGCCCGCTGCCCGCTGATGCCCACCTACGGCCCACCGCGGGTGCAGTTCGTGCGCGGCGAGGGCTCCTGGCTCTGGGACCGCGACGGCACCCGCTACCTCGACCTGCTGTCGGGCCTCGCGGTCACGTCGCTGGGCCACGCCCACCCTGCCGTGGCCGCGGCGGTGGCCGAGCAGGCGGCGACCCTGCTGCACGTGTCGAACCTTTTCGGCACGGAGCACAACGGGCCGGTGGCGCTCACCCTCGACCGCCTCCTCGGTGGCGGTGGCCAGGTGTTCTTCGCGAACTCCGGCGCGGAGGCCAACGAGTGCGCCCTCAAGCTCGCGCGCAAATGGGCGGGTGGCCCGCAGGGCACCTACACCGTGGTCTCGGCGTACGGCAGCTTCCACGGCCGCACGCTGGCCACGCTGCACGCCACGGGTCAGCCCACCAAGCACGAGCCGTTCCAGCCGCTGCCCGCCGGATTCCGCCACGTCGCCTGGGCCGACGTGGCCGCGCTCGACGCGGCGCTCGACGGCAGCGTGGCCGCGGTGCTGCTCGAGGCCGTCCAGGGCGAGGGGGGCGTGAACCCGGCCCCCGACGGCTACCTCCGCGAGGTGCGCGAGCTCTGCACCGAGCGGGGTGTCCTGCTCATGCTGGACGAGGTGCAGACCGGCCTCGGGCGATGCGGTGCCTGGTTCGCCCACCAGCGCGCCGGGATCCGACCGGACGTGGTCACGATGGCGAAGGCCCTCGGCAACGGCGTGCCGATCGGCGCCTGCTGGGCCCGCGCCGAGGTGGCCGCCGCGTTCGAACCGGGCGACCATGCCACCACCTACGGCGGCCAGCCCCTGGCCGCCGCCGCCGCCCGTGCGGTGCTCGGGGTGATGGAGGCCGAGGACGTGCCGGCCCGCGCCGAGCGGGCCGGGGCCCGGCTCACCGAGGCGCTCCTCGCCACGCCGGGTGTGCGCGGGGTGCGCGGGTGGGGCCTGCTGCTCGCCGCGGAGCTCACGGTCCCGGCTCCCGCCGTGGCCGCCGACCTGCTCGAGCACGGCGTGGTGGTCAATGCCGTCACGCCCACCGCGCTGCGGCTGGCCCCGAGCCTCCTCATCGCCGATGAGGAGATCGACCTGGCGGTCGCCGCAGTGGCCGCGTCGGTCGACCGCGTGACGGCGGCCGAGGGGACCGCGGCAGCCGAGGGGGGAGAGGAACGATGACCGCGCCACGCCACGTGCTCGAGGTGGACGACCTCGCACCGGAGGAACTCGTCCGTGTGCTCGATCTGTCGGAGCTCCCGACACCACCCGCGGTGCTCGCCGGCCGCGGTGTCGTGCTCCTGTTCGAGAAGCCCTCCGCCCGGACGCGGGCGTCGATGGAGATGGCCACGGTGCAGCTCGGTGGCCATCCGGTGACGCTGCGGAACGAGGAGATCGGGATCGACACGCGGGAGTCCGCCGAGGACCTCGCCCGGCTCTTCTCCGGCTACGGGGCGGTGATCGGGGCCCGCGTGTTCGAGCACCACAAGGTGGAGCGGCTCGCCGCGGCCTCGTCGGTGCCCGTGGTGAACCTGCTCTCCGACGACGCCCACCCGGTGCAGACCCTCGCCGACCTGCTCACGATCCGACAGGCGCGCGGCCGCCTCGACGGTCTCACGGTGACCTACGTGGGCGACGCCAACAACGTCGCCCGGTCCCTCGGCATCGGGTGCGGGATGCTCGGGCTGCGGTTCCGCGTCTCCTCGCCGCCCGGGTACGGCTTCGGCCCCGTGGACCTCGACCGCCTGGCCGCCGCCGGCGCCCGGCCGGAGGTGGTGGAGGATCCTGCGGCCGCCGTCGCGGGCGCGGACGTCGTCTACACCGATGCCTGGTACTCGATGGGGCAGGAGACCGAGCAGCGGGAGCGGCGCGAGGCGTTCGCCCGCTGGCGGGTCGATGAGGCGCTCATGGCCCGGGCCGCCGATGACGCGGTCTTCCTGCACTGCCTTCCCGCCCACCGGGGCGACGAGGCGACCGACGGCGTGCTCGACGGTCCGGCCAGCCGCATCTGGCCCCAGGCGCACAACCGCATGCACACGGCGCGGGGACTCCTGCTGTTCCTGCTCGGCGGGGAGGGCTGACGTGGCCGGCAAGGCGCAGCGCCAGCACCGGGTGGCCCGGCTCATCGAGGAGCACCGGGTGACGAACCAGGCGCAGCTCGTGGAGCTGCTCGCCGCCGACGGGGTGCGGGTGAACCAGGCGACGGTGTCGCGCGACCTCGAGGAGCTCGGGGCCATCAAGGTGCGCGTCCCCGGTGGGGAGACCGCGTACGCGGTGCCCGAGTTGCCCCGGGAGCAGGTGGCGCCGGAGGATCACCTCCGCCGGGTCCTCGGCGACTGGGTGGTCGATGTGGACCGCTCCGGGGACCTGGTCGTGCTGCGCACCCCGCCGGGTTCCGCCCACGTGGTCGGCTCGGCGCTCGACCGCAACGGCACCGAGGAGGTCGTGGGCACCGTGGCCGGCGACGACACGCTGTTGGTCATCGCCCGGGAGGGCCGGGGCGGCGCGGTGGCCGAGCGGCTGGGCGGACTCGCGGGGCTGCTCTGAGGCCGGGACCGACACACCGACGACACCGACGACCTACAGAACGACACGACAGAACGACACGACAGAACGACAC
>JBMOJH010000183.1:0-2674 GCA_049316905.1 Microthrixaceae bacterium | reverse complement strand
GCTGTGGTCGAGGGTGCTGTGGTCGAGGGTGCTGTCCTCGAGAGTGCTGTCCTTCAGGGTGGTGGCTCGTCGTGCGCCCATCTCTGATCTCCTCCTGCCGTCGTCGGCGAAGGGGTCATCGGCGCGCGCGAGGGAGGGACTTGAGCGATTTTCGGAAAAAACTCTCCCCAGCCCGTCCGCTGCACCGATCCTGGGGTCGGCCCGCCTCGATTGTCACTCTCCGTGCTTCATTCGGCCGATACGGCCGGATCCTGAACACTTTCCGAGAGATTTTCGCCCGAGCCAGCGGTCGCGGCGGATCCTTCGAAGGTCGCCGCCCGCACCCCGCGACGGGCGAGTTCGCGCAGGACCGGGAGCGGATCCCCGAGGGAGGCGAGTCCGTGGGCCCCGGTGGGCAGGCCACCGCCGGCCACGCGGAGGGCGACCACCGCCGCGGTCGCGGCCGCCGCCACCGACGGACGGTCCAGGACCCCGTAGACCACATCGACCCGTCCGCCGTCGCGCACGCCCCGCAGCTCCACCCGGACCGCACCCGGGCCACCCTCCACCGGTGGCCCGATCAGCATCGGGAACGGCACCAGGAACCGGTCACGCCGGTTCGCAGCGAGCCGCGCCGTCGCCCGGCGCAGGTCGGGGAACGAGGCGGCGAGTAGTTCCGGCTCAGGCAGGTCCGCCAGGTAGGCGTCGCGACCACCGATCGGGTCCGGGAACCAGCAGAGCTCGCGCCCACTGAAGCCGGCCCGTCGGACCGGGGCGCCGTCGCGCCACTCGGTGCCGGTGCCCCGCAGCGCCCGGCGACGTTGGCGGGCACACGCCGGGCCGCCCGCTCCGTGACGGGCGACGTGGATCTCCTCCACCCGATCGAACAGCGCGGCACCATGCCGGGCCAGCAGGCACGTCAGGCCCGGCGACATCGCCACGCCCACGGCCAGCGTCCGGCCGACCGCCCGGGCCAACGGGTCCAGGCCCAGCAGATCCCGCACGTCGTCGGCGTCGTCACCGGTGCACACCACGTGCGCGCCCGCCCGGAGTGCCCGTTCGGCCACCGCCACCTGGGCGCCGTGCTCCCGGGCCACCACCACGACGTCCGCGTCGAGGTCGGGCTCCGCCGTTTCGGCCGACACGAGGGCGACCTCGTTCGTGGAGGTCCCCGCGAGCTGCTCGAGCCGTTCCGGGCGACGGCTGACGAGCGTGACCCCGGCCGTCGTCGGCCGGCCGTCGGCACCGGGACCGAGCAGCTCCCGGGCCGCGCGGACACCGACGATGCCCGCCCCCACGACCGTGACCCGGGGTGCGCTCACCGCAGGTCGTCGCCCTGGAGTTCGCGCCACCCGCCCACCTCGGTGGGCGGTGCGGTGGCACCGCGCAGGCGGAGGGCCACGCCGACGAGTCCACCCAGCACGACGGCCACGACGGCACGGCGCAGCGCCCGCACGGGTTCCTCCTCGTCCCCGGCCCGGAAGGGCCGGCCAGTGGGGCTAGCTGGAATCGAACCAGCGACCTCACCCTTATCAGGGGTGCGCTCTAACCAACTGAGCTATAGCCCCCGCTCCCCCGGAGGGGCGGAGCGGTCAGCGTAGCGGAGGCGTCCACCTCCCCCACAAGCCCGATGCCGTGCGAGGCCGACCCCGCAGGGGCGGCCGACGGCGGGCCCTCAGCGTCCGCCCGTCTCCGACACGGGACGGGCGGTCTCCTCCTCGATCACCGAGATCCAGATCCCGCCGATGATGTCGCTGATCAGGTTGAACACCAGCGTGGCCACCACGAGCGCACCGGCGATCCCGAGGTGGAACAGCAGCGTCACCAGACCGAACTGGCGGAACAGGAACTCGCCGTCGAGCTTCCAGTCCTGGAGCTGGAACGTCGAGTTCACGAAGTCCTCGATGCTCGAGATCGTCCCGGCGTTCTTGGCCACGGTCCAGAGGATCACCGAGGCGATCATCGTGATGAGCCACAGGCACAGCGCCACCATCACGGACAGCTTCAGCATCGACCAGGGGTCGATGTGGCGGATCAGGCGGCGCACCTTGCGGGCCTCGAACCGTTGCCGGCGGTACCCCATCACCCGGTTCGGCGGCGCCGCGGCGGGTGCGGGTGTCCGGGCCGGGGCGGGTGTCCGGGCGGGTGCCGGTGTCGCAGAGGTCGTCGAGGTGGCCGCCCTGGGGGTGGCTGCGGTGGCGCCGGGCGCCGGACGCGTCCGGGCGGCGGGGCCGCTCCCGGAGGCCCCCGGTGTGGCCGCCGTGCGCTGTGGCGCGGTCGGTCGGCCGGCCGAGGGATCGTCGGCAGCGCGCGCCGGCGGCGTGGTCGTCACGGCCGGGAGCCTACCGCCGGGTCCCGCTGCGCCCGCGATCCTGCGCCGCCGGGCGGGCTGTGGCCTCACCGACGACCCCGCCGCGGCGGACCTGCACGGTCAGGCCGCCGCCCAGCCGGTCGTCGACGCGCACCACCGTCGCGCCGTTCGCACGGGCGACACGCCCGGCGCCCGAGGCGGGATCGACCACCGCGGCCAGGGCGACGAGATCCGCCGCGGCGTCGGCCCTCGCCCGTGCCGATGCCGCACCGCCCGCCCGGGTCGCGCCCGACGCGAACGCGAGGGCGACCCCGGTGACGGCCACGAGGAGCATCGCCCCGAGGCCCGCGGCACCGGACTCAGTCCGTGTCGCCATCGGTGTCG
>JBMOJH010000182.1:0-2689 GCA_049316905.1 Microthrixaceae bacterium | reverse complement strand
TGCAGGGGTTCCGGAGTGGGCGTAACAGGACTCGAACCTGTGACCTCTGCCGTGTGAAGGCAGCGCTCTAACCATCTGAGCCATACGCCCGGAGCCGGTCACTGTAGCCGTGCGACGGGAGGGACCGGAAAGCGGTGGGGTCCGGTGCAATCGCGTTCTCTGGCGGCTCCACGCCCGTAACGGGCGTTGCGGACCCCTATTGCGCGGGGCGCGGCGGGTCGTAGGTGCGCAGCTCGATCACGTGCCCGTCGGGGTCCGCCACGTACAGGCCGCGGCCCCAGCCCTGCGCGCCCCACAACCGGGCGACCGGACGCACCACGTCCACCTCCCCCGACGCGGCGAGGTCGTCGAGGTCGACACCCTCCACCACGAGGGCGAGGTGATCCACGTTCGTGCCGTCCGACTCGGCACGGAGCAGGTCGATGATCGTGGTGGCGTCCACCCGCAGGCTCACGAACGGGGCCTCGCCCCGCCGCCACTCGTCGAGGCGGAGCGGCTCGAGGCCCAGCACCCGTGAGTACCAGGCAACGGACGCCTCGGGGTCGCGCACCTTCAGCACCACGTGGTCGAGGCCCACCACGCGGACGCCGCGGGCGGCGCCGCCGGGCGCGCTCACGAGCCGTCCCCCGAGCGCTCCGAAGGGGTCAGGCCCTCCACGCACACGCCCTCGTTGGTGGCGAGTCGGAGGAACTCCTCCGACGCCCGGCACGCCTGCGGACCGGTCACCCCCCGCAGGGTGATCTCGGCCACGTGGGGGTACTCGCAGCCGACGGTGCGGAAGCTCCCGTCATCCTGACGGGCGATGCACCTCGACGCGTTGTTCACCGGCGGTGGCGTGGTGGCGCGGGCCGCGTCCTCGTTGGCCGGCCCGCCGCCGCGGCCGGCCACCGCGGTGAACAGGAACAGCGCGAGGCCGAGCGCCAGCAGCGCGAGGACCGGCCCCCGGCGCAGCAGCCAGAAGTGCGCGGGGTGCAGGTCGGGCTCGTCGGGGTCCACCTCGGCGGCGCGCGCCGCGGCGTACCAGGCGTCGGGATCCTCGTCACGCGGGTCGACCGGCGCCCTGTGCGGCGCCGCCGACGGCGACGGCGACGAGCTGCCGGCACCGGCCCGGGCGGCGTCGAGCGTGCGGTCGTAGTCGGCCCGCCGCCCCGGATCCGACAGCACCGTCCACGCCGCGTTGACCTCCCGCATCCGCCGCTCGGCGAGGGCCTGCTCCCCCGGGCCCGCCCCGGCCTGGCGGTCCGGGTGCAGGAGGTGGGCGAGCTGGCGGTGGGCGCGACGGATCTGCTCCTTGGAGGCGTGACGGGGCACCCCGAGCACCTGGTAGTGGGTGCGGTCGTCGCCGGTCACGGCCCGAGCCTACGGTCGCCCCGCGGCGGCTACCCTGACGGCGTGACGGTCATTCGACGGTCGAAAGATTCGACGGACGAAACACTCTCCGCCCCGACCCCTGCCGATGGGGCCGGCGGACCGCGTGCCGGGAGCCTCGGCGCCGCCCTGCGCCACCAGCCGTTCCGCCGGGTGTGGCTCGGCCAGCTGGCCTCCAACATCGGCACCTGGATGCAGAACATCGTCCTGGGGGTCCTGGCCTACGACCTCACGGGCGAGGCCTGGTTCATCGGCGTGGTCACCTTCGCCCAGCTCGGCCCGATGCTGCTCCTCTCCCCCGTGGGCGGGGCGGTGGCCGACCGGGTCAACCGGCGGGTGCTGATGATCACGATCGCCGTCACCCAGACCGTGTTCTCCCTCGCCCTCGCCGTGGTGACCCTGCACGACCACCCGAACCGCGTGGCGATCGTGGGGCTCGTCTTCCTGATCGGTGTGGGGGGCGCGCTCAACGGTCCGGCCGCGGCCGCCACGCTGCCCGCGCTCGTCGGGCGCCGGGACCTGCAGGGCGCCGTGGCGCTCAACAGCGCGGCCATGAACGCGAGCCGGGTGGTGGGCCCCATCCTCGGCGGCGCGGTCGCGGCGCTCGGCGGCCCCTCGCTCGTCTTCGTGGTGAACGCCGCGAGCTTCCTGTTCGTGATCTGGGCGGTCGGCACCGTGAAGGCCGACTTCTCCCCCAAGGGGCGCGGCGGCGAGGGACCGGTCCAGCAGCTGCGGGAAGGTGTGCGGGCGGCCCGGGCCGACCGCATCCTCACCCGGGTGCTGGTGACCATCTCGGTGTTCTCGCTCTGCTGCCTGGTGTTCATCTACCAGATGCCCTACATCGCCAAGACCCGGCTCGGCATCGAGGGACTCGCCTACACGCTGCTCTTCGCCGGCTTCGCACTCGGCGCCGCGCTCGGTGCGCTCTCCATGGGCTCCTTCTTCGCCGGGGTCGAACGCTCCCGGATGAGCCGCGGCGGTCTCCTCGTGTTCGCCGCCGCGCTCGCCGTCTTCGGCCTCACCACCTCCCCGTGGGTGGCCTACCCGGCGGTGTTCATGACGGGAGCGGCGTACTTCGTGCTGGTCACCGCGCTCAGCACCACCATGCAGATGCGGGTCGACGACGCCGTGCGCGGCCGGGTGATGGGGCTCTGGATGATGGGCTGGGCCGGACTCGTCCCGGTGGGCGGCCTGATCGCGGGGCCGGTGATCGACCACGTGGGTGTGGTGCCCGTGCTGGTGTTCGGCGCCGGGGTGGCGCTCCTGCTCGGCCTCGCCGTGGACCTCCGCGAGCCCGACCTCGAAGCGGTCGGCGCCGCGT
>JBMOJH010000181.1:0-2782 GCA_049316905.1 Microthrixaceae bacterium | reverse complement strand
GTGACGGAGGCCGATGCGACCGGACGGGAAGAATTCTTGACGCGATCAGGGCGCGCGACCCACCGGGACGTGCCGCGGGCCGCCGCGCTCCGGGCGGCCACGACGGCACGGGTGGCGGAGCTCCTCGACGCCCCGCCGGCGGTGGGGCTCACCTCCTCGTGCACCCACGCGCTGGAGGCCGCCGCGCTGCTCCTGGGCATCGGTCCGGGCGACGAGGTGGTGGTCCCGGCCTTCGCGTTCTCGAGCACCGCCAACCCGTTCCTGCTCCGGGGCGCGACCCTCCGCTTCGCCGACGTCGACCCCCGCACCGCCAACCTCGATCCGGCGTCCGTGGCCGACCGCACCGGGCCGCGGACCCGGGCGGTGGTCTGCGTGCACTACGGCGGCGTGGCCGCGGACCTGGACCGGCTGGTCCCGATGGCGGCCGACGGCGGCTGGGATCTCGTGGAGGACGCCGCCCAGGGACTGTTCGGCTCCCTGCGGGGGCGGCCACTCGGGCGGTTCGGACGCCTCGGCGCCCTGTCGTTCCACCACACGAAGAACATCTCGGCGGGCGACGGCGGGGCGCTCGTCGTCAACGACCCGGACCTCGCCGCGACGGTTCCGGTGCTGCTCGACAAGGGCAACGACCGCGAGGCGTTCGAGCGGGGGCTGGTGGACGCCTACGAGTGGAGCGGACCGGGCTCCTCCTGGCGGATGCCGGACGCCGGGGTGGCCCGCCTCTCGGGAGAGCTGGACCGACGGGAGGCGGTCCAGGCCGCCCGGCACCGGATCTGGGACACCTACGCCCGGGAGTTGGCGGACTGGGCCCCACGGACCGGTGCCCGACTCCCCCTGGTCCCCTCCGGGGCGGAGCAGCCCGCCCACCTGTTCTGGGTCCTCCTGCCGCCGGACCTGCCGAGGGACCGCTTCGTGGCCCACTGCGCTGCGATGGACGTGGTGTGCACCCGCCACTACGGGTCGCTGCCCCGCACCCGGTTCGGCCGCACCCTGGCCCTCCCGGGCGACGAGTGCCCGGTGGCCGACTCGTTCGCCGCGCGGCTCGTGCGGCTGCCGCTGTCGCCCGACCTCGGCGACGACGACGTGGAGCGGGTGCTCACGGCCGTCACGACCGCGGCCTGAGCCGCGGGGTCAGTCGCCGACGACGGCGCGGATCTCCTCGGCACGGCGCGAGCGACGGGTGGGCCCCACGGTGAGAACCTGCACGATCTCCTCGTCCACCTCGGTCGCGGGAGCGAGCGTCGGATCCACCACGAGCCGACGGCGGGCGTAGCGCGGCGTGCGGCGTGCCGGACCGCGACGACGGCCGCGACCCTGGGTGAGCGCCGCGCGCACGGAGGCGAGGGTGATCCGCACCGCCTCCTTGCCGATCGTGGAGAAGGTGATCGGGATGAGGACCGTGTAGAGCGCCTGGGCCGTGCGCTTCATCCGGTGCTCCACCATGAACCGCAGGAGCGGCTTGGCCCACGGCGGGGCCTTCACGTACACCGGCGTGACCTTGGCGAGCATCTCCGCGAGGTCCGCGTGCGGGTGTTCGAGGATCGAGTGCTGGTGGAAGCTCGACTCGCCGTTGCGGACCTTCTCCTCACCGGCCTCGGTGAGCTGCCCGAGCTCCACCGCGGTGTCGTACAGCTTGGTCTTGGGCAACGGGTAGAAGACGTTGCCGGAGGCCTGGGTCGGCTGGGTGCGGTCGACCATCTCGAGGGTCTTCCACATCTCGCGGGGCGTCTCGCCGGGCGAGCCGTAGATGGTGGACATGAACGAACGGATGCCGTGCTCGTGGATGAGCGCGGCCTTCTCGTAGATCAGGTCGTCGGTCATGGGCCGCTCGAAGAGGGTCTTGCGCACCTCCTCGTCGCCGGAGTCGACCCCCATGAAGATCATCGAGCAGTTCGCCGACGCCATCGCCTTCATGAGCCGGGGCTTGATGGTGGTCGGGTACCCGAAGCAGTACCAGGGGAGGTTGATCCGGTCGCGGTAGACCTCGCAGAACTCCTCCACCCACAGCACGTTGGTGGTGAAGTTGTCGTCGTGCAGCGAGATGTGGCTCACGTCGTAGCGGGCGAGGTTCTGCTCGAGCTCCTCGATCACGTTCGCCACGGAGCGCTTCCGGAGGAAGTCACCCTTCCCGTCGAAGATCTCCCGCTGGTAGTGGATGTTGCAGAAGGTGCACTTGAACGGACAGCCCCGGCCGGTGAAGACCTCGAGGTTGTCGCGGAAGGCCCCCCACTCCCACCACAGCTGCTTCTCCGGGAACGGCAGACGGTCGAGGTCGTTCTCCAGGAGCCCGATCTCGTTGCGGTGCACGGTGCCGTCCGGACCCTTCACCCACATGGTCGGCACGTCGGAGCAGTCCTCGCCGCGGCGCATGCGTTCCACCAGCTCGAGGAGGGCCAGCTCGCCCTCGCCGGTGCAGACCACGTCGACCCACCAGTGGTCGATCACGAACTGCGGCAGCGCCTGCGCGTGGTGCCCACCCACGACGATGGGCACGTCGAGCTCGCGCTTCAGCCGCTCCCCCATCCGTGCGGCGTGCTGCCACAGGTTCGTGGGCGCACCGATGCACACGAGGTCCGGGTCGAAGGCCCGGGCCCGCTCGACGAGCGCGTCGTGCCGGTTCAGCCGGGCCAGCGCCGGCAGGTCGAAGACGGTGTTGTCGTCGAGGCCGGGCTCGAAGATCAGGTCGATCTCGTGGCCGTGCGCCGTGAGCATCGACATGAGGTAGCCGAGGCCGAGGCTCTCGATCCCCCGGTACCAGAACAGCACCCGCATCGGACGGTCG
>JBMOJH010000180.1:0-2823 GCA_049316905.1 Microthrixaceae bacterium | reverse complement strand
TGGGAGGCCGGTGGCACCACCGACCTCGATCATCTCGCCCCGCTCTGTCGGCACCACCACGGCGTGGTGCACCGGGCCGGGTGGTCGATGGCGCCCGACCCCGAGGTCGGCTTCACCATTACCACGCCCTCGGGTCGCACGTTCCCCGTGCAGCAACGGGGCCGGCCACCGGACCGACCACCGCCCCCGGCCTGAGGGCCGGGGTCAGGTCAGGCGGTCGCGTCGCGTTCGCCGGCATCGAGTTGCGCCAGGATTGCGACGCGTGCTCGCGCGACGCGGCTGCGAATCGTCCCGATCGGGCAGCCGCACACCTCGGCGGCCTCCTGGTACGACAACCCCAGAACCTGCGTCAGCACGAACGCCTCACGCTGGTCCGCGTCCAGTCCATCGACGAGCGCCCAGACGTCCCCGGAGTGGTCGGGCAGGGTCGGTTGCTCGCGTTCCGCGAGACGCCGATCGATTGCGCCTCGTCGCATCTTCCGCCGTACATGGTCCGCGCAGACGTGACGGGCGATCGAGAGCAGCCACACCTCGACCGGGGCGTCGCCCCGGAACCCGGGCAGGGTGCGCAGGGCCCGGAGGTACGTCTCCTGGGTGAGGTCGTCGGCGTCGGCCACGGAGCCGAGGTGCGCGCACAACCGCCGCACCCGGTCCTGGGTGAGGCGGACCAGATCGGCGAGCGCCCGGTCGTCGCCCTGCGCGGCGGCGAGGGCCAGCAGCGTGAGGTGGTCGGTCATGCGGGGCCGGGCAGTTCCATCTCCGCATCCTTCCCGAGCGATGCTGCCGGACCGCAAATCCGCGGGGGGCGGGAACCGGAGGGGGGCTCAGGGCGACAGGAAGGTCATGGATCCCCGAGAACCGGACTGCGACGAGGTCAGGGCCGCGATGTCGGCAGCGCTCGACGGTGAGGACCCCGGGCTCTCGCGGGCCCAGGTGCGGCGCCACCTCGACGGGTGCCCCGCGTGTCGCCGGGTCGCTGACGACATGGACCGGCTCGCCGGGGCGCCGGGCCTCCCCGAGCGGGTGGCCGCTCGGGCGGCCGAACTCGACCGAGGGGGCGTCTGGTGGGTGCTGCGCGCCCTCCTCGCTCTGGTCGCGCTCGGGTACCTGGTGACCGCCGTGCCGGAGGTGCTCCTCTCGAACGACCCCCACCACGGCCACCTCGCCCATCACCTCGGCATCTTCGAGGCGGCCTACGGGGTCACGCTGCTGTTCGTGGCCGCCCGCCCGGCCCGCGCCCGGGCACTGGTTCCCTTCACCGTCGTGCTGGCGGTGGGGATGGTCGCGTTCGCGGTGGTCGACGTGGCCAACGGCGAGGCGTTCCCGCTCTCGGAGATGAGCCACCTCCTGGAGGTGGCGGGCCTCGTGCTGGTGTGGCTCCTCGCCACCCGTCGCGGCTGGCCCCGCCCCGACGCGGCCGCGGGCGACGCCCCGGCGGGCTCCGGTCCTGCGGCGACACCCCACCTCTCGGTCGTGCCGGGTGACACCGCGACGCGCCGTCCCGCGGGCGGCGCGGGGCGGTTGGCCGGATGACGGCCACCGTGACCACCGACGACCGGAGCCGCTCGTGGCGGGCGATGTGGCGCACCCACTTCTACGCCGGCATCTTCGCCATGCCGGTGCTGCTCGTGCTGGCCGTGACCGGTCTGGTGATCCTGTACACGGACACGATCAACGACTGGCAGTACGGCGACCTGTACCGCGCCTCGTCGGCCGAGCAGCGCGTGAGCCTCGACGACCAGCGCGACGCGGTGGCCGCGGCCCGGAAGGACTGGAGCATCGACTCCGTCACCCCGCCCCGGCGCCCGGGCGACACCACCGTGTTCGCGGTGAGCAAGGACGACGGTGAGACGGTCCGCAACGTGTACGTGGACCCGTCCAACGGCGACGTGCTCGGCGACATGGACCCCGGCGCCGGCCTCGTGGGTCTCGCCAACCGGCTGCACGGGTTCCTCAACAACGACTCCGTGACGGTGCCCATGCCCATGCTGGCCGGGATCTTCGGTGACGAACCGGCCTTCTCGCCGGTGCCCGTGGGCGGGCTGGTACTCGAGGTGTTCGCCATCTGGGCGCTCGCGCTGGCGGCCACGGGCCTCGTGCTCTGGTGGCCACGGAAGAAGGGCACGGGCCGGGCGATGTTCGTGCCGCGCCTGGGCAAGAAGGGCCGGGCAAGGTGGCGTGACCTGCACGCCATCCCCGGGGTGGTCCTGGCCGTCCTGCTGGTCTTCTTCGTGACCACCGGCATGCCATGGGGCGACTTCTGGGGGGCCAACTTCTCCTTCGCCGCCTCCAAGGCGACGCCCAACACGCAGGACTTCTGGTCGATGGACCCGCTGCCGTCCTCGGCGCCCAAGGTGGGTGACCTCGACCGGATCGGCAACCGCATCCCGTGGGCCACCCGGGAGGATGCGGTGCCCACCTCGGGCGGCTCGATGCCCGCGGGTATGGATCCGAACATGCCGGGCATGGACATGGGCGGGGCGTCGGCGCCGTCGTCCGACGCGGGGGCGACCGCCCCGGCCCCGGAGGCCTCCCTCGACCTCGTGGCCCGCGCGGCCCGCGAGGAGGGCATGCTCCCGGGCGCCACGATCGCCATCCCGGTGAACGACCTGTCGAATGCCGAGTCGCCCGCCTACGGGTCGTTCGTCGTCACGAACCCGTGGCCGTCGAACCTGTCGGACCAGGGCGCGCTGTTCGTCGACCAGTTCAGCGCCCGGACACTCGGGCGGAGCACGTCGGCCGAGTGGGGTGCGCTCCAGCAGGCCGCCGAGTTCGGCGTCCAGACCCACATGGGCACCCAGTTCGGTCTGGCCTCGCGGCTGG
>JBMOJH010000179.1:0-2854 GCA_049316905.1 Microthrixaceae bacterium | reverse complement strand
GGTGGCCTGCCCTGGCAGCAGGAGCCCAACGACTGGCGCTGGTGCTTCGGCGTCAACGTCTTCGGCGCGGCGATCGGCGTGCACGAGTTCGTGCCCCGGATGCTCGCCGACGGCCGACCGGCCCAGGTCATCACCACCTCGTCGGGCGACGGCGGGTTCGCACCCGTGGCCACCGCCTCGGTGTACGCCGCGTCGAAGGCGGCGCTGAGCTGCTTCACCGAGGCGCTGCAGCTGAACCTCGTGAAGGAGGACGCCCCGGTGCGTGCGAGCGTGTTCTACCCGTCGGGCGGCCTGATCGACTCGGGGCTGTACACCGCGGCGCGGAACCGGCCCGACCACCTGGCCCGAGTGGGCGAGGGCACCGGCCGCGGGTCCATGACCTTCGACCAGCTGGTCGAGCGGGTGACTGCGGCCCGGGGCGCGGCCCCGCCGATCGCGGACGTGGCGGCGCTCGGCGAGTTCGCGGTGGACGGCGCGCTGGCCCGTCGGTTCATCATCGCCCGCGACCTCGACGACACCGCCGAGCTGCTGCACGCCCGTGCCGACGCGATCGGCCGCGCGGAACTGCCGCCGAGCCACCGCCTCGGCCTCTGACCCCTCCCACCGGGGAATAGGGGTCCTCACTCGCCGGAGAGGCGAGCTGACCTCCGCAGACGCGGAGCTCAGGCCGGGACCATCTCCAGTTCGGCCGATTTCAGGCCCCACACGAACGCGTTCGGCATCTCCTCCACGGAACCCGGGCGCGGCACGAGCCGGTCGACCCGGCGCACCAGCTCCTCGAGGAACACCCGGATCTCGAGCCGCGCGAGCGAGCTGCCCAGGCAGAAGTGGGTCCCGAAGCCGAACGACAGGTGGTTGTTCGGCTGACGGTCGAGGACGATCTCCTCGGCCCGGTCGAAGTGGTCCTCGTCGCGGTTGGCCGAGGTGTACATCAGCACGAGCTGCTGACCGGCCCGGACGTCCGCGCCGCCGATCGTGATGTCCTCACGGGCCACCCGGCACATGTTGTGGATCGGCGTGACCCACCGGATGAACTCCTCGGCCGCCACGGCGGGATCGGCGCCGTCCTTCAGCTGCGCCCACAGCTCCGGCTGCTCCGCGAGCGCCAGCATCGCCCGGGCGATCACCGTCCGGGTGGTCTCGGCACCGCCGTCCAGGATGAGGAGGCAGTCGGAGATCACCTCGTCGAGCCCGAAGGAGTGGCCGGGCACCTCGGCGGTGGTCCACACGCTCATCACGTCGTCGGCCGGGCACCCCTTCTTCTCCTCGTAGAGCTCGGCGGACGCGCCGGCGAACTCCATCGCGGCGATCATGCCGTCCTCGTTCATGTACCGCGGCCCGCCGCCGAGCGCGATCGTGCGCTCCGACCAGTCCATCAGCTTCGGGAACATCTCCTCCGGGAAGCCCAGCAGGAGCCCGATCATCTCGGCGGGCAACGGTGCGGCCAGCTGACCGACGATCTCCACCGGCCCGCCGCCGGCGAGCGCCCCGTCGAACAAACCCGTCACGGTGGCCCGGACGTGGTCCTCCCAGTTGCCCACCGCCCGCGGCGTGAACCGTCGGGCCACCAGGTTGCGGCGCTTCTGGTGCAGCGGGTCGTCGAGGCTGATGATCGACTCGTCGGCCGGGATGTTCGGCCGGAAGCCGCCCTTCTCCTTGTCCGAGGAGATGAAGACATCCTTCCGCTTCTCGATCTCGACCACGTCGTCGTAGCGGGACACCCCCCACAGCTCGTTGGTCGAGTCCCAGTACACGGGTTCGTTGGCCCGCATCCACGCATAGGTGATGTACGGGTCGTCGACGTAGAAGTCGCCGTCGAGCAGGTCGATCTCCGGACGGGTCATCGTTCAGCCCTCCCCCGGGGCGGGCAGCCGGCCCTCCACCGCGTCGTCACCGAAGAACGCCCGCGCGGCCGGTTCGAAGTCGGGCCCGCGGCGCAGGTGGTGGCCACCGTCGACGCTGACCGAGGTGCCCGTGATCCAGCTCGACTCGGGTCCGGCGAGGAACCGCACCAGCGCCGCCACGTCCTCGACCTGGCCCGGTCGTGACACCGGCATGTTCTCCTTGTACGACCCCATCACCTGCTCGTCGTCCATCACCATCGACACGAGGTCGGTGGCCACGATGCCGGGACGGACCGAGTTGACCCGCACGCCGGCCCGGCCGAGCTCGTCCGCGGTCTGGCGCACGAGCATGTCGATCGCGGCCTTGCTCACGCAGTAGGGCCCCATGAACGGATGCGTGACCGCGGCGGCGATCGACGAGATGGCCACCATGGACCCGCCGCCGTTGCGGGCGATGGCCGCGCCCGCGTGCTTGAAGAGCAGGAACGTGCCCGTGAGGTTGGTCCCGATGATGTCGGTCCACTCCTCGAGCGGGGTGGAGATGATCGGACCCAGGCCGCCACGACCCGCCGAGGCGACCGCGAAGCCGAGGGGGGCGAGCTCCTCGGCGGCGGCCACCGCTGCGGCCACCTGCTCCTCGGAGTTCGCGTCGGCCACGATCCAGCCCACCGCGGTCCCCTCGGGGGCGCCGGCCGACAGCTCGTCGGCCGCGGCCCGCAGGCGGTCCTCGGTGCGACCGCAGATCAGCACCGAGCAGCCGTCGGCGAGGAAGCGGCGGGCCGACTCGAGGCCGATGCCGCTGCCGCCGCCGGTGATGACGGCGGAGTGTCCGGCGAGGGGGACGGCGGGCGTGTGGGCGGTACCGGTGCTGTCGCTCATGGCGGGCACCGTAGTCATCCCGCCGCCGTCACGCCCGCCACAGGAGTCCTGTTTCGCCTGTCGGTGGTACCGGAGGGGCACCGGACCAGGGACCGGGGGCGGGGTCCGTACGCGGCGGTGGGGCCCGAAGG
>JBMOJH010000178.1:0-2864 GCA_049316905.1 Microthrixaceae bacterium | reverse complement strand
CCCCCCCCCCCCACCCCCCGGTGTGCAGGACCGCACCGGCCGTTCGCCCTCGGTCGGGAGCGCCACCTACGTTGTGGCGCGTCGCCGCCCGGCCCGACCGGGGCGGGAACCCAACAGGTCACGAGCGCCGCCCCGAGGAGGGTCCGATGTCCGACAATCCGGACCCCATCCACCAGCTCGCCGGTTCCGATGTGCAGGTCGGCGGCATCGGCGTGGGCACCTGGGCCTGGGGGGACCGCGCCACCTGGGGCATGGGCGGCTACGACGCCGCCCTCACGCTGGACACCATCCGTGAGGCGTGGACGGCGTCGCTCGAGGCCGGCGTCGGCTTCTTCGACACCGCCGAGGTGTACGGCGACGGGGAGAGCGAGCGCATCATCGGCCGCCTGCTCGCCGAGACCCCCGCCGAGCGCCGCGGCGGCGTGGTGCTGGCCACGAAGTTCATGCCCGCGCCGTGGAAGCTGCGGGTCCGCTCCGCGCTCCTTGCCGCGGTCCGGGCGTCGCTCGGACGTCTCGGCGTGGGGACCGTCGACCTCTACCAGATCCACGGCCCGGTGAGCCTGAGGTCCCACGGCGCGCTGGCCGACGCCCTCGCGGCGGCCCACGACGCGGGGTTGGTCCGTGCGGTGGGCGTGTCCAACTACTCGGTGCGCGAGACCTGCGCCGTGGACGACGCCCTCCGGGCCCGGGGCCTGCGGCTCGCCACGAACCAGGTGGAGTACTCGTTGCTCCGGACGATGCCCGAGACGAGCGGCCTGCTCCGGACCTGTCGGGAGCGGGGGATCGTGGTGCTGGCGTACTCGCCGATCGGCCAGGGCCGCCTCACCGGCAAGTACTCGGCGGCCGCGCCGCCGCCGTCGGGACGGAACTTCAGCGACCACGACATGACGTTGGTGGACCCGGTGGTGGCCCGGCTCCGGGACCTCGGCGAGGCGCACGGTGGCCGCACGCCCGGCCAGGTGGCGCTCAACTGGATCATCCGCAAGGGAGCGATCCCGATCCCCGGGGCGAAGAACCGTGGCCAGGCGCTGGAGAACGCAGGTGCGCTGGGGTGGGCGCTGTCCGACGACGAGGTCGCCGAACTCGACGAACTGGCGCTGGCCGGCCGGCGCGCCCTGCGCCACCGCGTGTGGCAGCACGGCTGAGCCGGGTGGGACCGACCCGCACGGTCGCGCGTTACCTCCTCGGCGCGGCGCTGCTCGTGGCGGGCGTGGCGCACCTCACCTTCCAGCGCCAGGCGTTCCGGGCGCAGGTGCCGGCCTGGTTCCCCGTCGGGGAGGACCTCGTCGTGGTCCTGTCGGGCGTGGTCGAACTGGGCCTTGGCGCGGCGTTGCTCCTGGCACGCCGCCGGGTCGCGCTGGTGGGCCTCGTGGTCGCTGCGTTCTTCATCGTGATCTTCCCCGGCAACATCGCCCAGTTCCTCGAGCACAAGGACGCGTTCGGCCTCGACACCGACGGCAAGCGGTTCGCCCGCCTCTTCTTCCAGCCGCTGCTGGTGCTGTGGGCGCTGTGGTCCACGGGCGGGTGGCGGTGGCTGCGCGCCCGGCTGTCGCGCTCGACCTGATGCCGTGCCCGATCTGACGCGGCGGGCGTGAGCCCCCGGTGGTCAGTGGCAGACGGTCAGTCGCCGGCGAGGGCCGCCTCGATGGTGGCGATGTCGATCCGATGCATGGTCATCATGGCGTCCATGACGCGCTTCGCCGTCGCCGGGTCGGGGTGCGACAGGCCCTCGAGGAGCGCCCGTGGCGTGATCTGCCACGAGAAGCCCCACGGGTCCTTGCACCAACCGCAGTCGCTCTCCTCGCCGCCGTCCGCGACCAGGGCATCCCAGTAGCGGTCGGTCTCCTCCTGGTCGTCCGTCGTGACCATGAAGCTCACCGACTCGTTGGGCGTGAAGTTCGGGCCGCCGTTCAGGCCCACGAACGGCCGGCCCAGGAGGGTGAACCCCACGGTGAGCTCGTCACCCGCGGAGCCGCCCGGGTAGTCCGACGCCGCGTCGTTGATCTCGTCGAGATGGCTGTCGGGGAAGGTGCTGACGTACAGCTCGGCGGCCCGGCGGGCCTGGCCGTGGTCGAACCAGAGGAAGGTGGTGAGTCGATCGGTCATCACGGGCGAGCCTAGGCCCGCCCGTGATGGCTATTGTCGACGCAACTACTGTTCCGGGAGGGTCGGGATGAAGGATGCGACGGGGATGGGGTCGAAGCGGTTCTGGGTGATCGCGCTCGTGGCGGGGATGGTCGCGGCCACGGCCGCCTGCGCCTGTCCTCCGCCCGGGCCCCTGCCGGACCCGATCATCTCGTGCCGGTCGCTCGGCGGCCCGATCACCTACGACCCGCCGGCGGGCAACGCCGGCGTGGACGTCACCATCACGATCGGTGCGGGCGCCGGCCTGGCCAACTGCACCGACAACACCAGCAATCTGATCGAGAGCGCGTCCCTGGGCGGCACGTTCGTCCTACCCGCCTTCACGTGCGGGGTCAGCCCGGACGGCACCGAGATCGGTGCCGGATCGGGTTCGATCCGTTGGTCGAACGGAGCGGTGTCCGCCTACGACGCGACCCTGCGGAGCCCCGGCTCGCCGAACCAGTTCATCCTCGAGCTCCGCATCACCTCGGGCCTGTGGAAGGGCGCCACCGCCACGGTGGGCCTCGGCGTGGTGTCCTCCGTGGGGAACTGCGTGCAGGTCCCCGTGACCTCGGCCGTCCTCGCCTCGCAGGGCCCGTTCATCCTGCACCCCGCCGCCTGACCTCGACGCCGGCCCCGGGGGAGTTCGGGATCGGGGGTTGACGGCCGCCCCCCGACCGTGGATACTGAACGAACACCAGTTCGATGCCGTGCGGTGCTGGGCCGCCGGTGTCGGTCTG
>JBMOJH010000177.1:0-2879 GCA_049316905.1 Microthrixaceae bacterium | reverse complement strand
ACCGGATCACCGAGAACGTGTCGCGGTGGATCGCCGGACAACCGCTCGTGGGACCGGTCGATCTCGCGCTCGGCTACTGAGCGTCGGACCGGCGGAGGTCCGCACCGAGGAGGTTCGCGACCACCTGCTCGAGAACCGGCGCGGCCGCGTCATGGGCGGCACCGAGCAGCACTGCGTCCACCACCACGGCCGCCACCTCAGGAGCGGGGCCGCCCGCCGCCGACGTGAGCGCGTCGATCAGCGGACCCTCCCCGCGGCCCGGGACGGTCCACCAGCCGGGGGGACCGTCGGCGCCGAGGCCGGCACGCAGGACCGACCCCACGAGGGCGCGGTGGGAGCAGGCCGCCTCCACCAGGATGAGCGCCACCTCCGCCACCGGGGTGCCCGGCGGGCAGTCGCGGGTGACGTCGAGACACACGTCGGCCCAGGCGATGCCCGCGAGATGGTCACGGTCGGGCATCACCTGGGCGAGACGACCGGACCGCAGGCCGCTCAGCTGGCCCACCTTCCGCAGGTTGACGCCACCCCAGCCCACCCGGTCGTGCAAGCGCCGGATAGCCGCCGACAGCCGGTCGAGCTCGTCCTCCGACAGGGGATCGTCGGAGGGGTCGGCCACCCGGTGCTCCAGGAGGTCGTCGACGTCGCCACGGCGACGGGTGAGCCCCGTCCAGATCGCCACGAACAGGTGACGGACGGGCGCGGCGCCCAACTCGGGCGTGAGGCGCAGGTTCATCACCGCCCCGTCGAAGGCCAGGATCACCGCGAGTGCCAGGTTCGACGGCCCCACACCCTCCACCGGTTCGCGACCGGTGAGGTCGCACAACCGTTCGACCATCACCGAGTAGGTCGTGAGGTAGGTGTCGAGGCCCAGGGCGTTGCGGACGCGGACCTCCTCGTCCCCGGTCGACACCACCGCGGCGAGGAACTGCTCCGAGAACGAGAACGCGAGGGAGCCGGAGGCGCACTCGACGACGAGTTGGGCGAGCCCGGCGAACACCTCGTCCATCCCCGGTGGCCGGCCCGACGCCCGGGCGGCCTCGATCGTGCTGGACAGCAGGCGCTCCAGCGCCGCCTGCACGATGCGTCGATCGGAGGCCGGTTCCGTGAGGACGCGCCGAACCGCGGCCTGGGCCGAGTTCCGCACGCCACCGCGACCGTTGCCCTCCGGGGGGTACAGCGCCCGGAGCGTCGACGGCGCGACGCCGGCCTCTCCGGCCAGGCGCACGGCGGTGACGAACGCAGTGAGATCGTCGAGGTCGGCACCGAGGAGCAGGCGGGCCGCTGCGTCCCTGATCCGTGCCGGCGCCTCGTTCCCGGAGTTCACGGGGCCACCGCCCGGGCTGCGGCGGCCACCACGGCGGGCGGCACACCGGCGGGCGAGGCGGCCAGCGCGAGGACCGTCTCGGCAGCCGTGCCACCGGCAACGGTTGCGGACTCCGGCCCGACGGCGTCGTCGAGCAACGCACCCAGCCGGTCGATCATCCGGCCCACCTCCCGGGCGGCGTGTGACGACGGGTCATCCGCGACCGCCATACGGAGCTCCACCATCGCCGCGGCCGCGGCGCGGTGCCGACAGGCGAGCGCGGCGAGGGCGGCGGTCCGGTCGGGTCGCGGCCCGGACAGCGTCCGCTCGAGCCGCTCGGCGAGCGCCTCCCACACGATCGGGGCGAAATGCCGGCGATCGGGCCGGGACCGGACGAGTCGGCCCACCGGCACCGACGAGCGGTCCGCGACGCCGTCGAGGGTCAGCGAGGACCAGCCGTGCATCGCGTACAGCTCACGCACGGCTGCCACCACCGCCGCATCCTCGCCGGGCCCGAGGGAGTGGGGGCGGCCGCCGGCGCCGGCGCGGATGTGCACGTCGTCGCCGTCGGCACCCGCCGGTTGCGTCAGCCCCGACCACAGGGCGATGAGGGTGCGGACCACGAACTCCTCCCCCAGCTCCGGTTCCCGGCGCAGGCGACCGGCGAGACCGTCGATGCACGCCTGCAGGACGGCGGCGAGTTCCTCCACGTCGGTCCCCACCACCGGCTCCCGGTCCAACGCCCCGAGCAACCGGTCGAGCAGTGCCCCGAACACCTGTTGGTTCTGCCGGTAGCGCCGCACCAGTTCCTCGCGCACCTCGGCGTCGTCCGGGCAGACGGCCAGGGCCAGCCAGTCGCGGGTCAGTTCCTGTGCACCGGAGCGGTCGACGCCGACCGCTCCGACCGCGACCGGTCCGGCGATCAGGTGGGCCACCACCTCGGGAAGCGGCAGCGGTCCACGGGCGGCGTCGGCGAGGACGGCCTCGAACAGGGTGGCGGTCTCCTCCACCACCACCTCCTGCCCCCCCGGCGGGTCCAGGAAGGCCGACCGGGCGACGGCCTCGGGCGCCGTGAGGTCGGGCCGCGCCGCCAGTTCCGCGGCGAACGCCCGCGACGCGGCACCCCGTGAGAGGCCCGTGGCCTCCGTGAGGCGGCTCACGGTCACGAACGACGTGAGTTCCGCCAGCGTCGGCTCGAACAGCATCGCAGCCGCAGCGTCCCGAAGGCGCGTGCGCGCGTCGGGCACGCCCGACGGTGGTTCCTCTCCCAACCTTCCGGCTCCTTTTCCTCTCCTGGGGAAGGCTAGCCACCCGGGCAGGTGAACGATCGTTCACACATCGGCCGACGAGGCACCGCTCGACGGGCCCCTTGGCCCTTCCCCCCGCCCGATCGGGCGCCCACACTCGGAACTCCCGGTGAGGGATGCACCGGCGGCCGGGGAGGACCTGCCCCATCGTCCACCCCGGCCGCCAGCGTCCCCCCGTGTCCGGGCCGCGGCGCCGCCACCGGTCAGCGACCCCGGTCCTCGCCCAGCTCCGCGAGGGCCGAGGCGAGCGCCAGGCGGAGCCGCCGGGC
>JBMOJH010000176.1:0-3139 GCA_049316905.1 Microthrixaceae bacterium | reverse complement strand
CTTTGTGATGCTGCTGACGACTCATGTGTCGTCAGCAGCATCACAGAGCCGGGGGCGGGTCAGGCGATGCGGTCCGCGGCCTCGGTGAGCTCGGCGCGGAAGTCCGGGTGCGCGATGTCCACCAGCGCCCGGGCCCGCTCCCGCACGGTGAGCCCGGCGAGCTCCGCCACGCCGTGCTCGGTGATGACCACGTCGATCTGGTGCCGAGGTGTGGTCACCAGCATCTGGGGGGCGAGGTTGGCCACGATGCGGCTCACCCGGCCCTCGTCCACGATCGACGACGAGCGCAGGCACAGGAGCGACCGGTCGTCGAGCTGCAGGCCGGCACCGGCGAGGAAGTCCTCGTGCCCGCCGATGCCGGAGTGCTGGCGCCCGCCGATCGTGTCGGCCGCCACCTGCCCGTAGAGGTCCACCGCGGTCGCTCCGTTGATCGACACGAAATCGCGGTTCTCGGCGATGTAGCGGGCGTCGTTGACGATGCCGACGGGCAGGAACCGCACCTCGCGGTTCTCGTGCAGCCAGTCGTAGAGCTCGGGAACGCCGGCCGCGAACGTGCAGATGGAGTAGCCGTCGAACTCGCCCTTGTGGTCGTTGGTGACCTTGCCGGCCTGGTGCAGCCGCATCAGGCCGTTGGTGAACATCTCCGAGTGGATGCCGTAGCCGCCACCCGGACCCTCGGCGAGCAGCGACGCGATCATCGAGGGGATCGCGCCGATCCCGGTCTGCAGCGTGGCGCCGTCGGGGATGAACGCCCGGGCGTGCTCGGCGATCGCCCGGTCGGCGTCGGAGCCGCTCGCGTCGGGCAGGTTGATCGGCGTGGCGTCGGTCTCGAGCAGCACGTCGATCTCGTCCACGTGCAGGCGGTGGTCGTAGATGCCGTCGAGCCCGTAGGTGCGGGGGTAGTTCTCGTTGAACTCCACGATCAGGAGCCGTTCCGGATCCCGTCCGCAGCGGTGGAGCTCCCCGGCCGTGGCGCCGGCGTGCAGGCTCAGGCTGACCCAGCCGTCCGCGTCGGGTGGCGCCGCCGCGGTGGCCATCACCCGGGGGGCGAGCTGCTCGACGATGGGGCCGAAGCGCCGGAAGTCGGCGGGAACGAACTCGATGTCGGCGCCGCTGTCGCGGAGGAACCGCTCCGCCGGGCCGAAGAATCCGCTGCGGTAGTGAACGCCGGGTCGGGTGAAGATGGCGTACAGGTCGGTCAGGAGCGCCCCGAACATCTGCAGGTCGACCCAGTCCTCCCGCTCACCGAGGGCGTGGAGGAAGCCCACCGGATGGGCGGGGCCGAGCCCTACGGCCACCGAGTCGACGGGACGTACGAGGCTCGCGGCCTCGGCTGGCGAGTCGGCCGTGCGGGCGGGCATGGTGGCTCCTCTCGGTGGCGGGCCTGATCGGGCCCGGCGGTGGGGGACAGTAGTGCGCCGGCGAACGATCCCGTCGGCCGACGAGAGGGGACCCACGGTGGCTGACGGCACGAGTCCGGCGGGCGGGATGAACCTGGCGACGGTCTGGGAGGCCGTGGCCGACACCGTGCCCGACGCGGAGGCCGTGGTCCACGGCGACGTGGTGCGCACGTGGCGCGAGTTCGACGAGCGCGCGTCCCGGGTGGCCGGCCACCTCACCGCGGCGGGCCTCGGGCCCGACAGCAAGGTGGCCTTCTACCTCTACAACGGCAACGAATACCTCGAGGCCACCTTCGGGGCGTTCAAGGCCCGCTGCGTGCCGGTGAACGTGAACTACCGGTACCTCGAGGCGGAGCTGCGCTACCTGCTCGAGAACTCCGACGCCGAGGCCGTGATGGTGTCGGCCGAGCTCGTCGGGCGCCTCGATGCGGTGCGCGGCGACCTCCCCCTGCTGCGCACCGTGCTGGTGGTCGACGCCGATGACGAGCACCCCGTCCCCGCCTGGGCCCTCGACTACGACGCGGCCCTCGACGCGGCGGCGCCGATGGCCCGCATCGAGCGTTCCGGGGATGACCAGTGGTTCCTCTACACCGGCGGCACCACCGGCATGCCGAAGGGGGTGATGTGGCCGCACCGCAGCCTGCTCGGCACCGCGGCGCCCACGTTCAAGGTCCTGCGCCGCGACGTGCCCGCCACCCCCGACGGGGTGGCCGACGCGGTGCGGGCGTTCCACGACGGCCCGGGCGCGATCCGGCTCGTGCCCGCGGCGCCGCTGATGCACGGCACGTCCGCGATGGCCACCGTCGGGGTGCTCGCGGCCGGGGGCTGCGCGATCACCCTCACCGACCACCACTTCGACGCGCACGAGCTGTGCCGCACCGTGCAGGACCGCCGGGCCACCCAGCTCACGATCGTGGGCGACGCCTTCGCCAAGCCGATGCTCGCCGCGCTCGAGGAGGCCGCGTCGGTGGGGGAGCCCTACGACCTGTCCTCGCTGCAGGTGATCGTGAGCTCGGGGGTGATCTGGTCCCAGCCGGTGAAGGACGCGCTGCTCGAGTGGTGCGACGTGCTCCTCGCGGACCTGCTCGGCTCCTCGGAGGGCACGGGCTTCGGTCGCTCCACCGCGTCTCGCCGGCGCTCCGCGGGCACGGCCACGTTCCGCCTCGGCGAGCACGCCGCGGTGTTCACCGACGACGGCGAACCGGTCGTGCCCGGCTCCGGCGAGGTGGGGGTGCTCGCGGTCGGCGGGCCGATCCCGGTGGGCTACTACAAGGACCCCGAGAAGACCGCCGCCACGTTCCGCACCTTCGGCGGCCGGGTGTGGTCGGTGCCCGGCGACTTCGCCACGGTGGAGGCCGACGGCACCATCCGTCTGCTCGGCCGCGGCTCGGTGTGCATCAACACCGCGGGGGAGAAGGTGTACCCGGAGGAGGTGGAGGAGGTGCTGAAGCTCCATCCCTCGGTCCGCGACGCCAACGTGGTGGGCCTCCCCGACGAGAAGTGGGGCCAGTCGGTCACCGCGGTGGTGGCCGCCGAGGAGGGCGCCACGGTCGACGCGCCGGCGCTCGTGGCGCACTGCAAGGAGCACCTCGCGGGCTACAAGTGCCCCAAGCGGGTGGTGGTCGTCGACCGCATCCTGCGCGGCCCGAACGGTAAGGCCGACTACCGCTGGGCCACCGCGATCGCGGAGAGCGGGGCGGAGAGCGGGGCGGAGAGCGGGACGGAGGCCGGGGTGATCG
>JBMOJH010000175.1:0-3215 GCA_049316905.1 Microthrixaceae bacterium | reverse complement strand
GGCGGCACCGTCGCGTCCGGGCCCGTCAGGCGCTCTCGCCGACGCCCTCACCGCCGACCACGCGCCGACCCTCGAGCGCCCGGCCCAGCGTGAGCTCGTCCGCGTACTCGAGGTCGCCGCCCACCGGCAGGCCACTGGCGATGCGCGACACGGTCAGGCCCGGCATGTCGAGCACCTTGGTGAGGTAGAGCGCGGTCGCCTCGCCCTCGAGGTTGGGGTTGGTGCAGATGATCACCTCGGTCACCTGCTCGGCGCCGATCCGCGCCAGCAGCTCGCGGATGCGCAGCTGCTCGGGCCCCACGCCCTGGAGGTGGTCGATCGCACCCTGGAGCACGTGGTAGCGACCCTTGAACTCACGGGTCCGCTCGATCGCCACGACGTCACGGGGCTCCTCCACCACGCACAGCACGTGGGCGTCGCGCCGGTCGTCACTGCAGACCGTGCAGAGCGGCCCTTCGGACAGGTTGAAGCACCGCTCGCAGAAGCCCACGCGCTCCTTCGCCTCCGTGATGGCCGTGGCCAGGCGCCGGGACTCCTCGGGATCGGCCTTGAGCAGGTGGAAGGCGATGCGCTGGGCCGACTTCGGCCCGATACCGGGGAGCCGACCGAGCGCGTCGATGAGGTCCTGGACCGCGGCGGCGTAGGCGGTGCCCACTCAGCCGCCCAGCAGGCCGCCGAGGCCGCCCATCCCGCCGAGGCCCGACATCGGATCGGCCTGCGCCTGCAGCTCGGCCACCTCGGACTGCGCGTCGGCGAACGCGGCCACGATCAGGTCCTCGAGCATCGTCGGGTCCTCGGGGTCGATCGCCGCGGAGTTGATGTGCACCTCCTTGAGGTGGAGGTGCCCGTTGAGCACCACGCGCACGACGCCACCACCCGCGGTGCCCTCCACCCGGGCATGCGCCAACTGCTCCTGGGCCTCGGCCACGCGGTCGCCCATCTCCTGGGCCATCTCCATCATCGAGCCCAGGTCGAGCCCGCCGAGCACGGCACCGAGGCCCCCGTCGAGGGAGGGCCCGTCGCCCGCGCCGACCACCTCGGCCGGTACCACCTCACCCCCGGCGCGGTCGGCTTGATCGGGTCGGTCCTGGCTGGGATCGGTCATGGGTTCACCTCACCGTTGTCGATCAGCACTGCACCCGGGAACGCCGCGGTCAGTCGCTCGAGGCCGCTCGTGACCACGTCGACCGCATCCTCGAGTTCGTCGACGTCGACGACCTCGTCGTCGGCGGACGCCTCGTCGGGAGCATCCGCGGTGTCCACCGCGACGGGCCCGGTCGCCACCGCCGCGGGCTCGGCCACCGCGGTGGGCTCGGGGTCGGGGGCCTCCTGGCCCTCACCCCCTCCGGACGCGGGCGAGGGGGCGGCGGGCGTGCGGTCACGCGCGGCGGTGCGCGCGGTTCCGGAACCGGCGTCGGGATCCCCGGCCACCCGCAGCCGCACCTCGACGGTGGTGCCCAGATGGGAGCCGAGCAGCCGCTCGACGTCGGGCCGCGAGCGCTCGGCGCGCTGCTGGGTCGGCTCGTTCTCCACCTCGAACACCGCCGTGGAGCCGACGACCTCCACCACCCGGCCGTTGGACCAGATCGCCCGGGCGACGCCCTTGAGACCCGGCAGCACCACGTCCGCGATCGCCAACACGATCGCGTCGCGGTCGACGGCCCCACCGGGCGCGGGCGGGGCGGACGGGGTGGCCTCGGTGGGTGCGGGTTCGGACGGTTCCGCCGGCGCGGGCGCCGTGGTCGGTTCCGGTGCCTCGGCGACCGGCTCGGGCTCCGACACCTCGGCCGCCGGAGCGGGGGTGGTCGGCTCCGGCGCGGGCGCCGCAGGAGCCGGTGCGACAGCACGATCGGCGGCCACGGGCGGGCGAGGTCGTGCGGGCGGCGGACCGGGAGCGCCCTCCCGCCGGGACGCAGGGGGCGCCGCGGCGTCCGCACCGTCGCCGCGGGCCGGGCCACCCTTGCGCGCCCGACTGGCGGCCAGCGCGGCCCGGGCCTGCGCCGCTCCCTCCGCCGCGGGGGCCGGCTCGGCGCCGGGCGCGTCGTCGGGATCGGCGTCGGGCTCGTCGACCGCGGCCGCAGGTGACGGGTCCGCCGGAGTCGGGGCGGGAGGGGCCGGTGTGGAAGCGGCCGGTGCCGGCGCGGCTGCTCGTGGCGACGGCGCGGTCGCCGCGGGGCCAGTCGGCACCTCGCCCGACGCGAGCGCGGACTCCAACCGCTCGATCCGGGCGACCAGTTCGTCGAGCGAGCCCGCGCCGGGATGGGTGAGCTGCACCAACGCCACCTCGAGGGGCACCCGCGGGTCGGCTGCGTTGCGCATGTCCACGATGCAGGAGCCGATCCGCTCGACCGCCCGGGTCAGCACCGGGGTGCCCAACCGGTCGGCCCACCCCTGGAGCTCGGCCCGGTCGGCCTCCACGAGATGGTCGACCTCCACCCCGAGCGAGAGCAGGAAGGCGGTGCGCAGCGACGCGAGGAACGACTCGGCGAGCACGCGCGGGTCGCGGCCCTGCGCCAGCGCGTCGGCCACAGCGGTGACCGCCGCGCCCGGGTCGCTCCCGGCCAGGGCGGCGAAGAGCGCCTCGACCGGCTCCGCCCGGTCGAGCACGCCGCCCGCGGCCACCACCTGGTCGAGCGCGGACAACGTGTCACGCGCGGAGCCGCGCCCGGCGCGCACCACGTGCGCGACCGCGGCGTCGTCGATCGTGAGGTCCGCGTCGGCCGCGATCCACCGCACGTAGGACTCGAGCTCGGCGGCCGACAGCAGCTGGAAGTCGAAGTGCTGGGTGCGGCTGCGGATGGTGGGCAGCACCTTCTGCGGATCGGTGGTGGCCAGCACGAAGACCACACCCTCGGGCGGTTCCTCCAACGTCTTCAGCAGGGCGTTCGACGCCCCGGTGGAGAGCATGTGGACCTCGTCGAGGATGTACACCTTCGTGCGACCGGGCGATCCGACGGTGGTGCGGGCCACCAGCTCACGCATGGCCTCCACGCCGTTGTGCGAGGCGGCGTCGAGCTCGAAGAGGTCGAAGCTGGACCCGGCCTCCATGGCCACGCACGAGTCGCACTCGCAGCACGGCTCGCCGTCGCGCAGGTCCTCGCAGTTGAGGGCCTTGGCCAGGATGCGCGCCGTGGAGGTCTTGCCGGTGCCACGCGGCCCGGAGAACAGGTAGGCGTGGCCCTCGGTGCCGGACCGCACGGCGTTGCGCAGGGCGG
>JBMOJH010000174.1:0-3886 GCA_049316905.1 Microthrixaceae bacterium | reverse complement strand
GGGCGACCGGGGATTCCCACATGCGAAACTCGGACCGTGGACGAGGGCACCACGGGTGGTGGGGTGATCCGTGGCAACGTCGCCCGGTCGGCCCCGGACCTCTTCGGACGTGAGCGGGAGCTGGCGGAGATCCCTGGTCTGCTTGCCGAGCACCGGCTCGTCACGCTCACAGGGGTGGGCGGCGTCGGGAAGACCAGCCTGGCGTTGACGGTTGCGGCCGGGCTGGCCGCTGATCTGCCCGACGGCGTGTGGATGGTGGACCTCACGTCGATCACGGACCCGGACGCCGTTCCCGACCAGATCGCCACGACCCTGGGGATCGTACCGAGCGGCGACGCCGGCCTGCTCGAGTCGGTCACCGAGACGCTGGCGGACCGGCGGATGCTGCTGCTGGTGGACAACTGCGAGCACGTGCTCCCCGGCGCGGCCGCCACGGTGTCGGCGCTGCTCCGCGGCGCTCCGGGGCTGGCGGTCCTGGCCACGTCACGGGTCTCGCTCGACCTCCCCGAGGAGCACCGTCGCCTCGTCATGCCGCTGGAGGTCGACCACGACGGCCCGTCCGGCTCGTCGCCGGCGGTCGCGCTGTTCGTTGAGCGCGCCCGCGCCCTCCAGTCGCGCATCGACTTCGACGACGAGCGGACCGCCGCAGTGGTCCTGGACATCTGCCGCACGCTCGACGGCCTGCCGTTGGCCATCGAGCTGGCCGCTGCACGATCGATCTCGATGAGCCCGACCGACCTGCGCGAGCGGCTCGACGACCGCTTCCGTCTCCTCACCATCGCCCCGCACCTCCCGCAGCGCCAGCAGGCGCTCCACCACGTGGTGGCGTGGTCCTTCGAGGTCCTCGACGAGCCCGTTCGCGATCTGCTCCGGCACGCCGCGGTGTTCCAGGACGGCTTCGACGTGGCGTCGATCGCCGCCGTGGTCGGAGCGACCGACGAGTTCGGCGTGCTGGACGGGCTCGACACTCTGGTCCGCAGCTCGCTGGTGGTGGTGGGCGAGGTCCGGGGCTCGACGCGGTACTCGCTGCTCGAGACCATCCGCGAGTTCGCCGAGGCCGAGCTGACCGCGGCGGGTCGGGTCGAGGCCGTGCGTGACCGCCACGCCGCCCACTTCGCGGCGCTCGCCGGGGCCTGGTGGGATCGGTGGAACGGGCCGTCCTGGAACGACGCCGTCGACTGGTTGGCCACCGAGCTGGCCAACCTCCGAGCCGCCTACCGGTGGAGCCGGACCCGGGGCGACGTCGTGACGGCGGTGGACGTGGCGGCCCACGCCGGCCTCATGGGGGCATCGGTCCAGCTCTTTGAGGCGGTCGGCTGGGCGCAGGACCTGCTGGCTGAGGCTCGTGAGCTCGATCCGCCGCGCCTGCCCCGGCTGTGCGTCGCCGCGGCCTGGGGGTGCTTCACCGGTCACCCCGATCGGGCCGTGGCCGCGGCCCAGGAGGCCCGGTCCCTCGAGGCTCGATCCGTGGAGGAGGCGGGCCGCTACGACCCGTGCGAGCCGGGCCTGTCGGGGCTGATCGAGGCGCTCGCCCACGTCTACTCCGGGCACCTGGACCGCTACGTCGGGGCCGCCAGGGGGGTGGCGGCACTGGACGGCCGCCCGCAGGCGTGGGGGCTGTCGCTCCTGCTCGACGGGCTGCAGGCCTCGGGTCGCGTCGACGAGGCGATCGCCCTCGTGGGCCCGGCGATGGACGCGGCCGACGAGCTGGGGAACCCGTACTTCATCGCCTACGCCTTCTGGACCACCGGCGGGGCGCTGGCCAACGTCGACCCCACCGCAGCGCTGGCCCGCTGGACGGAGGGCCTGGAGTACGTGAAGCGCCACCGCGTCGACTTCTTCGTCGGCTTCATCGCCCGCGACGCGGCGCGCCTGCGCCTCGACGACGCCCGGCCCGACGACGCGCTGGCCATGTTCGACGCGGCGATCGAGGCGTTCCAGACCGCCGGCAACGTTCCGCAGTTGACGATCACGCTGGCCAGCGCCGCCGCCCTGTTCGAGCGGCTCGGCCGGCTGGACCGCGCCGCCACGCTGCACGCCGCCATCGTCGGCCAGCCCGGCAGCGAGCACCACGTGCCGGAGCTCGCCACGCTCGGCGCCGGGCTCCGCAGCGCGCTGCCGGCCGATGTCCTTGCTGCGGCCGTCGAGCGGGGGCAGCGCCTGGACCTGCGCGACACCGCGGAGTTCTGCCGGAGTGAGATCCAGGTGGCCCGAGACGAGCTGCGCGACGCGGCTCCGCGGGAGGGTGAGCGGCCGGGCGGCCTCAGCCGGCGTGAGGTGGAGGTGCTGCAGCTGGTGGCGGCCGGGTGCACCACCCGCGAGATGGCCGAGCGGCTCTACATCTCCGCCAAGACCGCGGATCGCCACATCCAGAACCTCTACTCGAAGATCGGCGTGTCGAACCGGGCGGCTGCCACGCGGTGGGCGATCGAGCACGACGTGGCGGGTGGGCCCGTCGGCCCCTGACCCCCGGTCCCCGGCCGCCGCTCGACGATCGCCCTTCCCCTCCCCACTGAGTGGGGTGGGGAATGGGGAGGACTCCCGATGCGGGCGGTCCCTCCGGACCCGCACGATCGAACGGTCCCGTCCAACCCCGGGCGGGCCGATCGACAAGGAGTGTTCCGATGATCCTCGCTTCCACCCGCTATGCGGACTGGGACCAGTTCTGGAAGGTGTTCTCCACCGCCGGCGCCGAGAAGCGCGCCGAGCACGGCTGCAAGGGCGCGCAGGTGTACCGCGACGAGACCAGCGCCGACGGCGTGTGGGTCGTCTTCGACTGGGACCAGGCCGGCTGGGAGAGCTTCCTGGCCGACCCGACCGTGCCCCCGGTCATGAAGGACGCCGGCCACCTCGTCAAGCCCTACTCGCTCGCCTTCCAGGGCGCGCTGGAAGCGTGATGACGATGACGACCCACACCCATCCGGCGGCCCGCCGCCGAGCCATGCTGGCCATCGGGTTGACCGCGGGCGCGCTGCTGTTGGCGGCGTGCACCCCGACCCCGTCGCCCCAACCCACCACCACGACGACCAGCACGTCGACGACGACCACCATCGTGGTTGGACCCGAAGCGAACCCCTGCCCGGTGGGCTACTTCAACTCGTCGACGGGGAGGGCGCCGTGCACCGCAGCACCCGCCGGATTCTTCGTCGACGTCCAGGAAGCACGAGTCCCGTCCCCGTGCGCACTGGGCTCATACCAGCCGTCGGCGGGGCAGTCCTCGTGCCTCCTGGCGGGTGTCGGGTTCTACGTGGACGTCATCGCTGCGACCTCCCAGACGGCGTGTCCGGCGCTGACCACCACCGTCGGAACCGGCTGGATTTCCCCGTGGGGCTGCGTCGGGATCGTGCCCGCAACCCTCGTGTTCTCGAACACGCAGGATCCCGATACCCGCAGCAACTGGGGAACCCTGACCGGTGCGGGCCTCCGGCCGGGGGCGCCGATCACCTTCTGCGGCGATCAGTTCGGCTGCAGGACCGCCGGGTTCACCGTGAAGCCGGATGGGACGGTGCCCCGCGTTGGCTACATCTTCCCTGGGGCGCCCCAGTGTTACACCAACGTGAGCTACTCGACGTTGGCCGCCGACGGCACGCCCATCTCGTCGGCCACGCTGAGCTACCCGCCGGGGACACCCGGCTGCCCCTGACCGGTCCAGCCGGAGCCAGCGCAAGGTGCCGACTCCCGCCGCGCCGCCCCAACGGGCCCGCGGCGGGAGCCGGCACCGCCGCGTTCGAGCCGGGACCCGGGAGCCGGGACCCGGCAGGCGGGCGCCGAACGGCGGGCCGACAGCGCCGGGCGGAGTCCGCGGAGCCGGCCCGCCGGCGCTAACGCCGAAGGGAAGCGCATCCCCGCAACGTCAGCCCGTGACGGCGAACCAGCGATCCTCCGG
>JBMOJH010000173.1:0-3943 GCA_049316905.1 Microthrixaceae bacterium | reverse complement strand
CGGTACGCTCCGGGCCGGTGACCACACCCGACCGACCGCGCCGGCGGGGCCGCATCCCCCGCCGCCAGGGACCCGACGTGGTCCGCGCCCGTTCGACCGTGCGCGGGGTGGTCCTGCTGCAGCTCCTCGCCAACGGCCTCGGCGTGCTGGTGGTGGCGCTCTACTTCACGTTCCTGCTCCCCCCGAACGCCGAGGGGGAACTCGCCGGCATCGACCTGAACCTGGCGGTCTTCGGGCTGTACCTGGCGGCCAACGTGCTGCTCCTGCTGCCCCTCAACGCGCTGATGCTGCGCCGGGCGGTGGTGTGGGTGCGGGAGGGCACGCCGCCCACCGAGCGCCAGCGCCGGTTCCTCTTCAGCCTCCCGGGGTTCGAGACGCTCACCGCGCTCGGCTCCTGGTTCGGGGCCGCCGTGCTCTTCGGCCTGCTCAACGCGGACGTGCAACGCGTCTCGGTGGGCATCGCGCTCGCCGGGGTGGTCACCTGCACGCTGCTGTACCTCCTCCTCGAGGGCCACTTCCGCCCGCTCTACGCGCTCGCCCTCGCGGACGCCGACCTCCCCGCCGACCGCCGCGACGTGTGGCCCCGGCTCATGCTCAGCTGGCTGCTCGGCAGCGCCGTGCCGCTCGTCGCGATCGGCCTCAGTCCGCTGATCAGCCCGGTCGCGCTCGACCCCACCCGCCTGGCGTGGCTCGCCCTGGTGGGTGCCGCGGCGGGCGGCGTGGTCATGTCGGTCGCTGCGGTGTCGGTGTCGCGGCCCCTGAACCGGGTCCGCGACGCGCTGCGGCGTATCGAGCAGGGCGACACCGACGTGGCGGTCCCCGTGGACGACCTCGGCGAGCTGGGCCGGCTCGCCGAGGGGGTCAACGACCTGGTGGCCGGGATCCGCGAGCGCGAGGAACTGCGGGAGGTGTTCTCCCGCCAGGTGGGCCAGGCCGGCCTCGCCGACCTGGCGCTCGCGGTGGCTGACGGCGACCAGGCCGCGATCGGCGACCGCCGCGAGGTCACGGTCCTCTTCGTCGACCTGCAGGGCTACACCCGTTTCGCGGAGGGCCGCGCACCGGAGGAGGTGGTCGCCATGCTCAACCGGTTCTTCCGGGTGGTCGTGGCGGTGGTCAACCGCGAGGGCGGGTGGATCAACAAGTTCGAGGGCGACGCGGCCCTGTGCCTGTTCGGCGCACCCCAGCACCAGCCCGACCACGCGGCGCGGGCGCTGCGGGCCGCCGCCGCGCTCCCCCGAGAGCTGGAGGCCGGCGGCCTGCAGCTCCGCGCCGGCGTGGGCGTGGCCACCGGTGAGGTGCTGGCCGGCTTCGTGGGCACCGTGGAGCGGTTCGAGTACACCGTGATCGGCGACGTGGTGAACCTGGCGGCCCGCCTGTGCGAGCACGCCAAGGACGAGCGCACCGGCGTGCTCGCCGCCGCCACGACCGTGTTCGAGGCCGGCGCCGCCGGCGGCGCGGACACCTGGATGGGGGCGGGCCGGCTCACCGTGCGCGGCCGCAAGGAGAAGGCGGCGGTCTACCGGCCGGGGGTGCCGTCGCGGCGGGGCCGCTGGGTCGGCACCCCGTGGTCCTCCAGGGCGGAGCGCAGGGCACCGTAGGCGTGCGCGCCCAGGTGCCGGCGCCAGAGCGCGAGCAGCGCGGCCACGAACTCCGGGCCGTGCGGCTCGGGTGGCGCCGGGGCGAGGGCCCGGCCCCGACCCACCGCCACGTGGGCGAGTTCGTGCACCACCGTGGCCGCGTCCCACGACCCGTCACGGATCCAGACCGCCGCGGCCGTGCCGTCGGGCGTGACGTGTGCGGCGGAGAACGTGGCACCGCGGCTGCGACGGAGCACGTCGACCTCCACCGGGGCGGCCGGGAAGGTGGCCGCCCACCACGGGTCCGCGAGGGCATCGGCGACGAACGCCTCCACCTCGGCGAACCGCCGGAAGCGACGCCCGCCCTCGGGCAGGGCAGCGTGCTCGGCGGCGTACACCCGGTGCTGCCACGGGTCCGCAGCGCCCGCTCCCGACCTGTCGGCGATCCCGCCGACAGGGCCGTCAGCGGTCATCCCGGCCCGAGACCCCGGCGACCGCCCACGGCGTCGCGACCGAGCGACGCCTCCTTCCCGGCACGCCGGCCCGCCCGGTGACCGTCGGCGGAGGAACCGCGCGAGGCCCACGCCGAGCGCACCGACGGGTAGCGCCGCCGGAACTCGTCGCGCACCTCACCGGAGCGTTCGGCCAGCACCAGCGCCACCGATGGACCGGACGGTCCGCCCGCCGCGCCGGCGGATCCCGCCCCGCCGGCGGCGCGGGCGCCGGCGGCACCGGCCGCGGCCTCGCGGTCGGCCCGCAGCCGGGTGGACACCTCCTCCGCGAACCCCATGATGAAGCTGCGCCGCCAGCCCGCGGATCCCGAGGACGTGAGCCCCGTGGGACAGCGCGACAGCATCGCGGAGGTGAGCTGGACGAGGAGGCTCGTGACCAGGGTCTCCACCCAGCGCAGGTCGCCGGGGAACCCCACGACCGAGATCACCTCCGAGCGGTGACCCGGCCCCGACACCAGCCGCACCGACTGGCAGCCGTGCGCCACCGCCACCGCGTGCACCAGGACCGCCTTCTGCGCCAGGTAGGGCGCGTGGATGACCAACCGGATCTCGTCGGGGTGGTCCCGCTCGGGGGCGTCGGCCCACAGCAGCGCCTCGTCGATCGCGAAGCGGGCGATGAGCTCGGAGGCCTTGGCGAAGAACGCCTCCGCCTCGTCGGGGAACTCGCTCGCCTCCGCCTTCGCCAGCAGGGCCCGCACGGTGGCGAGGCGACGGTCGTCGGCGGGATCGGGACGGGGCTCGTCGGTCACGTCCCGCAGCCTCCCACGGGGCGCTCGGACCGGGAACGGGGAGGACGCCCCGGTTCCGTCGCCACGGCCGCGGCCCTCAGCGGCCCACGGCCTCGCGGAGCGCCAGCCGCACCTTCGGGCGGTCGAAGTGCGCCCAGGCGTCGCGGCAGTGGGCGTGGGCGACCTCGGCGTCGTGGTGCAGGGCGTCCGCCAGCGCGCCCGCCGCCAGCGCGGCGCGGCCCCCACCGACCGCACCGGCCCGCTCGATCATCGACGCCTGCACGTGGTGGTCCTGCAGCCGGCCGAGCGTGTCCTGCAGGTCGGCGAGCCGTCGCTGCACCGGCCCGAACGTCCCCTTGGGATACATCGGGGCGACGGCGTTGACCACGTAGCGGTACCGCTTCAGCGCCTTGCGCAGGTCGTGCCAGGCGTCGCGGTCGTCGGAGTCCATGGCCACGCGACCGGCCCGGCGGGCCCGGCGGAACGCCCGCCACACGAGGTCGTCGGCGAGCTGGCCTGCGGGCCGGGACGCGTCGGGCCCGGGCTCACCACCACCCACCCGGTACACGTTGCCGAGCGCCCGCCAGCGCCGCAGCAGCACCGGGTACCGCTCGCTGTCCATCGCGGCGAACAGGGCGGCGAGGGCGGTCGCTCGCTCCCGGTCGAACGCCGCGAGCAGCGGTTCGATGCCGTCGGACAGCTCGGGGCTCAGACGGGCCGCCAGACCCGGCAGGTCCTCACGGAGCACGTCGAGGTCGCGCACCGGGGAGGTCACCCCCGCCATCCAGCGCAGCAGGGCGGCGAGCAGCTCCCGCTCCTCGGCCGGGTACACCCGGCGACCGGCCGCCAGCAGCGACCGGGCCCGCCGCACCGCCACCCGGGCGTCGTGCAGTTCCTCCGGGTCCTCGTCGGCCCGCACCCCCGGCTCGTGGGCCAGGAACGCCGCCAGCTGGCCGTCGAGCACCACGGCCAGCACCCGTCCGGCGGGCTGGTCCCGATCCTCCGGGCCCAGCCGCCAGCCGTCAGCGGTCATCGTGGTCGCGGCAGGGGGCAGCGGGCATCACCCACAGTGTCGCAGGCCCGCGCCGGCCCGCGGCGCCCGGTCCCCGAACGCCCGGTCCCCGAA
>JBMOJH010000172.1:0-3999 GCA_049316905.1 Microthrixaceae bacterium | reverse complement strand
GGGTCTGGCGATGGTGTTCACCGGCGAACGCCACTTCAAGCACTGACGCCTGCTGTCACCCCCCCTCGCCCGCTTCGTGGTGCACGCCCTGCTCTGTGGTGCGCCACAGAGCAGGGGGGAGGGGGGTGTGGGCGGGGCTGGGGTGTCAGCGATCGGCGTCGGCCCAGGCGTGGTCGGGTTCGTACCCGAGCGACACGAGCAGCTCGCCAGCGGCCGAGTCGAACTCGCGTCGGTCCGCAGCGCTCCACGCCGTCCGCCACTCGCCCGAACCGCCGCGACGGAAGAAGCCGTCCGGCTCGACGCGAACGTGCGGCGCCCCGGCCAGTTCGCCTCCCGTGACGATCGATTCGGCCACCTCGCCGTCGGCACGCAGGCCCTCCAGGCGGAACCGCTCCAGCGTCGCCCGGGCCTCGTCGTTGGTGACCTGCACGCCGCAGCCGGCGAAGGCCCGCACGAGCGCTTCGGCCGCGTCGTCGCCGGTCAGCTCCTCGTAGCGGACCTCGCACCACCGTGCGGTGCGGTGCGGTGCCATCCGCGCGCCGGTCACGTGTGACTCCCAGATGTTGGCGGCCTCGGTGATCGTCTCCGGGGCCCAGTGGCTGCCCCACTCCGCCTGTGACGCGGTGACCAGCGAGTGCGCCACGTCCCGACCGTCCCGCAACACGTGGAGGAAGCTCACCTCGGGGTCGAACCGCAGGGCGGTGGACACGTGCAGGCTGTGGATCGGACTCTTCTCGAGCACGACGCCGGCGCCGGGCTGCATGCGCACGACGGCGTCCACGGTGGCGCGCACGAGCGCTCCGGCGGCGCTGGTGAACTCGGCGTCGGTCAGCACCAGCGGCAGGCCCTTGCGCCGGGCGACGAGGTCCTCGTCCCTGGCGGCCACCAGCTGTCGGTCCCAGGCGTCGGCGAGCGGTGCCATGAACACGTGGAACAGGTCGGTCTCCTGCGGGGTGGCGATCTGCGGGTGGGAGCCGAGCATGGCCTGGACCCATGTGGTGCCCGATCGGGGTGAGCCGATCAGCAGCACGAGCCGAGCGGTGCTCCCGGCGGCGGCCACGTCGCTCACGCCGCTCCGACCAGGTCGGCGTACGACCCGAGGGTGAACCCGTGGCGCTCCACGGCCTGCCGGGCGGCGGGGGAGCAGAGGGCGTCCAGCTCGGCGGGCCACTCGTAGCCCCAGCGGTAGCGGGCCCGGTCCGGGTCGTCCGCCGTCCCGGGGTGGGTGCCGAGTTCGGCGGTGCGAGCCCCGCCGGCGCCCAGGTCGTCGACGGTCCGGACCAGGTGCGGCTCGCTCAGGTGGCCCGCACCCTCCAGTCCTCGTGCGTCGTCGGTGATGGCCAGCCCGGCGGCTCGGGCCCGCTGATGGAGGCGGGCCGACAGCGCGCGCACCCCGGCCGACGTCGGCGACCACCCGTGGGCGCGCGTCAGGCGGATCGCCGGGATGCCCCGCTCGACGGCCAGGTCCACGGTGACGCCGGCGACCGACGGCCACAGGTGCAGGTGCTGGTGGGCGTCGAGGTGGGTGAGCTGCAGCCCGGCCGCTTCCAGCGCATCCACGATCGCTTCCAGTCGGTCGAGCTGGGCGCTGCACTCGCGCCGCACGTCGTCGGGGTCGACGCGGCCGAGCGCGGCTCGCCGCACGAACGTCCGCCACGACGCAGCGAGCCGGCCCGTCCCGTCCACCAGCGTCGGGATCTCGGCGGCGCTGAGCAACGGTGGATCCTCGCCGACCAGCGTCAGGTGGCCGCCGACTGCGAGACCGCTGGATCGCAGCGCGCCCACGTGCGCATCGAGCGCCGGGCCCACGGCGATCGCAGTGGTGCTCGTGACGATCCCGTCCTGCTGCGCCCGGAGGATGCCGCTGCAGATGCCAGCGGTGAGGCCGAAGTCGTCGGCGTTCACGATCAGCAGTCGCCCGGTGCCGTCGGCCGTTCCCGTCACCCCGCCATTGTCACACCGCGGCGTGGAACTGCGACGCTCGCACCACAAAGCCGGCAGGGGCGCCGGCGGCGGGGGTGGTCGTGGCCGTGGTCGTAGGATCACCGTTGATGACCGCGATCACCATGGACGGCAACGCGCTCGCCGCCACCATCAAGGACGACCTGCGCACCCGGATCGAGGTGCTCGCCGACCGCGGGATCACACCGGGCCTCGGCACCGTGCTCGTCGGCGACGACGGCCCGAGCGCCAACTACGTCTCCATGAAGCATCAGGACTGCGCGGAGCTGGGCATGCACTCGGTCGACCGCCGCCTGCCGGCCGACGCCACGCAGGCGCAGGTCGAGGCTGCCGTCGACGAGTTGAACGCCGACCCGTCGGTCGACGCGTTCATCCTCCAGTACCCGTTTCCGGCGCACCTCGACTACCAGTCGGCCATCCTGCGGCTGGACCCGGCCAAGGACGCCGACGGCCTGCACCCCGTGAACCTGGGCCGGCTGGTGATGGGCGAGGACGCGCCGCTGGCCTGCACGCCGCACGGGATCGTCCGGCTGCTCGCCGCCTACGACGTCCCGCTCGCCGGCCGTCACGTGGTGATCGTCGGACGGGGCCTGACGATCGGCCGGCCGCTCGCCAACCTGCTCACGCTCAAGCGGCCGGACACGAACGCTGCGGTCACGGTCGTGCACACGGGTGTCGACGACATCGGCGCGTACACCCGGACTGCCGACGTGGTCGTCGCCGCGGCGGGTTCGCCGGGTCTGATCACCGCCGACATGGTGGCGCCGGGTGCGGCGGTGGTGGCCGCCGGGGTGAGCTTCCGGGACGGGAGGTTGCTCTCGGACGTCGACGACGGCGTGTCCGAGGTCGCCGGGTGGGTGTCGCCGCGGGTGGGCGGCGTGGGCCCCATGACGCGGGCGATGCTGTTGTCGAACACGGTCGAGGCGGCGGAACGGTCGGCCGACGCCTCGACCCCGGGGGGCTGATCGCCGGTGACCCATCCCGACGACCACGCAGCGCCGGCCGGTGCTGCGCCCACCGGCACCACGCCGGAGCCGACCTCCGGGTCGGACGTCCGCATCGCCGACCTGATCGCCGCGGGCCCCACCCTGAGCGTCGAGTTCTTCCCGCCCAAGTCCGACGAGGGCGAGGCCCAGCTGGTTCGTACCGTCGAGGAGCTCCGGCCGCTCGACCTGAGCTTCGTGTCGGTCACCTACGGCGCGGGCGGCAGCACCCGTGACCGGACCCGGGACCTGGTCGTCCGTCTGAACGCCGAGCAGTCGTACCCGGCCATGGCCCACCTGACCTGCGTCGGCTCGACCCGGGCCGAGCTGGATGCGCTGCTCGACGACTACGACGCCCACGGGGTGCACGACATCCTGGCGTTGGCAGGTGACCCTCCGGCTGACGGTTCGCCGGCGGGCGGCGACTTCACCTATGCGCTCGAGCTGGTCGAGCTGGTGCGCGCCCGTGGCCCGCAGTTCTCGGTGGGTGTGGCGGCGCACCCGGAGCTGCACCCGCGCTCGCCGGACCGCTCGAGCGACCGGGACCACCTGGCCGCCAAGCTGCGGGCGGCGGACTTCGGCGTCACCCAGTTCTTCTTCGACCCTGACGACTACACGGCGATGGTCGACGACCTGGCGGCTCGGGACTGCACCACGCCGGTGCTGCCGGGGATCATGCCGTTGTCGAATCCGACGGGTATCGCCCGGATGGCCGAGATGTCGGGGGCGACGTTCCCGGCGGACCTGGCGGCTCGGGTGGAGTCGGCCGAGGGTGGGGAGCGGGATCGGATCGTGGTCGATGCGGCCGCCGAGTTGTGTCGGGAGCTGCTGGACCGTGGTGCCCCCGGCGTCCACCTCTACTGCCTGAACCGGTCGCCGGTCGTCCTGGCGGTCGCCGAGTCGCTCGGCTTCCGCTGATTGCTCACGCTCAGTGGCGCTGCTCACACCGCACTTGTGTGGCGAGTCGTCGCAGCGGAGCGCCTGCAATCGCTTCAGGTTCCTTTGGGAATCAACAGTTGGGGGAACTGCTCAGGTCACTCGCCGGAAGTGAGGC
>JBMOJH010000171.1:0-4004 GCA_049316905.1 Microthrixaceae bacterium | reverse complement strand
GAGCACGTCGTCGTGGCGGACCGGCACGTCGAGGGTGACCTCGTCGGCCGCGGCCCGGTAGCGCTTGGAGGGTCGCCCGGCCCCGCCCGCGGCCCGCTCGGTGGAGATCTCGAGGTACCCGCCCGCCGCGAGCTTGTCGAGGTGGTGGCGGGCCACGTTGGCGTGCAGGTCGAACTTCTCCGCGACCTCGGACGCGGTCACGCCCACGTCGGAGGTGTGGGCGAACAGGTAGATCTCGCGCCGGGTGGGGTCGCCGAAGGCCGAGGTGATGGCGGTGACGGCGGAGGCGAACTCCGTGGGGCTCAGCGGCGCCATGGGCCAAGGCTACCGGTGGTGCCGGGCCCGCCCCGGTCGGTGGGCGGCTTGCCGCCCCGGGCCACGGGAGGGAGGCTCCCTCCATGTCCGTCACCGAAGCCGATGTCATCGAGGCCCTCCGTCCCGTCGAGGACCCCGAGCTGCACCGGTCCATCGTGGACCTCGACATGGTGCGCTCCGTGTCGATCGACGGCGGGAGCGTGGCGGTGCTCGTGGCGCTGACCATCCCGGGCTGCCCACTGAAGAACGAGATCCAGCAGCGGGTGACCGACGCGGTGGGGGCCCTCGACGGGGTGGACACCGTCGCCCTCGACTTCACCTCGATGACCGACGAGGAGCGCGCGGTGCTCCGGGAGCGCCTCCACGGCGACCCGTCCGCCACCGCCGGGTCCCAGCCCGCCCACGGCCACGCCGAGGGCCGGGCGATCCCGTTCGCCGATCCCTCGTCGCGCACACGCGTCCTGCTCATCGCCTCCGGCAAGGGCGGTGTGGGCAAGTCATCGGTGACCACCAACCTCGCCATCGCGTTGGCCCAGCGGGGCAAGCGGGTGGCCGTGGTCGATGCCGACGTGTGGGGCTTCTCCATCCCCCGGATGCTCGGCGTGGAGCGGCCCCCGGTGCTGATCGACCAGATGATCGTGCCGCCCGAGGCCTACGGGGTCACCTGCATCTCGATGGGGTTCTTCGTGCAGGAGGACCAGCCGGTGATCTGGCGCGGCCCGATGCTGCACAAGGCGCTCGAGCAGTTCCTCACCGACGTCTACTGGGACGACCCCGACTACCTGGTGGTGGACCTGCCGCCGGGCACCGGTGACATCTCGATCTCCCTCGCCCAGTTCCTGCCCCGCGCCGAGCTGTACGTGGTCACCACGCCGCAGCCCGCGGCGCAGAAGGTCGCCCAGCGCGCCGCGTTCATGGCCGAGAAGGTGCACCTCGACGTCAAGGGCGTGGTCGAGAACATGTCGTGGTTCGCCGGCGACGACGGGAAGCGCTACGAGATCTTCGGCGCCGGTGGCGGCGAGGAGCTCGCCCAGCGCATCGAGGTGCCGCTGCTCGGCAAGGTGCCGCTGGTGCCCGAGCTGCGCGAGGGCGGCGACGCGGGCCGTCCGATCACCGCCGTGGACCCCGAGTCCGAGGCGGCCGCGGCGTTCCGGTCGATCGCCGAGCGGGTGGACGTCGAGCTGGCCCCCACCCGCCGGTTCAACCCCGAGCTCAAGATCCTCTGACCCCAAACCTCGGGGAGTCGTGCGTCGTGTGGACCGGTGGATGGCCACGATCCACCGGCCGGCCGCGGCCGGTGAGCCCGAGGTGACGGAGTCCGGTGAACAGTTCGACGCGTTGTTCCTCGAGGGCTACCCACGGCTCGTGCGGACCGTCGCGTTCGTGTGCGGCGACGCGGATGTTGCCGCGGACTGCGTGGCCGACGCCTTCGAGCGCGCCTACGTGCGCTGGCGCCGGGTGTCCCGGCTCGACGACCCCTTCGCCTGGGTCCGGCGGGTGGCGCTCAACCGGGCGACCGACGTGGGGCGGCGGCAGGGGCGGGGCCGCCGGGCGCTGGAGCGGTTGTCGTCGCGGGCGGCGGTCGACGCCGTGGGCCACGACCGCACCGCCGCGCTCGACCCGTCGCTCGCGGCCGCGGTGCGCGGGCTCAGCCCCCAGCAACGGGCGGTCGTGGCGCTGCACTACCTCGACGACCTGTCCGTGCTCGACGTGGCCGACGCCATGGGCCTGAGCGAGGGCGCCGTGAAGTACCACCTCCACCAGGCCCGACTGCGCCTGCGCGACGTGCTCGACCCCCCGGGGGAGGTGGGTCCGTGAACGACGACGACCAGCTCCGCGACGCAGTTCGCGGCCTCGCCGGTGGCCCCGATGCGGCCTCGGTCGCCGCCGAGCTCGAGCGCCTGCGCCCGCGCCTGCGGGCCGCCCGCAACCGCCGCCGGGCGACCGTGGCGGCGCTGTCCTCGGTCGCCGTGGTGGTCCTCGGCGTGGGCGTCGCCGTGCTCGACGGGCCGACCGACCGGACCGTCGACGTGGTCGACGGTCCCCGCGTGCCGACCACCACCACGTTGCTCCCCGCCCCGCCCGAGCCGGCGCCGCCCACGTCCGCGCCACCGGCGCCGCCGACCGAGCCCCCGGCGCCCGCCACGACGGCGGTCCCCGGCCCGCCGGCCGCTCCCGCGGGTCCCCCCAGCGGCGGGGTCGCGCCGACCGGACCGGTTCGGTCGGGCTCCGGAGGCGGGACCTCCGGCGGTGCCCTGCCGACCCCCGACGGCGCCGGACCCCCGGCCACGGCCCCACCGACGACGACGGCCCCCGTGGCCCAGGTCCGCACCGTCGCCGCCCCGGGCGGCACCATCACCGTCTCGTGGACCCCCACCTCGGTCCGGTTGGTGTCCGTCGCGGTGGCCCCGGGATGGGTGGAGGAGGGCCGTTCCGTGGAGGACACCCAGGTCTCGGTCCGCTTCCGTCGCGAGGGCGGCAGTTCCGGCGAGGGGTCGGGCTCGTCGCAGGCCGAGGCGGAGGTGGAGGACGGAACGCTCCGGGTCCGGTCGGAGTAATCCCCGACCGGCCCCAAACCTCGCACCGGGCCGCGTCGTGTGGAGGGCATCGGGTCCGCGGGACCCGCCCGGGAGGAACCGGGAACGACCACCCACCGAGGGGGCACACCGTGCAGGACGAGCAGGGAACGCAACAGGACATCACCGAGACGCCGGGTCGCCTCGTGCGCCGCATGGGGGTCGGGGGCATCGCCGCAGCGGCCACCGCCGCGGTCCTCTTCGGCGGCCTCGCCGTGGCCGGCGCGGCGAATGGCGCGGACGACCCGCCCTCGAGCACCAGCACGACGGTGCCGTCATCGACCACCTCCACCGTGCTCGACGACGCCACCACCACGACGACGCTGGCGCTGCCGCCCACCACCGCACCGGCCGGGCCCACCCGCGTGATCCCGGTGCCGGGCGTGGGCGAGGTCGTGGTCACCGACGGCGCCGCCCCCACCCTCGTCTCGGCCACGCCGTCGGCGGGCTTCACCGTCGAGGTCCACGGCGAGGAGGCGGGCGAGGTGCACGTGCGCTTCGTCGGCCCCGACGGTGCCCGCATCGACGTGCAGGCCGAGTTCGAGGACGGCCAGCTGCGCATCCGGGTGCGTGACCGGCGCCTCGACGAGGCCGACCGGTCCGACGACGACGGCGGTCGCGGCTCGGGTGATGACCGTGGGGCCACCCCGGCCGTGCCCGCCACGCCGGCGGTGCCCGGCGTGCGGCCCGCGGCGCCCGCGACCCCGGCGGTCCCGCCGTCCTCCGACGACCACGGTCCTGACGATCGCAGCGAACGTGATGACAGCAGCGGCTCCGGGCACGGCTCCGGCAGCGGCGAGTCCGGCGGGGGCCACGGCTCCGACGACGGTGCCGACCACCAGGACGGCTGACGCCGTCGGAGCGTCGACCGTGTGCCCGCTCAAGCCCGGGCGGGCACACGGTCGATGACAGCGTGCGGCGCCGTGGTGACGTCGCAGGGGAACGGATGGAACGGGGTACGGGGATGACGGACGGGACGCAGCAGGGTCGGGCACTTCCCCGGAGGTTCGCCACCGGGGCCGTGGCGGGGGTGACCACCGTCGAGGTGCCGACCACCGTCGCGCCGCCGACCACCGCACCCGGCGACGGGGGCGTGACCACCACCGTGGCGCC
>JBMOJH010000170.1:0-4143 GCA_049316905.1 Microthrixaceae bacterium | reverse complement strand
CTGAGGCCGGACGCGACCCGACCCCGCCACAGCCGGGCGGGGTCGGGGGCGTTGGGTCCCCGGGGGGGGGATCTGGGGACCTGACCTTGGTCAGCCGGCGGCGATCACCCGAACGGGGGGATGTTCACCGACAGCAGCTGACCGTCCTCCACCAGCTCGGGGTCCGAGCTGGTTGCGTGCGACTGCACGTCGACCAGGTAGTTGTTCGCACCGGTGATGTCCTGCAGCGGGATGATGCCCGAGGACTCCTCGTCCTGGGTGACGAAGCCGGGAGCGCCCACCGCGAAACGGGCGGGGTCGTGGACCAGGACCTTGCGGATCTGGTCGGTGCCCGGGTCGTACTGCCAGATGCCGGCGACGTAGGGCTGGTTGCCCGGGTCCTCCTGGATGAGGACGTCACCGGACGGGGTCACGGTGATGTTGTCCATCATGCGGGGACCGGCCTGGTCGGCCGGGGCCAGCGACGGGTCGTTCGCCGGCGACTCGTACATCACCTCGGCGGTACCGCCGAGCGACGGGTTGGCACCGTCGACAAAGGTGAGGCGCCACAGCCGGCTGATGCTCGTGAAGCTCGCCGTGGTCACGAAGTAGAAGACGTTCGGGTTCGACGGGTCCCACGCGCCGTCCTCCGGGCGGTTGAACTTCGTGATCCCGGCAGCGGTGGACGCCGTCTGGAGCTGGGCACCGGTGAGGCCGCTGACGTCGCCGAGGTCCGGCAGGGTGAACGGCACGGCGCCGACCGGGGCGTTCGTGTCGGTCTCCGCGGCGAGGCCCTGGACCGCGATCCCGCCGAGCACGCCGTTGGCCAGGCCGGCGGCGACCACCGGGTTGGCGTCGGAGGTCTTGGTGCCCTTGTAGAAGTACACCTCGCCGGGGGTGGTGTCGTCGAGACCTGCAGCGATCGTGGTGGTACCGCTGTCCGGCCGGAGGACGATGTTCTCGAACGAGAAGTTGCCGAGATGGGGCAGTTCGTAGCTGGTGCCCGCAGCGGCACCGGTGACCACGTGGGCGAAGCCGCGGCCCTCGGCGCCGGACTCCTCACCGCTGAAGAAGATCTTCTCGGTGGTGCCGAGTCCGGAGGCGCCGTCGAACAGCGCGGAGGCGGCGGGCAGGTCGCCCGAGCACAGGCGGTTCAGGACCACACCGGCGGCCGGGGCGTTCCAGGTGCCGGTGGTGGTGTTCCAGGTGGCGATGCCCTGGATCAGGTCGGCGCCGCTGCGGACCTTCAGCGTGTCCTTCTCCACGATCCACTTCGAGACGTAGGAGCCCTTGGCACCGTGGGCCCGGGTGACGCCCTGGGTGTTGTTGTGCTCGTGGTTCATCAGGACGGTGAAGGTGCCGTCGCCGTTGTCGTAGGCACCGAGGCCGTCGGGGATGCCCGTCAGGCGGTAGGGCGTGCCGTCGGGCTTCGGGTTCACCGAGTCACCCGTGGACAGGATGGCGACCGACGAGACGTCGGCGGCGGTGGGCACGAGGTACGGCGTGCGCGACGAGCTGCCCTGCGGCGTGGCCGGAGGCATCGTGCAGGCGGCGGCGAGCAGGCCGGCGGCACCGACGCCGAGCAGACGGGCGGCGCCGCGGGCGGGCCGGCGGGTCGGGCGGTCACCACTGACGGAGCGACGGGGTCGGAATGCCATTGTGCGGGGTTCCTCTCGTGGGGCGTGCTCGGGCCGATCGGCCCGATGGGAGGGAACCTAGGAACTCCGGCTGTCCGGCCAGCGAGCGCCACTTGGACATTCACGGAATTCGAGGCATCGCGCACGTGAGGCTGCGTTGAGCTTCCGGTGAGGTCGTGGTGACCTGCAAGTGACGGCCGCTTGCTGCTGGCCGCTGGCGACTCGGCAGCACGTCCCCGGCGTTGCGCACCAATATACGCACTTGCTTTCCGGTGTTAAGGTTCTGCCCATCGGGCAGCGGCTCGGTGCCGCCCCGACCCCAGGAGGAACCGCATGAGTCCCATCGCTGTCACCCCGGGCGACGGCATCGACCCCGTGGCCGTGGGCGCCGGACCTCGCATGCCCGCCACCCGGGTGCTCCCGTGAGCGTCCCCGATCCCCGGACCCCCGTGCTGGTGGGCACCGCACGCCGCACCTGGCACCCCTCCGACGAGCCGGCCCCCGAGCCGCTCGACATGTGGGCCGAGATCGCCCGCGCCGCGTCCGACGACGCCGGCACCGACCGCGACCTGATCGCCGAGGTGGACGACCTGTCAGTCGTGCACTGCCAGAGCTGGGCCTACGACGACCCGGCGGCACGACTCGTGGACGAACTGGCCCTCGGGCCGGGCCACCGGGAGGTCTCGATCCTCGCCGGCACGTCGCCGCAGCGGCTGATCGCGCACGCGGCCGAGCGGATGCTCGCCGGCGAGACCTCCGTCGCGCTCGTGGTGGGCGCCGAGGCGCTGCACACCCGGAAGGTGCTCGAACGCGCGGGCGAGGGGCCCCACTGGCGCCACCCGCACGACACCCCGCCCGTGCTGCCGATCGACATCGACGAGTGGTACCTCCCCACCGAGGTGGCCCACGGCATGCTGCCCGCCTGGCTCACCTTCGCGCTGCTCGAGCAGGCCCGCTGGGCCGCCCGAGGCGCCACCGCTGCCGACCGCGACGCGCTGTTCCGGACGCTCGCGGACCTCAACGCCGTGGCGGTCGACAACCCCGACGCCTGGTTCCACGACCGTCGCACCGCGGCCGACATCGCGGGCGGCTCCCTCGCGAACCGCATGGTCACCACGCCGTACACGAAGTGGGCGACGGCGTTCATGGACGTCGACATGGCCGCCGGCCAGCTGCTCATGACCCTCGAGGCGGCCGACCGCCTCGGCGTGCCCGAGGACCGGCGAGTGTTCCTGCGCGGCTGGGGCTTCGCCCGCGAGGCTGTGCACCTGGGCGCCCGGGCCGACCTCACCGCCTCCGCCGCGATGGTCGCCGCCACCGGCACCGCCCTGAAGATGGCCGACGTGTCCGCCGGCGACGTGGACGTGTTCGACCTCTACAGCTGCTTCGGCTCCGCCGTGGCGTTCGGGCGCGACGCGCTCGGCCTGCTCCCGGATGACCCACGGCCCGTGTCGGTCACGGGTGGCCTGGCCTCCCACGGCGGCCCCTCCAGCAACTACATGGGCCACTCGATCAGCCACCTGGTCGACCGGCTCCGGGCGAACCCCGGCGAGGTGGGCATGACCACCGGCATCGGGATGCACATGACCAAGCACGTCGCCGGTGTGTGGTCCGCCACGCCCGGCCCGCTCGGCACCCCACCCCCGCACACCGACCAGTCGTGGCTCGGCGACCAGCCCGACGACGTGGTCGTCGTCGACGAGGGCCGGGGCCCGGCCACGATCCTGGCGGCCACCGCGATCTGCGGACGTGACGGCACGCCGGAGCGGGCCGTCACGATCTGCGGCCTGCCCGGCGGCACGCGCTGCTACGCGACGTCGGATGACGCCGCGACCGTGGGCGCCGTGGCCGAGGACGCGTGGGTGGGGGTCACCGCGGAGCTCCGCGAGGGGCTGAACGGCACGAACCTCCTCACCTTCTGACGCGCACCCGCTCCTCGGGGGACACGTCACTCCTCGGCGATCGCGCGCAGCACGTCGAGACGACCCGCCCGGCGGGCGGGCAGCGCGGAGGCGAGCACGCCGAGCAACCCGGCGATGACCACCAGCCCCACGAGACGCCCGCCCGGCAGTGTGAACTCGGCGTTCTCCGTGGGCAGCACCGCCACCAGGGCGGCGCCGAATCCGACGCCCACCGCGAGGCCCAACAGGCCGCCGAAGAGGGAGATGAGCACGCCCTCCACCCGCACCATCCGCCGCATCCGTCGGCGCGACATGCCCACGGCCCGCAGCAGGCCGAGCTCTCGGGTGCGCTCCACCACCGACAACGCGAGCGTGTTCGCGATGCCGAGGCCCGCCACGAGCACCGCGAAGAGCAGCAGCACGTTGACGATGCCGATGATCACGTCGACCGACGAGGTGCGGCCCGCGACGAAGTCCGAGGTCGTGCGCGCCGAGGAGTTCGGCACGTCGGCCACCTCGCGCGACAGGCGGGCGGCGAGGCCCGCCGACGATGCGCCCGGACCGGTCCGTACGAACACGAGGCGCGTCACGGGCTCCACGCCCGGCAACCCGGCGAAGGTCTCGGG
>JBMOJH010000169.1:0-4334 GCA_049316905.1 Microthrixaceae bacterium | reverse complement strand
ACCCGGTGCGGCCGTCCACCTCCGTCACGTTGTCCGCGCCGAGGGCGTCCGAGAAGGCCTGACGTTCCAACTCGTTCGCCACGTACAGGCGGGTGGCGCTGCCGTCCTCGCCGACGAGGCACGGGATCACCAACGCCTCGTTGCCCTCGGCCGGCAGGCCGAACGCCTCGAGGCGGGCGTTGTCGAAGTACCACCCGATCCGGATCACGCCGAGCGTGTCGTGACGATCGAGGGCGGGCGCGAGGGGTTCACCGAACACCGCCCGCACGGCGGACTCCACGTTCGACGGGTCCACGTCGTCGGGCAGCGGTACCCAGGTCTCACCCGCGGGTTCGTTCTCGCCGTTCACCGCGAGCAGGTGCAGCACCAGCTCGGCGCCCTCGTGGTCGAGGAGCGTGTTGCCGCGACCGTCGTCGCCCTCCATGGATCCCTCCCTCTGGCGGCGGTGGTCCTCCGAGCCGCCGACCGGAGCTTACGGAGCGGGTGTGACGGTCCCGCCGTCAGCGCGTCAGGGGTTCGGAGGCGAACAGGTTGAGCCCGAGCGCGTGGGCCAGCTCCGCGGTGGCCAGGCGTCCCCGCACCGAGTTCCCGGCCTCGTCGAGCGGTGGCGAGAACGTGCCGAGGCCGCCCTTCCCGGGCGACACCGTCACCATCCCGCCGCTCACCCCGCTCTTGCCCGGCAGCCCGATGTCGTAGAGCCAGTCGCCGCTGCGCTCGTAGAGCCCCGCGGTCACCAGCACGGCCAGCACCTTCGTGCACACGTCCGGGTCCACCACCTTCTCGCCGGTCAGGGGGTTCACGCCGCCGTCGGCCAGCGTGGCTCCCATGACTGCGAGGTCCCGGGCGCTCACGAGCAGCGAGCACTGCCGGGTGTACAGGTCGGTGGTCTCCTCGGGATCCGCGTAGATCCGCCCGTAGCCGGCGAGCAGGTGGGCGATGCCCCGGTTGCGCTGGTTGGTGGCGCTCTCGGACGCGTAGACCCCCTCGTCCACAGCGAGCTCCCGCCCGGCGAAGCGCGACAGCCCGGAGCGGACGAACTCCCACCGCTCCTCGGCGGTCGAGCCCGGCGCCAGGCTGGTGGACGCGATCGCGCCGGCGTTGACGAGCGGGTTGGTCGCCTTGTCGCGGTCGAGCTCCACGGCGATCACCGAGTCGAACGGCTGGCCGGTGGCGTTCGCACCGAGCCGCTCGCGGGCCTCCTCGGTGCCGATCGCGTCACACACCAGCGCGAACACGAACGGCTTCGACACGCTCTGGATCGAGAACGCCCGGTCCGCGTCGCCCACGGTGCGCATCGTGCCGGCGACACCGCAGACCGCGATGCCGAACCAGTCCGGCGAGGCGTCAGCGAGGGCCGGGATGTAGTCGGCCACGTGTCCGTCGGTCACGTCGCGGAACCGTGCATGGGCCTCCCGGATCCGCTCGTCGATCACGTCGACCTGCGGCAGCGTCCCGGTGGACACCAGTCGTCGACGGCTCGACGCACCCGGCCCGCCGGTCATCTCCATCGTCGCGGCGAGCCGCTCGACCGGGGCGGCCTCGTCCGGAGCCATGTCGTCCGAACCCCCGGCGTCCGATGCTTCCGTGTCCACGGCGACCTCCGCTCCTGCGTCACGACCGCGCCGAGTCTCCTACAGTCCGCGTCCACCCCCGTCGCTCTTCGCCCCCCCCGGAGCCCCTGATGACCTACTGCCTGGCCATGCGCCTGTCCGACGGCCTGGTGTTCATGTCCGACACCCGCACCAACGCGGGGGTCGACAACGTGAGCTCCTACCGCAAGCTCTTCATCTTCCACCCCACCGACGACCGCACGATCGTGATCCAGTCGGCCGGCAACCTCGCCACCACCCAGCAGGTCCTCGACACGATCCGGCGCGACCTCGCGGCCGGTGACGCCGCGCCCTCGGGCGAGTCGCTCGCCACCGGCGCCACCCTCGAGGAGGTGGCGCTCTACGTCGGGCGCCTCGGCGTGCAGGTGACCGAGTCGCACTGCGCCGGGCTCGCCGCGTCGGGCGCTGACGGCACGGCCACGTTCCTGGTGGGCGGGCAGGTGGGCCACCAGCCGCCCGACATCCTCCTCGTGTACCCCGAGGGCAACTACATCCGCGCCTCCGACGACCGCCCGTTCCTCCAGATCGGCGAGACCAAGTACGGGAAGTTCCTGTTGGAGATGGCGACGGTCGCGCACCTCCCGATGACCACCGCCGCGAAGGTCGCGTTGAGCTCGATGGTGAGCACCGCCCACGCCAACCTCTCCGTGGGCCCGCCGTACGACCTCGCGCTCTACCACCCCGACCGCCGGCAGCTGGAGCACGTGCGCATCGACGCCGACTCGCCCTACCTCGCCCGGCTGCAGGACGTGTGGCTCCGGCACCTCGGGGCCGCGCTCGAGGAGCTGCCGATGGTGGAGCCCGGGGACGTCGAGCTGGCCTGAGGCGGGCCGGGCGCCCCGGCTCAGCCGCCGAGCAGCTGGTTGACCGTGACCGCGAGCGTCAGCATCACGGTGAGCAGCGCTGCGGTTGACGCAATCGTCTGCACGAACTGGCGGTGCATGGTCTCGGCCAGCGTCGTGGCGAGACGCCGCTCGGACGCGTCGATGCGGTGTTCCATCACCTCGAAACGCAGGTGCATGCGTTGCTCGAGCTGCGCGAGGTCCTGCTTGGTGGCGACGTCGGCCCAGCCGAGGGGTGGGAGGTGCTCCATGAGGGTGTTCGCGTCGTCGGGGCCCAATTCCGCCTCCAGCTTCTTGTAGAGCTGGTACCTGGTCTCCTCGGTGATCGTCATGGCCGCGTCCCGGTGGTGGTGTGTCGTGGGGGAAGCGGCGGGGATCGCCTCGGGCGAGTGTAGGGCCACCTGATGACGGTGATCCTGTGTCACTCCGTGATGCGGCGGGGGATCGGGAGCCCTGCCGCGGCACGCACCGTGAGCAGGTGGAGCCGCGCCACGTCGTCGAGGTCGTACTCCACCCCGCAGTACCCGCCGGCGAGGACGAATGCCACGGGCACGCCGTGGCGCTCGGCCCACCGGAACACGAGACGCTCGCGGTCGGCCAGGACCGCCGTGCCGATGTCGGCGCGCCCGCCGGCGTTCTCGTGGGGGTCCATCCCGGCGTTGTAGAGGATCAGGTCGATCCCCGCGGGATCGTCCACCGCGTCGAGCTCCTCCTCCACCGTGCCCAGGTAGCGCGCCGGGCGGCGGACCAGGGTGAGGCGGGCGTCGGGGCGCGGCGTGTAGGCGTCGAACTCGATGACCGACACGTCGACCATCTCGATGCCGTCGACCCCGTCGATCAGGCCCGCGGTGCCGCCACCGCAGTGGGCGTCGAGGTCGAGGACCAGCACCCGCCCGGCCCCCGCCGCGAGCGCCGCACGGGCGGCCACGACGAGTCCGTTGACCGTGCAGAACCCGGCCCCGCGGTCACGGGTCGCGTGGTGCAGGCCGCTCGAGAGCGAGCCGGCGTGACGTCCGGTCGACCAGGCCGTGAGCGCCGCGTCGCGTGCGCCGCCGGTCGTGGCGGCCACGGTCGGGAGCAGCTGCGGGTCCCACGGCAGGCCGTTCGACCCGGCCAGCTCGGCCGGTTCCCCGGTGGCGAGTGCCTCGAGGTAGTCGAGGGAGTGGACCGTCGCGAGCTCCTCGGTGGACGCCGGAGTGGGTGCGGTCACCTCGATGCCCGGATCGGCGAGGTCCGCGATCGCCTCGGCGACCGCCCGGGCCTTCACGAACGTGTCGAACCCCTCGGTCACGAGGTCGTACGCGGGGCTGTGGAAGACGGTCAACGGCACGGGCTGCTCCTGGGAAGGACGGTTCCTCCTCGTCGAGCGCCGCGCCGCGGAGATGTGACAGGCCCCGCCGCTGTCACACCCCCTTCCTACGGTGGCCCTTAGCAGATGACGAACCGCAAGTCGCGGATACCCGAGGAGGCCCTACCGGGCCGGCGGGTCTCCCACGGGCGCACGGTTCGGGACCACAGGGGAGGGCGGCACCGCGAGGTGCCGCCCTCGGGAGAGGACCCGTTCCTGCGCAGGGCGGTGCGGCGCGAGCCGCACCGCCCACCCCCCGAGGGCTGCGGGCGTCGCCAGAGCGATCGCCCCGACCCGGCGTCGCGTCCGACCCGTTCGAAGCCGCGTCGCAGGAGCTCCGGTTCGAGGGGGCCGTCGTCCGCACCCGTCACCACGAGGTCCGAGCGCCAGAGCGCCACTTGCGTGGCGCTCGCTGGGTCGGCCCGAGCCGCGCCCGGTGCCGTGGCGGCGAACGGGTCGAATCGGAGGCGCCCTCGGCCGTCGCTCGCCGGGAGGCGGTCGCCCACGAGGACCCGTTCCGGCCACGGTGACCGG
>JBMOJH010000168.1:0-4375 GCA_049316905.1 Microthrixaceae bacterium | reverse complement strand
GCCCGCTGGGCGGCGTCCGCGCCGCGGGGGTCGAGCGTGGCCACGCCCTTCCACACCGACTGCATCGTCGACAGGTCCCCCTGCACCGAGGCCGGCGCAATGGTCACCATGTGGCCGAACAGCCGGTCGAGCGCGGCGAACAGGTCGGTGAACCCCTGGGGGTCCTGTAGCAGCGCCTGCAGGTCGAGATCCGCGCCGGTCACGTCCGCGAGTGCCCGGCCGGTCAGCAGGGTGCAGAGGTCGTTCTCCGAGGTCGCTGCGTCGATGCGGCGGACCAGCTCGGCCACGTCCACGCTGCCGCTGCCGGTGGCGGCGGAACGCGACGACGACCCTGCCGGGGTGGAGCCGGCCGTGGGCAAGGGCCCCTGGTCGGTGCGGCGGGCGTCGACCTCGGCGGTGTCGCTCGTGGAGCTGCACCCGGCGACGCCCACCGCGAGCACCATGCTCACGGCCAGCGCGACCGCCACCCTCCGTTCCCGCCGTCGACCCACTTGGCCATGGTACGGGGGGGAGGGTAGGGGGCGCGGTCAGCCGGCCAACGCCGCCCCCAGGGTCACCACGGCGGTCACCACCAGCAGCCCGAGCACCAGCGCCCGGAAGCGCTCCTCGGGGAAGCGATGGTGAACGCGTTCCCCCGCCCACGCCCCGAGCGGCCACGCCGGCAGCGCCAGCACCGCCCCCACCGCGAGGTGCAGGTCGAGGCGTCCGGTCGCCGCGAAGAGCACGAGGGCCACCGCGCCCGACAGGGCGAACAGCGCGGCGGCGCTGGCGCGGAACGGACCCTTGGCGAGGCCGCGCCCGTGCAGGTCCATGACCACCGGGGGCCCGCCCACGCCGACCGAGGTGTTCAGCACACCGCTGCACGTGCCGGCGACGACGTCCACCCACGGGCGCGGGTGCGGGAACACCCAGCCCCGGGCCATCACCACGACCGAGACCAGCACCGTCACCGAGATGGCCACCTGCAGCGGGGTGGCGGGCACCGCGGCGAGCACGACGAGGCCCACGGGCAGGCCGACGAGCGAGCCCGCGAACAGGCGGCGCACGACCGGCACCTCCACCTCGGTGCGGTGCCGCAGCGCCACGCCACCGTTCGACAGCAGGCCGTAGACCGCGGACAGCACCACGGCGTCCTTCGGTCCCACGGCGAGGGCCATCAACGGGACCGTCACCAGGGCGAACCCGAAGCCGGCGAGCGAGTTGACGAACGACCCCGCGAGGAGCGCGACGGCCACGACCGCCAGCGCCCCGGGGCCCAGCACGGGGTCAGCCCTTGCGGCTGTTGAGCAGGGCCGTGACGGCCTTGCCGTCGGCCTTGCCCTGGGTGGCCTTCATGACCTTGCCCACGAAGAACCCGGTGATCTTCCCGTCGCCGTCGCAGAAGCGCGCCCACTCGTCGGGGTGCTCGGCGATGAGGCCGTCGACCAGCCCCTCTAGCTCCGAGTCGTCCATCGCCTCGAAGCCGCGCGCCGCGGCGATCGCGGCCGGGTCGCCGCCCTCCTCCACCAGGACCGCGAGCACGGTCTTGGCCTGGGTGGCGGTGAGTTGGCCGCCGACCTCGAGGCCGACCAGCGCGGCGAACGCCGCGGGGTCCAGGTCGCGGGCCCGCTCGTCGGAGAGGTTGTGCTCGGCGTGCGTGATCGTGCGCGTCGGGTCCGCACCGGCGGCGATGGCGGCGAGGCACAGGTCGTCGAGGCCCCGCTCCACGATCAGCGCGGTCTGCTCGAGCGGCACACCGGCGACCTCGGCGAGACGGTGCCGGCGCGCGGCCGGCAGCGGCGGCAGGGCCACGCGAACGCGTTCGATCCACGCCGGATCGGGGTCGAGGCTCACGAGGTCCGGGTCGGGGAAGTAGCGGTAGTCGTCCGCCTCCTCCTTCGAGCGCAGGGTGTGGGTGCGGCCGTCGTCCTCGTTCCAGTGGCGGGTCTGCTGGACCACCCGGTCACCCGCGGTGATGAGGTCCACCTGGCGGGCGGCCTCGTAGTCGATGGCCCGGCCCAGGCTGCGCAGCGAGTTGATGTTCTTGATCTCACAGCGCGTCCCGAGCTCCGGCGCGCCCCGCTCGCGGACCGACACGTTGCAGTCCACGCGCAGCGAGCCCTCCTCCATCTTCCCGTCGGAGGCGCCCACCGCCACGAGGATCGCCCGGAGCTCCGACACGTAGGCGCGGGCCTCCTCTCCGTTGCGCAGGTCGGGCTTGCCCACGATCTCGAGCAGGGGCACGCCGGCCCGGTTCAGGTCCACCAGTGAGTACTGGGCGTCGTGGATGCGACCACCGCCACCCACGTGCGTGGACTTGCCGGTGTCCTCCTCCAGGTGCGCCCGTTCGATGCCCACCCGCTGGCCCGACGGCAGCTCGAGCCACCCCTCGGCGTTGATGGGGAGCTCGTACTGGGAGATCTGGTAGTTCTTCGGCTGGTCCGGGTAGAAGTAGTTCTTCCGGGCGAAGACCGACCGCTGCACGGTGCAGTTGAGGGCGAGGCCGACCCGGATGGCGAGCTCCACGGCGTGCTCGTTGAGCACCGGGAGCGACCCGGGCAGCCCGAGCGTGAGCGGGTCGATGTGGGTGTTCGGCTCGCCGCCGAACTCGTTGGGCGCCGCGCTGAACAACTTCGTGCGGGTGGCGAGCTCGGCGTGGACCTCCAGGCCGATCACCACCTCCCAGCGGTCGAGGTCGATCCCGGTCATCGGAGGCTCCCCTCGAGCACGGCCGCCGTGCGGAACATGGCCACCTCGCCGCGGGCGGGGGCGAGCACCTGCACGCCCACCGGCAGCCCGTCGTCGCCGGCGCCGTAGGGGACCGACATCGCCGGGTGGCCCGCCAGGTTCGTGGGGATGGTGCAGACGTCGTTCAGGTACATGGTGAGCGGGTCGTCGACCTTGGCGCCGAGGGGGAAGGCGGTGGTGGGCGACGTGGGCGAGAGCAACACGTCGAACCGACCGTACGCGGCGTCGAAGTCGTTGCGGATCAGGGTGCGGACCTTGAGCGCCTTGCCGTAGAAGGCGTCGTAGTAGCCCGCCGACAGCGCGTACGTGCCGAGCATGATGCGCCGCTTCACCTCGTCGCCGAAGCCGGCGGTGCGGGTGGCCTCCATCATCTCGCCGGCGGTCGGCGCGTCCACCCGGTTGCCGTAGCGCACGCCGTCGTAGCGGGCGAGGTTCGACGACGCCTCGGCGGGCGCCACCAGGTAGTAGGCGGACAGCCCGTAGGTGACCGCGGGGACCGAGACCTCCTCCACCGTCGCCCCGGCCGCGGCGAGCGCCTCGGCGGCGGCGCGCACCCGGGCGGCGACGTCAGGGGCGATCCCCTCCCCCATCATCTCGGTGATGATCCCGACGCGGAGGCCGTCGACCCCGTCGTCGAGGTGGGGCGTGACCTCCGGGAACGGCTCGGGCAAGGAGGTGGAGTCCGCGGGGTCGTGGCCGCCGATCACCTCGCACGCGAGCGCGGCGTCGGTGACGGTCGTGGCGAAGGGGCCGATCTGGTCGAGCGACGAGCCGAACGCCACGAGTCCGTAGCGCGACACGAGCCCGTAGGTGGGCTTCACGCCGACCACGCCGCACAGCGCGGCGGGCTGGCGGATCGACCCGCCGGTGTCGGAGCCGAGCGACAGCGGTGCGAACCCGGCGGCCACCGCGGCGGCCGAACCGCCCGAGGACCCGCCGGGCACGCGGGTGGGGTCGTGCGGGTTGCGCGTGGGCCCGAAGGCGGAGTTCTCCGTGGAGGACCCCATCGCGAACTCGTCGAGGTTGGTCTTGCCCACCGCCACCGCACCGGCGGCCGCCAGGCGGGTGACGACCGTGGCGTCGTACGGCGGGCACCAGCCCTCGAGGATCCGCGACGAGCAGGTCGTGGGCACCCCACGGGTGCAGAGGTTGTCCTTGAGCGCCACCGGCACGCCCGCGAGCGGACCGGGGTCCTCCCCCGCGGCGACCGCTGCGTCCACCGCGGCCGCGGCCGCCCGGGCCGCGTCCTCGGTGAGGTGGTTGAAGGCGTGCAGTTCCTCCTCACGCCCGGCGATCCGGGCGAGATGCTCCTCGAGCACCTCCGACGCGGAGCGCGACCCGGAACGGACCTCGGCGGCGATCGAACGGGCGTCGGTGCCGGCGGCGCTCACGGCGCCTCCCCCAGCACCGGCGGCACGCGGAACTGCCCGTCCTCCGCAGCAGGCGCCTGCGAGAGCGCCTCCGCACGGTCCACCAGGGCGCCCGGGACGTCGGCCCGCAGCACGTTGACCATCGGGATGGGGTGCGCCATCGGCTCCACGTCCGCCAGGTCGAGGGCCTCCAGGTCGGCCGCGTGGCCGAGGATGTCGGCCAGCTGGTGGGTGAAGCGCTCCAGCTCGTCGGCGTCGAGGCGCAGGCGGGCGAGCGA
>JBMOJH010000167.1:0-4412 GCA_049316905.1 Microthrixaceae bacterium | reverse complement strand
TGTCGTCAGGCGGCCGAGACCGGCGGGGCCGGAGCAGCCTTGTCCGGCGCCACTGCCGGCGGCGTCAGCCGGACCGAGGCCACGTAGGCCACGACCACCGCGACGATCACGAGCGGCATCAACGTCACCCCGTCGGACTGCAGGAACAGGACCGTCAGTAGCACCGAGGTCAGCGGCAGGCGCAGCATCGTCACCGCCATGGCGCCGACGCCCATCGCGACACCGGCCACCATCGGCAGGCCCGGCAGGTGAGACAGCGCCACGCCGAGCGCGGCGCCGATGAACATCGCGGGGAACGTCGGGCCGCCGCGGAAGCTGCTCAACGAGAACGCGTAGGCGAGTGACTTCGTGACCACGAGCAGCACCAGCGCGCCCACCGTCCACGAATCGGCGCTCTGGATGAGCGGCGCCAGCGCGTTCTCCCCGGAGAAGAGGACCTGATCGACACCGCGGTCGCTCAGTTGGTGGAAGACGATGGCGCACAGCGCCACGCCGGCGCCGAGCAGCGGCGTCCACACCAACCGGCGGTGCTCGACCAGCGGTTGGAGCCGGCGAGCACCCGTGCGGATGACGGATCCGAGCACCGCACCGATCAGACCGATCGCGATGGCCCACAGGAACTGGCTGCCCTGGATCGACTCGAACGGCGGCAGCTCCGGCACCCCGAGCGAGAACGTGCCCCACCCGGTGATGTTGTTGAGTCCCAGGAACACCAGGGAGCCGATGCCCGCCGCCAGCAGCCCCGGCGCGAGCACCACGCCGATCATCGGTCCGGCGAGCCCCGCGACCTCCATGAGCAGGAAGGCGCCGACGATCGGCGAGCCGAGCAGCGTGCTGATCGCCGCGAAGCTGCCGGCCGCCCCGATGACCACGGTCGCCTGCGCGGGCGCGTCGCGCTTGACCAGGTGCACGGCGAGGGCGGCGAGGCCGCCGCCGATGGCGATGAGCGGGGCCTCCGGACCGAGCACCGCACCGAAGGCCAGCGTGACGAAGGCGGCCACGGCGACGCCCGGCAGTTCGGCGCCCGTCGGCGTGCCCGTGGCGGACAGTCCCGCCGAGGGCTCGTGCCCCCCGGTCCCGGGAAGACGCTCGATCGCGAGCGCCACCAGCAGCCCGGCGACCACCAGCACCGGGAGCGGCCACCAGACCGGTGTGGGGTCGAGGCCGACGAGCGACGGCAGGTCCTGGAACAACCAGGCCTGACCCTCGTCGACCACCTTCAGGAAGCCGTAGGCGATGGCGGCGACCGGTGCACCGATCAGCGCACCGAAGACCAACAACACCACGTAGCTCCGCGTCCTGAGCAGGTCGAGCGGATCGTCGGGCGGTGTGATCGGCGCGGTCATCCCGACAGCCTCGCGTGTGGTCGCGGCGCGGGACGACCAACGCGCGGGCTGCCACTCGGCGCTGCCGGCGAGCGTTCCCCGGGCACGCGACGGCGCCCCTGAAGGAACCGCTTGCGGGTAGAAGGGGTCCGGCGTAGGTTGCCGAGTGCACCGATCGCCCGGCACAGAACCTGCCGGGTCGTCGCCGTCCATGAACCCGACGGCGTGCGCGTCACCGCTGCACGTACCCGGAGGTTCCATGGACACCGAGCTCCCCCTTCGCCTCGAGAAGGTCCTCCGTCGCGCGTCCTCCGCCCGTTGCCGGCCGTCCGTCGGGGTGCACCGCGCCCCTGATGGGCCGACGACCCCGTCCCCCGGCCCCCAGGGGGCCGCTGACGGCAGGAGCGTTGCCCCCGCTCCTGCCGTCACGTGTCCGTGGCCACGCGCCGTCCGATCCGGACCCGCAGGAGGCCACTGAAGGTCGTGGGCCGCCGGCCGGTCGGGAAGGGTCCGACCGGTGGCCCCGAGCACGCAGCACCCCGAGGAGATCCCCGTGTTCACCTCCACCCTCGACGCCCTCGGTGCCGGAACAGCTGGGGAACGGCCCGTCGGCGCACCGGAGCCCGGTCCGCCGAGGGGGCGGACCACCGGTGCCGAGGGGGTCCTCGCCGAGGCGTGGGCGTTGCTGCTCCGCGCCGGATCGCCCCTCGCCGACGACGTCGTCGGGGCAGCGAGGGAGCTCCACCACGCCGGCCGGGCCCTCCAGTACGGGGTCGTCGGCTGAACCTCCGAGCCGCCCGCTCGGGACGCGTCACCGTCGTTCCGCGCTAGACAGGCGTGCTCGTTGTCGGGCGCAGCAACCTCCCCGCGAGGCGGGGGTGGCGGGAACCCGCGACGACCGGCCGGACGACCGACGGAGGGACGAACGGATGAAGCGATGGGCACTGGTGGCGTTGGCCACCGCCCAGTTCGTCATGGTCCTGGACCAGTCGGTGATGAACGTGTCGATCAGCCAGCTCGTGGCGGACTTCGACACCGACGTCACCACGATCCAGGCCGTCATCACCCTGTACTGCCTCGTCATGGCGATGCTGATGCTCACCGGCGGCAAGATCGGCGACATCATCGGCCGCCGACGGGCCTTCCGGATCGGCCTCGTGATCTATGCGTGCGGTTCCGCGGTCACGGCGGTGTCCCAGTCGGTGGCGATGCTCGCGTTCGGGTGGTCGATCCTCGAGGGCATCGGCGCCGCGCTGGTGCTCCCCGCGCTTGCCGCGCTGATCGCCGGCAACTTCGAGGGCGCCCGACGCAAGGCCGCGTACGCCGTGATCGGCGGTGTGGCGGGCGCCGGCATCGCGATCGGCCCGATCCTCGGCGGGTGGGCCACCACCGAGTTGTCGTGGCGCGTGGTCTTCGTGGGCGAGGTCGTCCTGGTGCTGTTCATTCTGCTCGTGAGCCCCAGGGTCGGCGACGCCCTCCGAGAGGGCCCGGTCCCGCGCCTCGACGGACTCGGATCGGTCCTCTCCGCGGTCGGTCTGGGCGCCGTGGTGCTGGGTGTGCTCCAGTCGAGCTCGTGGGGCTTCATCCGGCCGAAGAACTCACCGGTGGAGCCGTTGGGGTTCTCGCTCGCCGTGTTCCTCACCATCGGTGGCGCGCTGCTGCTGTGGGCCTTCGTGGCCTGGCAGCGCCACCGGGAGAACACCGGGCGGGACCCGCTGGTCCACCTCGACCTGTTCGCCGTGCTGCCCCTCCGCGCTGGACTCATCGGGCTCTTCACCCAGAACCTCATCCTCATGGGCGTCTTCTTCGTGGTGCCGCTGTACCTGCAGCTCGTGATCGGCCTCGACGCCCTCCACACCGGCCTGAAGATGCTGCCGATCTCGATCACGATGTTCGCCTTCTCCGCCGCGGGTTCCCGGCTGTCGGCCCGGTTCTCGGTCCGCACCATCGAGCGGGCGGGGTTGCTCACCACCGTCGCCGCCATCCTGTTGCTGCTCGCCACCGTCCAACCGCAGCTCAACGACGCTGGCTTCGCGGTCTCGATGGCCGTGCTCGGCGTGGGTATGGGGCTGATCGTGTCGCAGTTGGGCAACGTGGTGCAGTCCTCGGTGGACGCCTCGGGCCGGGGTGAGGCCGGCGGCCTGCAGTACACCGGCCAGCAGCTCGGCTCGTCGCTCGGCGTCGCCCTGATCGGCGCGATCGTGCTCGTGGGTCTGACCAGCGTGTTCGTCACCAAGATCGTCGAGGACGAGCGGATCAGCCCCGAGGTCGCCCAGCAGGTCACCACCGCGGTGGAGTCGGGCGTGGACTTCGTCTCCGCCGACCAGATCGAGGCCGCGGCCACCGATGCGGGCCTCGACAAGGAGACCACCGCGGCGATCGTCGACGACTACGAGCAGGCCCAGCTCAACTCGCTCAAGACCGGGCTCCTCATCGCCGCAGTGCTCGCGCTGGCGTCGCTGATCGCCACGCGCAACCTTCCCGGTGAGGTCCCGACCCCGGAGGAGGACCGCGGTCCCTCGGAGACTGCCGCCGCCTGACCGCGCTGATCGGCCCGACCGCGCCGGACGCGCGGGAGCGCGCAGCTCAGGCCGACGGGGCGGCGTTCGCGAACGCGTCCACGCGGTCCTGCCTGCTGCGAGCCGGGTCGGGGCGGGAGCTCCCCTTCACCACGTAGTCGGCCGCGTGCTCGGGAAGCACGTCGCCGGCGGCATCCACCAGCCAGGCCGGCGCCATGCGCGCCGGCACGGTCACCACCCCGGGATCGTCGTAGGTACCGAACATCCGGTCCCAGACGTTGCTCGTCACGCCATGGTTCCGCATCGGCGCGCCGAAGTGGTGGTGGAGGTGACTGCGCCGGGCCCAACGGCCGTAGGCCGAGCGCGGCGGATGGGTGTGGATCCGCCGGTGCATCACCTCGTACGCGAAGTACGTACCGATCATCCCCGTGGTGAACGCCGTCGCCCACCTGCGGCCCGCCACGACCGTGCACAACGGATACGCCACGGCGCTGGTCCCCGCCGCGGACAGCAGCTTCTTCGACGCCGGCGAGAAGTAGGTCACGTCCGCGTGGTGCGACAGGTGCTC
>JBMOJH010000166.1:0-4460 GCA_049316905.1 Microthrixaceae bacterium | reverse complement strand
GCCGGCGGTGGCGGTGGCATCGGTGCGGCACAGGCCGCCACCGCCAACACCGCCACGGCCAGCACGCCGAACGCGACACGACGTGTCATCCCCATGGTTCGCCCCAGTTGTCCCGCCGGGCGCGGCCCGCCCCCTCGGCGGCCGACGTCTGACCGGGATGGTGACACACGAATGGTGAGCTTGCGCAGTCGCACGATGACCCCCTGGACGGATCGTTGACTCGGCGCGACCGGGTCCGGTCGCCCGTGCGCACGGTACGAACGGACCGGCTCCCCGGCGTACGTAGGTGACTACGCAATTCCGGCGGGCGGTCCCGCCGGACTGCGCAGGAGGCCCGCGAGCTCCTTGCGGCCCGAGATCCCGAGCTTGCCGTACACGCGGGCGAGGTGGGTCTGGACCGTGCGGACCGAGAGGAACAGTTCCTCGGCGATCTCGGCGTCGCGGCGGCCCTCGGCCGCGAGCGTGGCCACCTCCCGCTCGCGTGGCGTGAGCAGCTCGCCCACCGGGTCCGAGGTCGCCGTCGGCAACGCCTCGCACGACGCCCCGTACTCCCCCGCCGCCGCGGCCGCGCTCAGCGCCAGTCCGGGTCGACCGTCGGCGCGGGCGAGGCGCTCCGCCTCCCGGGCGGCCACGACGGCGTCGAGGGGGAATCCACATTCCGAGAAGGCTGCGGCGGCGGACAGCACGCCCTCGGGGTCCGCCCGCCCGAGGGCAGCGGCCCGGGCGGCGGCCGCCGCCGCCAGTGCCGACGTGGGCGCCAGCTCCGCGAGGCGGTCGGCCACGTCAGCGGCGCACCCGTACTCCGCCAGGTCGTGCAGGGCGAGAACCTCGAAGACCAGCTGGCCCCGACGTGCGGCCAACCCGGCGGCCGCCCGGGCCCGGTCCACCGCGGCCGAGGTCCGGCCGCGCGCGTACTCACGGCGTGCCCCCGCCCGCAGGCGTTCCGGCTCGAAGAACGGCATCCGTTGGCCGTCCCAGCTGGCGTCCATCGGATCCTCGGCGGGGTGGGGGCCGGACTCCCGACGGGAGGAGCAGATCACGGCGAGATCGGACGCGTAGGGGACGAATCCGAAGTGCGGCTGCTCCCCCACCGCAACGGCCTCGCGGAGCCTGCGCTCGGCGGTCGCCGTGCGCCCGGCCAACATGGCGGCCACCCCGAGGCCGATCGCGCCGGCGCACCGCACGAGCGGCACGTCGAGCGCCACCCCGAGCTCGTAGACCTCGCCGCCGTGATCCTCGAGCGGACCGGGGGCCAACGCGAGGATGCGCGCCATCATGAGAGCCATGCCGAGGCGCAGCGCCGACTTCGGCTCGGCGAGGAAGAGACCCGCGATCATCGAGTCGACCTCGGCGATCAGCGGCTCGAGGAGGTCCCGGCGGCCCTCCAACCCGGCCACCGCGAGCTCCGTCAGGACCACCATGGAACGTGCCGAATCCTGCAGGGTCCCGCACGAGCGGGCACGCCGGACCTCCTCCATGGCCCGGTCGAGCCGCCCGGCGAACACGTTCACCCCCGAGGCCACCGCGTGCAGTTCGGCCCGCGCCGACGGCAGAGCGAGGTCGGCCCCGAGTTCCTCGAGCACCCGGAGGGCCCCGTCGAGGTCGTGCCGCAGCCAGGCCAGCGTCGCCACGTGGCCGAGGACGATGCGCACCCGGTCCGCCTCGGGGAGCAACTCCGGATCGACCGACGCCAGCTCCGCCACGGCCGACTCGCCGTCACCGAGGTCGACGAGTGCCTCCCCCAGAGCCAGCGCGGCACGGGCGCCGCCGCCGGCCTCGATCGACGCCCGTGCGAACCTCGCCGCCTGCGCGTCGTCGATGCCGCGGAGCCGTCGGCACGACCTCAGCAACAGGTCGGGGTCCGGGTCGAGGTGACCCTCGAGCATCCAGCTCGCGACCGCCAACGAGTACCGCCCCGAGGGAGCCTCGGCGAGGACGTCGGCGAGGCGTCGGACATGCCGCCGCCTGCGGCTCACGGTGAGGCGGTCCACCGCGACGTCGCCGTAGAGCGGGTGGGCCAGCCCCACCACGGGCGGGACTCCGCGGACGTCCACCAGGCCGCTCTCCTCGAGCTGCTCCACCGCCGACCCGGAGCCCATGGCCTCCAGCACCGCCAACTCCACCGGCCCGGTCAGCGCGAGGCACTCCAGTGCCTCGGCCGCCGGGGGGTCGAGATGGTCCATCCGCGCCCGGACCAGGTCCACGAGTGCCGCGGTGGGACGCGGCGACGAGGCCAGGTACCACCAGTCCCGCCGCTGCTCCAGCTCCCCACCGGCGCGCGCGCTGTGCACCACCTCCCGGAGGAGGAGCGGGTTGCCGCCCGAGAGCTCATGGAGCCGCCGCACCGCCGCGCCGTCCACCGGCCCGTCGAGCACGGCCTCGAGCAGCTCCGCCACCGACGACTCCTCGAGGGGTCCCAGTTCGAACGTCTCGATGGGTCCCGCGTCCAGACACACGGTGAGCGGGTCGCCGGAGCCCCCCAACGCCCGCTCCCGGCAGCTGAACACGGCGACCGCGCGATCGGAACGGAGCACGTCGGCGAGCACCACGGCCGACACCGGGTCCAGGTGGTCGACGTCGTCGACGCCGATGACCAGACGCCCGGTGTCCGCCATGGCCAACAGTGCTGTCGCCGCCGCCGCCATGGCGCCCACGGACGGGCTCTCGCCGCCCTCCAGGTCGAGGGACCACAACGCCCCGAGCGGGATCCCGGAGGTGGCACGGCCGGCCTGCACACGCTCCACGCGGTACGGAGGTTCGAGGCGGTTCAGGAGCTCCCGGCACCACCGCGACTTCCCGATGCCGGCCGGCCCGGTGACGAGGACGGAACTGCCCGCGGCGAGGGCCCGTTCCGCCTCGCCGAGCAGCGCCTCACGACCGGCCAGGGGCCAGGAGTCCATGTTCGTCACCGGTGTGGTCGCCGCAGCCGGTCGCGGTCCGCCCCTCGGCGGCCGGTTGCGGCCCGCAGCCTACGTGACCTCGGCCCGGTGCGCCGGAGCGGGCAGCGGTACCCGTCGACGGTGTCGGTGGCCTGCGGGAGGATGCCGGGGTGAGCACCACCGCCCCCGCCGCCACCGCCCGCGCCGCACTCGCCCTGCAGGCCGTGCTCGACACGATGGCCCCCGAGGGCGCGGTCCCCCGCGACGACCAGGTGCGGGCCGTGGCGGAGCTGCTCGAGCCCGCGGCACGGGTGCTCGTGGTGCAGGCCACCGGGTGGGGCAAGTCGGCGGTCTACTGGGCGGCCACCCGTGCGCTGCGCGAGCAGGGCGCGGGCTGCACGCTCGTGGTGTCACCCCTTCTCGCCCTCATGCGCGACCAGGTGGCCGCGGCGTCGGGCGCGGGCCTCGCCGCCGCCACGGTCAACTCGTCCAACGTGGAGGAATGGTCCGCGGTGCTCGACCGCCTCGCCGCCGACGAGCTCGACGTGCTCCTGATCAGCCCCGAGCGCCTGGCCAGCCCCTCGTTCTCCTCCCAGCTCGACCGGCTCGTCGACCGGTGCGGCCTGGTGGTGGTCGACGAGGCGCACTGCATCTCGGACTGGGGGTCCGACTTCCGGCCCGACTACCAGCGCCTCGCCCGGGTGCTCGTGCGCCTCGGCCCCTCCACCCCGGTGCTCGCCACCACCGCCACGGCGAACGAGCGCGTCACCGCCGACGTGGCCCGTCAGCTCGGCGAGGGCACCGTGACGCTCCGCGGCACGCTCGCCCGCCCGTCGCTGCGCCTCGAGGTGGTGCCCGGCCTGTCGGCCCTCGAGCGCTACGCCTGGGTGGACGGTGCGCTCCGGGAGGTGCCCGGGTCGGGGATCGTCTACTGCCTCACCGTCGCGGAGGCCGAGCGCCTCGCCGGGTTCCTCGCCGAGCGGAGCCACGAGGTCGCGGCCTACACCGGCTCCCTCGACGCCGACGCCCGGGCCACGGTGGAGGACCGGCTGCGGCGCAACGAGCTCAAGGCGGTGGTGGCCACCTCGGCGCTCGGCATGGGCTACGACAAACCCGACCTCGCCTTCTGCGTGCACGTCGGCTCCCCCTCGAGCCCGGTGAGCTACTACCAGCAGGTGGGCCGCGCCGGGCGCGCGCTCGACGACGCCGTCGCCGTACTGCTGCCCTCGGAGGCCGACGAGCGGCTGTGGGACTGGTTCGCCACCGCCTCCATCCCCGACCCGCGCGACGCCGAACGCGTCCTGGCGGCGCTCGACCCCGACACCCCGCGCTCGGTGGTGCAGCTCGAGGGCGCCACCGCGGTGCGGCGCGGTCGCCTGGAGGCACTGCTCAAGCTGCTCGCGGTCGACGACGCCGTCCGGCGGGTGGAAGGCGGCTGGGTGCGGGGTCCCGCGGACTGGACCTTCGACGACGTCCACTGGGACGAGCTGCGGGCGGTGCGCTCGGCCGAGGCCGCGCTCATGCGCAGCTACGCCCACGGGCGCGGCTGTCTCATGGAGTACCTGCAGCGGGCACTCGACG
>JBMOJH010000165.1:0-4610 GCA_049316905.1 Microthrixaceae bacterium | reverse complement strand
TGCCGGGCCTGTGCACCGTGACCCTCCGGTCCCTCGACCCGCCGGAGGTGGTGCGGCTCGCCGCCGACGCGGGGGTCGAGGTCCTGGAATGGGGTGGTGACGTGCACGTCCCGCCCGGGGAGGTCGTCGCGGCCGAGCGGGTGCGGCGGCTGACCGAGGACGCGGGGCTGGCGGTGCTCTCGTACGGCTCGTACCTGTTCCTCGACGACGCCACCGCCGGTGCTCCCGCCGCACGGATCGACGGCGTGCTCGACACGGCGGTCGCGCTCGGCTCCCCCTGGGTGCGCGTCTGGGGTGGCCTCGGGGTGGAGCCCGATGCCGACGGTGCCGACTGGGACGCGGTGGTGGCGGCCGGCCGCCGCGTGGCCGCCGCGGCCACCTCGCGGCACCTGTTGCTCGTGCTCGAGTTCCACGGCGGGACGCCGACCGCCTCGGCCGCCGGCGCGGTCCGCCTGCTGGAAGCGATCGGTTCCCCTGCGTGCCTCACCGCGTGGCAGCCCCCGTACTGGGACCCCACGGACCCCGACCGGGAGCGGGCCGACCTCGGCGCACTCGCCCCGCGGCTGGCCCACCTGCACGTCTACGACTGGGAGCCCGACGGCTCGCGCCACCCGCTCGAGCGCGGCCGCGACCGCTGGGTCGACCGGGTCCGGGTGGCGCTCGGCGCGGGCGTCGCCGTGCCCGCCGGCGCGCCGAGGGGGGCGTTCCTCGAGTTCCTCCCCGGTGACGACCCCGCCGTGCTCGCCCGCGAGGCAGCGGTGCTGCGTGGGGTGCTCGCCGCGGCCGGTGGGGCCCCGACCTAGCCGGCGTCGAGGTCCAGGGTGTCCTCGAACAGGGCGAGGGTTCGGGCCGCCACCTGGTCCCAGACCAGTTCGTCGCGCCGCAGGAGCAGCACGCCGCGAGCCACGTCGAGCCGATCGGCATCGAGCGCGTCGAGTGCGGCCGCGATCTCCTCCGGCCCGTCGCCCACGACCACCGCGGCGTCGCCGAGCACCTCGGCCAGGTAGTCCCACGTGCTGCACAACGCGGGCAGGCCCGTGCCGATGGCGTCGAACACCGTGCCGGTGGCGGCCATGTCGCCCGCGGGGTCGAACGGTAGGGCCAGCGCGTCGCAGGCCGCGAGGCGCAGCGCGTAGGTCGCGTCGTCGACCATCACGTAGGGCTCGGCCACCGCGAGGCGCGGATCGTCGGGCACCTCGGCGACCTCCTCGCCGAGCAGCGACCAGCACACCACCTGCAGGTCCGCGCGCGACGAGCGGGCCGCGGCACGCAGGAAGCCCACCACGTCCTTGTCGGCCCGCGGCGCACCCACGAGGCCCACCCGCAACGCGCACGGCTCGAGGCCGAGCGCGGCCTCCGCCTCGGTGCGGGTGGGGCGGTGGTCGGCCCACAGGCCGCCGAAGTGCCCGTGGGGGATCACCACGTGGCGGGTGCGCTCGCCACCGGGTCCGTAGCGCGCGAGGAACCGCTCCCGACCCACGTGCGAGTGGTGGATCACCGCCGCCGCGGCCTCGTTCCACCGGCGGTAGATGGGGTCGTAGACCTCGGGCCGGCGGTCGTGCGGCGTGAGGTTGTGGGCGGTCCACACCACCGGGACGCGGCGGGCCGACAGGTCCTCGATCACCGCGCGGTGGGTCCCCTCGTCGTCGAACGCCACCCATTCGGGCCAGTGCAGGTGGAAGAGGTCGACGGTGTCGGGATCCACCGACCCGTCGCCGAGGGGACCCCACGGCGACGGCCGGTCCCAGACGTGCCCGGCGAGCGGCCCGTAGAGGCTGCGGTGGTAGTGGTGGCCGTGGGCGCTGGACGCGACCCGCAGCTTGGGCTCCACGGTCAGCACCACCGTGTGGCGCGGCACGGGGGTCACGTCGAGCTGGTGCACGTGCGACGCGGTCGACCAGAACGAACGCCACTCCGCCATGCCGTCGACCAGCACCCGGTCCGCGGTCGCCTCGGCGCCCCGGACTCGCCACTCCACCCGGAGGGGCCGGTCCGCCCGCTCGGGCACCAGGTGCGTGAGGGCGCGCATCGGACGGTCCTCCGCCGGCCGCAGGTCGAGGTCCCAGCGCACCTCGAGTGCCCGGCCGATCGCGGTCCAGGTGCCGGTGACGGTCCCGGCGACGTCCGCATCGGTCGGGAGGGGGTCGAGCTCGGCGCCCGAGCGCAGACCGTCCCAGGTGGCGGTCACCGTCCCCTGGCGGTGTTCGAGCGTCACCGGCCGGCCGGACGGGACCATCCGGCGGTCACCCACCCACGCCATCGGCACCCAGCACGCCAGCTCGGAGTCCACCGGCACCTCGTAGCGGCCCGGTGCCCGGGGTGCGGCCAGGTAGTCCGACCTCGTGGCCCCCACGAACGGCACCACGGTCGCGCCGGTCCGGTCGCGTCGCGCCCAGACCCCGGCACGGCTGCCCTGCTCGAAGGGGATGAACCGGTCGAGCGGGGAGTCGAGCTCGTGGTCGGCCACGGGTTCCGGTCCGCCGCCCGGGAGGCCGTCGAGCTCGTTGGCCGCCCAGGCGAGCTTGCCGAGCAGGTCGAGCGTGAGCTGCAGGCGCCGGAACGGTCCGCGGTACTCGTACGGCGACCGGTGGCGGTGCGCGTCGACCACGCCGTTCGTGAACCAGCGCGGCATCGAGTCCGTGGCCCGGATGCCACGGGCCAGCCAGCGCCGCGGATCGTCACCCACGCCGCGGGCGAGGGCGGCGGCGGCGAGCTCGACGGTCAGCGCGCCGCCGAGCGAGCCGGTCGATCGGCCCCAGGCCACGGCGGTGCCGTCATCCGCGAGCGCGGCCTCCACCAGGTCCACCGCGGTGGCGAACCCCTCGGACCACAGGGGCTCGAGGCGCTCCGCCATCGTCTCGGTGAACAGCCAGACGTCCGCGGTGTAGATGTCGTAGCGGCCCACGCCGTGGTTCGAGTCGTCGAGGAACCGGGCGGGGTTCGCGGCCAGCACGGAGCGGGCCCGCTCGAGGAGGTCGTCCACCCGGCCGGGCTCCACCGGTAGGCCGAGGGCGTCCCGGGCGGCCTCGCACCGGGCGAGCACGGAGGCGTAGTTGAGCGGCAGGATCTGCTCGTCGAGCAGGGGGATCCACTCCGAGGAGTCGCAGGCCTCGGCGACGTTGCGGCGCTCGTCGTCGGTGAGCGGGCCGAGGAGCTCGTTGCGGTCCCAGGGCCCGAACCGGGCGACGGTCTCGGCCACCCGGTACGAGAAGAAGGTGTGCGTGCGTCGCCCGTCGATGTGGCGCAGCACCGTGCGGAGCGCGTGCGGCAGCGGCGTGCCGCCGAGTTCCTGCACGCCGCCGTCGTGCAGGTGGCCGAGGGTGAAGACCAGGTCCGCGGCCACGTCGGGCTCCACGGGGTGGCCGCCCCAGGTGCGGGGGAGCAGGAAGCCGGGGGCGTGGCGGTCGACCAGGTTCCCGACGGCATGGACGACGAGGCCCCGGAGCCGTGCCGCCAGTTCGGCGGCGCTCCGGGGCCTGTCGTCGCTCACGTGTGCGTGACGGGTCGGCTCAGGCGAGGGCCTTGGCCTTGATGGCGTCGAACTCCTGCTGGGAGATCGTGCCCGAGTCGAGGAGCTGCTTGGCCTGGGTGATCTGCTCGGCCGGGGTGCCGGCCGACGACCCGGCGACCTGCTGGACGTACTGGTTGAAGTCCTTCTGGGCCTTGGCCTGCGCCTCCATCTGGCGCTTGGCCATGCCACCGCCGCGCACGATCAGGTAGATGAACAGGCCGAGGAACGGGAACACGATGAAGGACAGGATCCAGAGGAACTTCACGAACCCGCTCGTGTCATGGTCCCGGAACAGGTCGGCGAGGACGCTGAACAGGATCATGAAGTAGATCACCATGAAGAAGATGGCGATGGTGGTCCAGAGCAGGTCGCCCAGGGAGACGTCGGCAAGCAGCATGGCGGGTTCCTTCGGTTGATGGGTGATGGCCGCCGCACCTCATCCGGCGCAGGTGGTGACCCTGACCGTAGTGGGGTCGGGCCGCTCCACCGCGGCTCCGGCGCGTCGGGCCGCCCAGTCGGCGAGTGCCGTGGCGAGCGTGTCGGCCGTGGCCACGTCGTCGGTGCGGGTGTCGAGGCGGAGGCAGGAGGCGGTGCCGCTGGTCCAGGTGACGTACGAGTCGCCGGCCCACCCGGAGGTGGCGGGGTCCACGCGGTCGAGCGCGAGGCCCTCCCGGATCAGGAGCGTGAGCAGGAACTGCCCGAACCGCCCGGACCGCACCACGGTGCCGTCCGCCGGTGGGACGGCCACCGGAGTCACGGGCTCGTCGGCGAGGTAGCGCCCGGTGTCGAAGGCCTGCTCGGTGCTCGCCGGGTACCGGGTGAGCGACGCGTCGGGTCCGGCCGGGTTGCCGAGGGCGGCGATCAGGTCACCCTGGAAGGTGACGCCGCGCAGGTACGGCGCGCTGGTGAGCGTGAGCAGCGCGACCGGCAGGGTGAGCAGCTGCGGGTCCGACGACAGCTGGAGCTGCTCGGCGAGGTCGGCCAACCGGTCCGCGTCGGACATCGAGTCGATGTAACGGCGCTGCACCTCGGCCGCGGAGCCCTCGACCGCCACGAGCGCGGCCAGGCGCTCCTCCGAGACGAGCCCGTCGTCGCCGGG
>JBMOJH010000164.1:0-4705 GCA_049316905.1 Microthrixaceae bacterium | reverse complement strand
CCCCCGGCTCTGTGATGCTGCTGACGACACATGAGTCGTCAGCAGCATCACAAAGCGGGTGGTGGGGGCGGTTACTGGAGGCCGCGGAAGGCGCCGCCATCCACGTGCAGGCCCACGCCGGTGACGAACGACGCCTGCTGCGAGCACAGGAAGGCCGCCACGGCACCGAAGTCATCGGGGTCGCCGGCCCGCCCGGCCGGGATCCCCGCACGGTTCTCCGCGGTGGCCTCCTCCGACATCTCGAGCACCCGTGCGGTCGCGTGCAGCCCGGGCTGGAGGTTGTTCACCGTCACCCCGTCGGGCGCCACCTCGGTCGACAGCACCTTCAGGAACGCCGTGGTCGCGGCGCGCGCCGTCGAGGACGCCATGAGGTAGTCGATCGGCTGGCGCGCCCCGATCGAGGTGATCGCCACCACCCGCCCCCACCCGCGCTGCTGCATCCCGGGGACGGTGGCCCGGCAGAGCTCGACCGTGGCGAGGCAGTTGGTCTCGAGCGCGGCGCGGTAGCCGTCCAGGTCGGTGTCCGCGAAGGTGCCGGGCGGCGGTCCGCCGGCGTTCGGCACCACGATGTCGAGCGGACCCTCGAGCACCTCGGCCGCGCCGCGGGCGAACTCCGCGGCGGCCGACGGCGACGCGAGGTCGGCCTCCAGCCCGGCGACGACGGCACCGCCGGCGGCGCGGGCCCGGAGGTCCTCCACCGCCGCGGCGAGTCGGTCCGGGTCGCGGCCGCAGACCGCCACGTGCACTCCCTCGGCCACCAGGGCCCGGGCGGTGCCGAGCCCCAACCCGGCGGTGCCCGCCGCGACCGCCGCCCGTCGTCCACCGATGCCCAGATCCATCCGGCCACGATACGGGGTGCCGGGAAAGCGGCCGTCCGGCGCCGCTATCCTCCGCCGCCATGAGCGACCGGCCGACCGCCCCGGAGCTCACCGGTCCGATCTTCAACGATCCGTTCTATGCCGGTGACCCCTTCCCGCACTACGCCCGCCTCCGCTCGGAGGCCCCCCTCGTCTGGCACGAGGACCCCAACCTGGTGACCGGTGGGATCTGGGTGGCCAGCCGATACGCGGACGTGATGGCGGTCTCCCGGGACCCTGAGCGGTTCTCCTCGGCCAAGGGCATCCTCGCCATGGAGGTGGGCATCGAGTACCCGACGCCGCCGACGATGATGCACATGGACCCGCCGGAGCACACACGGCTGCGTCAGGCCACCGCCACCGGCTTCCGCCCGTCGCGGATCCGGGCGCTCGAGCCGGGCGTACGCGAGCGGGTGGCCCGGCTGGTGGACGCACTGCCCTCGGGCGAGCCCGTCGACATCGTCCACGGCCTGGCGGCGCCGCTGCCGCTGATGATGATCTGCTCGTTGCTGGGCCTGCCGGAGGACGACTGGCCCACCTTCCTCGAGTTCTCCGACGCCGCGATCCCCGGCGCCGCGCCGCTCACCGACGAGCGACGGGCCCAGCTCATGGCCGACTCCGAGCGGATGCAGCGCGAGCACATCGCCCGGCGCCGCACCGAGCGGGGCGAGGACTACGTCACCGACCTCATCGAGGCGGTCGGCAACGACGGCGAACCGCTGGGGCTCACCGACGACGAGATCTTCGTGATCGTCAACCAGCTCTTCATCGCCGGCAACGAGACCACCCGGAACCTGATCTCGGGCGGGATGGTGGCCCTCGCCGAGCGGGCCGATCAGTGGGCCCTGCTGTGTGACGACCCCTCGGTGGTCCCCACCGCGGTGGAGGAGCTGCTGCGCTGGACCACTCCGGTGGTGGCGTTCATGCGCACGGCCACCGGCGACACCGAGCTCGGCGGGGAGCAGGTCCGCGCCGGCGATCCGATCCTGCTGCTCTACGCCTCGGCCAACCGCGACGAGGCCGAGTTCGGCGAGGACGCCGACCGGCTCGACGTGGCGCGCCGGCCCAACCACCACGTGGCGTTCGGGTTCGGCCCGCACGTGTGCGTGGGCGCCGCGCTGGCCCGCCTGGAGGGTCGGGTGGTGCTCGAGGCCCTCACCGAGCGGTTCTCCACCGTGGAGGTGGCGGGCACCGTCGACCGCACACCGAGCGGGATCATCGCCGGCGTGCACCGCGCCGAGCTCCGGTTCGGGTGAGCCCCGCCGCGCCCGACGACCGGGCCGCGGTGGCGGAGCTCCTCGGGCGGGAGCCGCAGGGGGCCTTCGAGGTGGTGGTGCGCTCGCCGGAGGGCCGGCCGGTGGTCATCCGCAACGCCCCGCTGCTCGACGACGGCACACCGATGCCCACGAGCTACTGGCTGGTCGACCCGGGGCTGAACCGGCGGATCGGCACCCTCGAGGCCGCCGGCGGGGTGCGGCGGGCCGAGGCCGAGCTCGACCCCACGGAGGTGGCCGCCGCGCACGCCCGGTACGCGGCCGAACGCGACGCCCGCCTCCCCGACGGTCACCCGGGTCCGCGGCCCACCGGCGGCGTGGGCGGTACCCGGCAGGGACTGAAGTGCCTCCACGCCCACTACGCCTGGTACCTGGCCGGCGGCGACGACCCCGTGGGCCGCTGGGTGCAGGATCGGTTGTACGGTCCGCCCGTGGCCGACCCCGAGGACAGGACATCCCCATGAGCGACCTCGTCGCCGCCATCGACTGCGGCACCAACTCCGTTCGCCTGCTGGTGTCCGACGGCGGCCGGCCGCTCGTGCGGCTCATGCGCATCACGCGGCTCGGCCAGGGGGTCGACCGCACCGGCCGGCTGGACCCCGCAGCGGTCGAGCGGACCCTCGAGGTGCTCCGGGAGTACCGGACGGTCATGGACGACCACGGCGTGCAGCGGGTGCGGATGGCAACGACCTCGGCGTCACGTGACGCGGAGAACCGCGACGAGTTCTTCGACGCCGTGGAGGAGATCCTCGGCACCCGACCCGAGCTGCTGAGCGGCACCGAGGAGGCCGAGCTGTCGTTCCGGGGTGCCACCGCGGAGCTCGACCCGCTCGACGGGCCGTTCCTGGTGGTCGACATCGGCGGGGGTTCGACCGAGTTCGCCGTCGGCAGCCGGACGCTCGAGGGGTCGATCTCGGTCGACATGGGGTGTGTGCGGATGACCGAGAAGCACCTCGAGCACGACCCGCCGCTGCCCGAGGAGCTGTCGAACTGCCTCGCGGAGGTGGAGCAGCACCTCGACGACGTGGTGCGTGCCCTGCCGCGGGTGGCCAGCTGCAACCGATTGGTGGGGCTCGCCGGCACGATCACCACGGCGGCGGCGGTCGAGCAGGGGCTCGCGGAGCACGAGCACGACAAGGTCCACCACTTCGTGCTCACGAAGGACGCGGCCGAGGACGTGTTCCGCACGCTCGCCACCGAATCGCTCGCCGACCGCCGCCACAACCCGGGGCTGGAGGAGGCCCGGGCTGACGTGATCGTCGGCGGCATGTGCGTCCTGGTGCAGATGCTGCGGACCCTCGGCTACCCGGAGCTGCTGGTCTCGGAGGCCGACATCCTCGACGGTCTGGTGATGAGCCAGTTGGGCTGAGCCACCCCGGCCGGCGGACGGAGCGGTTCCGCACGGGAACCACTCAAGAAGTTCGTGCCCCACCGCCGATCCATGTCGGGATGGTGCAACGAACGACACGCAACCGGTCCTGTCGGCCCGTCGCCACCCCGGTCCCGCCACCCCGGATCCCCGGCGCGCCCGCCCGCGTCCGCCGGGCCCGGTTCACCTCCGGGCTCCTGGCGATGGCCCTGCTCGCCGGCGGATGGGCGATCGGCCCGGCCCGCGCCGTGGCCGCCGCGCCGGTGGTGCCGTTCCGGCCCTACATCGACGCCACGCTCTGGCCCACCCCGGATCTCGCAGCGTTCAGCTCCGCCGGGGGAGGTGCCACGCTCGGCTTCGTGGTCGACGGCGGGGGCTGCCGGCCGTCGTGGGGCACCTACTACGACGTCACCGGTCCGTACCTCGCCACGGACATCGCGGCGGCGAGGGCCGCGGGCCGGGACCTGATCGTGTCGTTCGGTGGGGCCGCGAACACCGAGCTCGCCGTGGCCTGCCCCACGGCGGCCGCCACCCAGGCCGCCTACCAGCAGGTGGTCGACCGCTACGGCATCCGCCACCTCGACTTCGACATCGAGGGCGCAGCCCTCGCCGACCGCACGAGCGTCGACCGCCGGAACCGGGCGGTCGCCGACCTGCAGGGCGCGGGGCGAGCCGACGGCCGACCGGTCACCGTCTCCTACACGCTGCCCGTGCTGCCCTCGGGCCTCACTCCTGACGGCGTCGCGCTGCTGCGTTCCGCCGTGGCCGCCGGCGTGGACGTGGCCGTGGTCAACCTCATGACCATGGACTACGGCGCGGGCGCGGCCCCGTCGCCCGCAGGACGCATGGGCCGCTACGCGATCGACGCGCTGAACGCGACGAAGTCCCAGCTGGCGTCGGTGTGGCCGGCTCGCAGCGAGGCCGCCCTGTGGGCCGGACTCGGCGCCACGCCGATGATCGGCCAGAACGACCTGGCCGGTGAGGTGTTCGACACCACCGACGCCGCCCAGCTCGCCGAGTTCGCCCGCTCGGTGGGCCTCGGCCGTCTGGCCATGTGGTCCGCCGCCCGCGACGTCCCGTGCGCCGGCGGTCCGTCGACGGTGGCGAACAACCTGTGCTCCGGGGTGACGGCGGCGCCCGGATCGTTCGCCGCGCTGCTCTCCGGCACCCCGCTGACACCCCCGAGCACGGCACCGACGACCACG
>JBMOJH010000163.1:0-4768 GCA_049316905.1 Microthrixaceae bacterium | reverse complement strand
GGACCGGAAGCGGGAGGGGTACTTCTGATGCGCCGGTGCAACGGCAGAGGGGCAGCGGACCGGAAGCGGGAGGGGTACTTCTGATGCACGCGGTCGACGGCAGCAGGACAGCGGACCGGAAGCGGGAGGGGTACTTCTGATGCACGCGGTCGACGGCAGCAGGACAGCGGACCGCGAGCGGGAGGGGTACGTCTGATGGAGCTCCTCCGGTTCGCCACCGCGGGATCCGTGGACGACGGCAAGTCCACGCTGATCGGCCGCCTCCTGTACGACTCGAAGTCGATCTTCGAGGACCAGCTCTCGGCGGTCGAGGACGCGAGCGAGCGCATGGGCCTCGAGGGGACGAACCTCGCGCTGCTCACCGACGGCCTGCGGGCCGAGCGCGAGCAGGGCATCACGATCGACGTGGCCTACCGCTACTTCGCCACCCCCAAGCGGAAGTTCATCATCGCCGACACCCCGGGCCACACGCAGTACACGCGGAACATGGTCACCGGTGCCTCCACCGCGGACCTCGCCATCGTGCTGATCGACGCCCGCAAGGGGGTGCAGGAGCAGTCGCGCCGCCACGCCTTCCTGGCGTCGCTGCTGCGGATCCCGCACCTGGTGCTCGCGGTGAACAAGATGGACCTCGTCGACTACGACGAGGCCCGCTTCGACGAGATCGTCGAGGAGTTCCGGGCCTTCGCCACCAAGCTCGACGTGGCCGACCTCACCTTCATCCCGATCTCCGCGCTGCACGGCGACAACGTCGTCGGGCGGTCGCCCAACATGGGCTGGTTCGAGGGCCCGTCGTTGCTGCACCACCTCGAGAGCGTGCACATCGCCTCGGACCGCAACCTGATCGACGCCCGGTTCCCGGTGCAGTACGTCATCCGGCCGCAGACCGACGAGTTCCACGACTACCGGGGCTACGCCGGGCGGGTGGCCGGCGGTGTGTTCAAGCCGGGCGACGAGGTGGTCGTGCTGCCGTCGGGCTTCAGCACGCGGATCGCGGCGATCGACGGACCGTCCGGACCGGTCGAGGAGGCCTTCGGGCCGATGTCGGTCACGATCCGGCTCGAGGACGACCTCGACGTCTCCCGCGGCGACATGATCTGCCGGCCGAACAACCGGCCGACGGCGGGCCAGGACCTCGAGGCGATGGTGTGCTGGATGAGCGACGCCGGTTCGCTCGCGCCCCGGGCGAAGTACCACCTGAAGCACACCACCCGGTGGGCCCGGGCCATGGTGACCGACCTGCACTACCGGCTCGACGTCAACACGCTCCACCGCGACGAGGCGGCCACGTCACTCGGGCTCAACGAGATCGGCCGGGTCGGGCTGCGGGTCACCCAGCCGCTGTTCTTCGACGAGTACCGGCGCAACCGCGAGACCGGGTCGTTCGTACTGGTCGACGAGGCGACGAACAACACGGTCGCCGCGGGGATGATCCTGGGCACCCCCTCGTGAGCGACGCCTCGCCGGATGTGGTCTGGCACCACGGGGCGGTCCCGGCCGCCGCCCGCACCGGGGTCACCGGCGGGTCGGGCGTGGTGGTGTGGCTCACCGGGCTGTCGGGGTCGGGGAAGTCCACGGTCGCGGTGGAGGTGGAGCGCCGCCTGGTTGCTGCGGGCCGTGCCGCCTACCTCCTCGACGGCGACAACCTGCGTCATGGCCTCAACGGGGACCTCGGCTTCTCCGAGGTGGACCGCCGGGAGAACGTGCGGCGCGTCGGGGAGGTCGCGCTGTTGTTCGCGGACGCCGGGTTGGTGGCCGTGGTGCCACTGATCTCGCCGTACCGGTCGGCCCGCGACGCGGTGCGGGCGAGGGTGACAGCGGCCGGCCTCCGCTTCGTGGAGGTGTTCGTGGACACTCCGCTGGAGGAGTGCGAACGGCGCGACCCCAAGGGCCTCTACGCGCGGGCCCGCGCCGGGGAGCTCACGGGGATGACCGGGATCGACGACCCCTACGAGGCGCCCCTCGCGGCGGAGCTGGTGCTGCGCCCGGACGACGGTGACGCGGCGGCGCAGGCCGCCCGGGTGGTGCAGCTGCTGGGCTGAGCCGGGGGCTCAGGAGGCTGCGGCGCCCAGGGCGGTAACGCTCAGGAGGCTGCGGCGCGCGGTGAGGGAGCCGGGGTGGCCGGGTTCTGGTCGGCCCGGGCCCGTGCCTTCACCACCGGGGTGGTGTCCACGTCGCCGTGGGGCTGACCGGCCACCTCGTAGCAGTCGGAGTGGAAGTGCTCGACGCGGTCCCACCGGCCGTCGACGTACACGTTGCAGATCACCTGACGGTGGCGCACCTTCGCCTGGAACTTCACCCGTTCCCCGCAGTGGGCGCAGTCGACGCTGCTGCCGGGCTCGACGTCGCGCAGCACGGCGCGGCTGCTGTTGGGGCCCGGTGCGTTCTTCCGCCGCCGGGAGCTGACGCTGGTGCTGGAGGCCATGGGACTCCATCGGGCGATCGGCGCCCGGCGCTGAGCCTTTCGCCCCGGCATGGGCCGAACGGCCCAGTCCTCAGGCGGGGTCGTGCTCGGCGGGCGCGCGGATGGCGGGCCGCGCCGAACGGCCGAGGAGCACGGCGCGGCGCACCAGCTCGCGCAGCTCGTCCTCGTCCGCCCCGTCGTCCACGAGCGCCTGGATCCGCCGCTCCATGGCCTCTGCCTCGGCCTCGTCGAAGGTCACCGTCGCCGAGGCGGTGGCGCCGACGGACGTGACGAGGATCAGGCAGATGGCCGCCACCGCGGTGATCAGCCCGAAGGTGATCGCCGTGCCGTTGTTGTCCGCGATGGAGCCGACGATCATGCCCGCGATGCCGCCGACGAAGACGACGATCACCAGGCGGCGGACGAGGCGGGGATCCATGGGGTTCAGCGGGTGAGCGGCTTGTACTTGATGCGGTGGGGCTGGGTGGCCTCGGCGCCGAACTCCTTGCGCCGGAAGTCCTCGTACTCACTGAAGTTGCCCTCGAACCAGCGCACCTGTGAGTCGCCCTCGAAGGCGAGGATGTGGGTGGCGATGCGGTCGAGGAACCACCGGTCGTGGGAGATCACCACGGCACAGCCCGGGTAGGACTCGAGCGCCTCCTCGAGGGCACGGAGGGTGTCCACGTCGAGGTCGTTGGTGGGCTCGTCGAGGAGCAGCACGTTGCCGCCGCGCCGCAGCAACTTGGCGAGGTGCACGCGGTTGCGTTCGCCGCCCGACAGGTCGCCGACCTTCTTCTGCTGGTCGGAGCCCTTGAAGTTGAACCCGGCGCAGTAGGCCCGGCCGTTCACCTCGCGGTTGCCGACCACCAGCACGTCGTGGCCGTCGGTGATCTCCTCGTACACGGTGCGGCTGTCGTCGAGGGAGTCGCGTGACTGGTCCACGTAGGCCAGGTCGACCGTGGGGCCGATGACGAGCGTTCCGTCGTCAGGGTGGGCGCTGTCATCGGTGCCGCCGGTGGCGGCCTCCACGACCATGCGGAACAAGGTGGTCTTGCCCGCGCCGTTGGGGCCGATGATGCCGACGATGCCGGCGCGGGGGAGCGAGAAGTCGAGGTCCTCGATCAGCAGCCGGTCGCCGAAGCCCTTGCGGAGGTGCTGCGCCTCGATGACCTGGTCGCCGAGGCGCGGGCCCGGCGGGATGCTGATCTCGAGCTTGCTCGCGTTGTCGCGGGCGGCCTCGGCCTCCGACTGCAGCTGCTCGTAGGCCGCGAGGCGGGCCTTCGACTTCGCCTGCCGGGCCTTGGGCGCCATGCGCACCCAGTCGAGCTCGCGCTCCAGGGTGCGGCGCCGGGCCTCGTTCTGCTTCTCCTGCTTCGCGAGCCGTTCCTGCTTCTGCTCGAGCCAGCCGGAGTAGTTCCCCTCGAAGGGGTGGCCCTTGCCGTGGTCGAGCTCGAGGATCCAGCGGGCGACGTTGTCGAGGAAGTAGCGGTCGTGGGTGATCGCCACCACGGTGCCGGCGTAGTCCTGGAGGAAGCGCTCCAGCCATGCGACCGATTCCGCGTCGAGGTGGTTGGTGGGCTCGTCGAGGAGGAGCAGGTCGGGCTGCGAGAGCAGCAGGCGGCACAGCGCCACCCGGCGACGCTCGCCGCCCGACAGGGTGCTCACGTCCGCGTCGCCCGGCGGGAGGCGGAGCGCGTCCATCGCGATGTCGATGGTGCGCTGCAGGTCCCACGCTCCGGCGGCCTCGATGCGCGCCTCGAGTTCGGCCTGCTGGGCGCCGAGCTTCTCGTAGTCGGCGTCGGGGTCGGACCACTTGGCCATCAGCGCCTCGTAGTCGGTGAGCAGCCCGGCGACGGAGGCGACGCCGTCCATGACGTTGCCGGACACGTCCTTGGCGGGGTCGAGGTGCGGCTCCTGTTCGAGCAGACCCACGGTGAAGCCCTGGGTGAGGCGGGCCTCACCGGTGAACTCGTCGTCGATGCCGGCCATGATGCGCAGCAGCGTGGACTTGCCCGAGCCGTTGGCGCCGATCACACCGATCTTCGCCCCGGGGTAGAAGGCCAGGGTGATGTCCTTCAGCACCTCGCGGTCGGGCGGCACGAACTTCGAGACCCGCCGCATGGTGAAGATGAACTGGGCGCTCATGGGCGGGATCGTACCGGTCCCCGCGGTGGGGCCCGCACCGACCCCGGACGCGACACACGGCCCGGCGGACCGGGCCGTGTGCCGCTGGCGTGGGGTTCAGCGCTTGGCCGGTGCCCGCTTCGCCGGTGCCTTCTTCTTGGCGGGCGCCCGCTTGGCGGGTGCCTTCTTCTTGGCCGGTGCCCGCTTGGCGGGTGCCTTCTTCTTGGCCGGTGCCCGCTT
>JBMOJH010000162.1:0-4861 GCA_049316905.1 Microthrixaceae bacterium | reverse complement strand
AGCTACGCCCACGGGCGCGGCTGTCTCATGGAGTACCTGCAGCGGGCACTCGACGACCCGGACCCGTCACCGTGCGGACGGTGCTCGGTGTGCCGGGGCGGTCCCACCGTCCTGGCCGGCGGGCCCGACCCGGCCGCGGTCGTGGCCGCCCGCGACTTCGTGCGCGGGCAGGACCTCGTGGTGGAGGCCCGCAAGCGCTGGCCCTCCGGTGTGGAGCGTCGGGGCACGATCGTCGCCTGCACCGACGGCCGGGCCCTGGCGTTCGCGGACGACCCGGGTTGGGCGGAGGCATTGCGCGCCCCCGGCGACGCCTACCCGCCGGAGGTGCTCGACGGCGTCGTCGCCCTGCTCGGGCGGTGGCGGCGGTCGTGGGCGGAACGACCCGTGGCCGTGGCACCGCTCCCGGGCACCGGCGCGGACGCGAAGGTCCGGCACCTGTGCGAACACCTCGGCGAGGTCGGCCGGCTCCCCGTGCTCGACCTCCTCACCAGGGTCCCCGGCAATCCCGTGCCCGACGACGCGGCCGCCGGCGCACGCGTGGCCGTGCTCGACACCGCCATCACGCTCAGCCCCCACGCTGCCGCGGCGCTCGAGCCGGTCCGCGGGCCCGTGCTGCTGGTCTCGGCCACGATGCGGACCGGCTGGACCCAGACGGTGGCGGGCGCGCTGCTCCGGGAGGCCGGGGCGCCCGCGGTCATGCCGCTGGTGGTGCACCGGCTCCCGTGAGCACCTCCACCGGCACCGCGTCGGTGAGCGCCGTGCGGATCACCGCTGCGAGCCGGGGCAGGAGGTCGGCCTGCACGCTCGTGGGCCGCCAGAACATCGCGATCGCGCGCGACGGCGGGTCGAGGAACGGCCGCAGCACCACGTCGGGCGACGCCGCCACCGGCGGGCTGACCGCCAGCTCCGGCAGCAGCGTGATCCCCACACCGGCCGCCACCATCTGACGCAGCGTCTCCAGGCTCGTCGCCCGGAACCCGGTGCGCTCGGCGGCACCCGCGAGGTGGCACACGGCGAGCGCCTGGTCACGGAGGCAGTGACCGTCCTCGAGGAGCAGCACCTCCTCACCGTCGAGCACCGAGGTGGGCGCGGGACCGGCCCCGCCGGACAGCGGGTGGTTCGCCGGCACGGCCAGCAGGAAGTCCTCCCGGAAGAGCGGCTCGGCCACGAGGCGGTCGTCGTCCACCGGGAGCGCGAGCAGGCCGGCATCGAGGTCCCCCGCCCGCAGCCGGGCCAGGATCTCCTCGGTCTTCTCCTCCACGAGCAGCAGCTCGAGCCGCGGGAAGCTGCGGTGCAGGGCCGGGACGACGTGGGGCAGCAGGTACGGCCCGAGCGTCGGGAAGATCCCGAGCCGGACCGTGCCCGCCTCGGGGTCGGCCGCCCGGCGCGCCACCTCCCGGATGTCGTCCGCCCCGTGGAGCACGCCGCGGGCCCGGGCCACCACCTGCTCGCCGGCCGGGGTGAGGAGCACCTGGCGCGGCGTGCGCTCGAACAGTTCCACCCCCAGCTCCTTCTCGAGCTTGCGGATCTGGGTGGACAGCGTTGGTTGGCTCACGAAGCACGCCTCGGCGGCCCGGCCGAAGTGCCGGTGGTCCGCCACGGCGACCAGGTACTCCAGGTCGCGCAGGTTCACGCGGGCGACCCTAGGCCCCCGCCGCGGCGCCCACCGGTGCACCGGCCGGTTCGGCATCGGGAGCGCTGGTGCGGATGAGGTGGTCGAAGGCCGACAGCGCAGCGGTCGAACCGGCGCCCATGGCCACGATGATCTGCTTGAACGGCACCGTGGTGCAGTCGCCGGCCGCGAACACCCCGGGCACCGAGGTGGCGCCGCGGTCGTCGATGACCACCTCGCCGCGGTCGGACAGCGCCACCGCGCCCTCCAGCCACTCGGTGTTGGGCAGCAGGCCGATCTGCACGAAGACGCCGTCGATGGCCAGCCGCCGGACCTCACCGGAGGTGCGGTCCTCGTAGTCGAGGCCGACGACCCGGGCCCCGTCGCCGATCACCTCAGTGGTGCGGGAGGACACCAGCACGTCCACATTCGGCAGGCTGTGCAACTTGCGCCGGAGCACGTCATCCGCGCGCAGGCGGTCGTCGAACTCGAGGAGCGTCACGTGCGCCACCACGCCCGCCAGGTCGATGGCGGCCTCCACGCCGGAGTTGCCGCCGCCGATCACCGCGACCCGCTTGCCCTTGAACAGCGGCCCGTCGCAGTGGGGGCAGTAGGTCACGCCCCTGTTGCGGTACTCGTCCTCGCCCGGCACGCCCAGGTTGCGCCACCGCGCCCCGGTGGAGAGCACGACGGTGCGGGCGGTGAGGGTCACGCCGCCGGCCAGCTCGACGCCGACCGGCTCGCCGGGCCCCGCGGCCGGGACCAGGCGCTCGGCACGCTGGAGGTGCATCACGTCCACGTCGTACTCGGCCACGTGCGCCTCGAGCGCGGCGGCGAGCTTCGGGCCCTCGGTGTAGGGGACCGACACGAAGTTCTCGATGGCCATGGTGTCGAGCACCTGACCGCCGAACCGCTCGGCGACCACGCCGGTCCGGATGCCCTTGCGGGCCGCGTACACCGCCGCCGTGGCGCCCGCGGGGCCACCACCCACCACGAGCACGTCGAAGGTCGCCTTGCCGGCGAGTTCCTCGGCGGCGCGCTCCGTGGCGCCGGCGTCGAGGCGGCCGACGATCTCCTCGAGCGTCATGCGGCCCTGGGCGAACGGCTCGCCGTTGAGGAAGACCGACGGCACGGCCATCACGCCGCGCGCCTCGACCTCGTCCTGGAACAGCGCCCCGTCGATGGCCTCGTGGTGCACCCGCGGGTTGAGGACGCTCATCAGGTTCAGCGCCTGGACCACGTCGGGGCAGTTCTGGCAGGACAGCGAGAAGAAGGTCTCGAACCGGAACTCGCCCTCGAGCTCCTCCACGGCGCGGACCAGGTCGTCCGCGGCGGTGGACGGGTGACCGCCCACCTGCAGCAGCGCCAGCACGAGGGAAGTGAACTCGTGGCCCATCGGGACGCCGGCGAATCGGACCTGGACGTCGGTCCCCACCCGGCGGATGGCGAACGAGGGCCGACGGATCCCGGCCGGCGCGGCGTCGTCACGGACCGCGTTCACGCGGTCGGAGAGCTCGGCGAGCTCGGTCAGCAGCGCCCAGAGCTCGTCGGACTTCGGCGACCCGTCGAGCGCGGCGGCGAGTTCGATCGGGCGGGTCACCTTCTGCAGGTGGGTCCTGAGCTGCTCGGTGATGGCGGCGTCCAGCATGGCGGTCTCCGGGGGTGCTCGTTCGCGGGCGGGATGCGTCCGGGGGGCGGGGCGCCGTTGCCCCGCCCCCCGTCGCCGTCGGTGTGGGCGTCGGTCAGATCTTGCCGACGAGGTCGAGCGAGGGGGCCAGGGTGTCGTCGCCCTCCTCCCACTTGGCCGGGCACACCTCGCCCGGGTGCTCGCGCACGTACCGGGCGGCCTTGACCTTGCGGAGGAGCTCCACGGCGTTGCGGCCGATGCCCTCGGCGGTGACCTCGACCGCCTGGATGATCCCGTCGGGATCGACGATGAAGGTGCCGCGGTCGGCGAGGCCCTGACCCTCGCGCAGCACCTGGAAGTTGGTGGCGATCTGCCAGGTCGGGTCACCGATCATCGGGTACTGGATCTTGGCGATCGTGTCGGAGGTGTCGTGCCAGGCCTTGTGGGTGAAGTGGGTGTCGGTCGACACCGCGTAGATCTCCACGCCCAGACGCTGGAACTCGGCGTAGTTGTCGGCGAGGTCGCCCAGCTCGGTGGGGCACACGAAGGTGAAGTCGGCGGGGTAGAAGAACACGACGGACCAGCCGCCCTTCAGGTTCTCCTCGCTGACCGGCACGAACTCACCCTTGTGGAAGGCGGTCGCGCTGAACGGCTGCACGGGGGTGTTGACCAGGGACATCGGGATGACCTCTCGGTGGGGGATTGGAACGCTGACTAGGTTCCCCACTTCCGATAGTCATTACCAATGAATGGTTCCTAACGTTCCGATCGACGCCCTCGATCGCTGCCCTGGATCGTCAGTCCGCAGCGATCGCCGTCGCAACGGCCGCCCCGAACGCCCGGTGACCCAGCACGTTCGGGTGCAGCGGGAGCCCCGCGGGATCCAGGTTCACGGTGTTGACCCAGGCCTCGCCCCACGGGCGGCACACGTCGTGACCCACGCTCGGCCCGTACAGGTCGATGAAGCCCACCCCGGCGGCCGCGGCGGCGTCGGCCAGCATCCGGTTCATCTCGAGGTACTTGTCGCGCAGGTAGCGGACGTCCTCGGGAAGGATCGGCACCGTCGGCCAGCACCCGTCGCCGTCCGCCGGCAGCGCCACCGGGTAGCCCACCAGGAACACCCGGGCCCCGGGCGCCCGCTCGCGGATGCCGGCGAGCACCGCGTCCACCTTCGGGCGGGCCTCCGCGATCTTGACCGACACGCGGTCGACCCCGTCCACCACGCGCTTGGTGATGCACGGGCGGCCCCAGGGCGCGTCGCCGAGCGGGAACGGCAGCAGGTTCACGCAGCCCTTCACGATCCCGTCGAAGCCCACGTCGTTACCGCCGATGCCCACGGTGACGAGGTCGGTGTCGGGCGTGAGGGCATCGAACTGCGGCGGGGCCTTCCCACCCAGCGGCGCCTTCTGGGGCTCGGTCATGTGGACCGACTTGGCCGAGCCGCAGCTCGCGTCCACGAAGGTCCGCACGTCGAGCGCCGCCGCCACGAGCGACGGGTAGTTCAGGCGGGAGCGGCCGCAGTCGACCGGCTCGCCCCACTGCTCACCGAGGAGTGGCCCCGCGGTGTACGAGTCCCCGAGCGCCACGTACCGGCGGGGCCCGGTGGCGTTGGGGTTCGCGTC
>JBMOJH010000161.1:0-4907 GCA_049316905.1 Microthrixaceae bacterium | reverse complement strand
CTGGCCTTGACCAGCACCGCGGTGCCGTCGCCCACCGGCCCCAGCAACGCGAGCGCGGCGTCGGCGTCGGCCACCGGCTCGATGCCGTAGAGGTCGGTCCCCACCGCCACGAGCTCCACGCCCAGCTCGCCGCACAGCGCGGCGACCCCCTCGTGGTCCACCCGTTCGGTGCCGCCCAGCTCAGCCATGTACCCGAGCACCGCGACCCGGCGCTCCGCGGGCAGCGCGGCCAGGGACCGCAGGGCCGCGGCCACGGAGGTGGGGCTCGCGTTGTAGGCGTCGTTCAGCACGAGCGCGCCCGACGGAGCAGTGCGCAGGTCCATGCGCCACGGCGAGGCGTCCACGCGGCCGAGGCCCTCGGCCACGGCGGCCACCGGCACGCCGAGCCAGAGCGCGGCCGCCGCGGCGGCCAGCGCGTTCGAGACGTTGTGCTCGCCCCGCACGCCGAGGCGCACGGTCGCCCGGCCCCAGTCGGACTCGAGCGTGAACGTGGGCACGAGATCCGCGTCGAGCTCCACCCCGGTGGCGGTCACCGCGCCGCCCTCCCCGAAGGTCAGCACCTCGGCCGGGGTGTGCGCGGCCATGGCCATCACCCGCGGATCGGCAGCGTTGAGCACCGCCACGCCGTCGCGGGGCAGGGCCTCCACCAGCTCGCGCTTGGCCACCATGATCTGGTCGAGCCCACCCATCATCTCCACGTGCACTGCGGCCACCGCGAGCTCAATGCCCACCGTGGGCCGGGCCATCGAGCACAGGAGCGCGATGTGGCCGTGGCCCCGGGCGCCCATCTCCACTACGGCGGCCTCGGTGTCCTCCGGTGCGTTCGCCAGCGTGAGCGGCACGCCGAGCTCGTTGTTGAACGACCGTTCGTTGGCCGTGGTGCGGTAGTGCGTGCCCAGCGCGGCGGCGAGCAGGTCCTTGGTGGTGGTCTTGCCCACCGAACCGGTGATGCCGACCACCCGGTCCGGGAGGCGGCGACGGGCGAGACCGGCCATGCGGACCAGGGCGCGGGACACGTCGGGCACGACCACCGACGGGGCGTCGCCCACCGGCCGCTCGACCAGCACCGCAGCGGCGCCAGCGGTCACCGCGGCCGCCACGAAGTCGTGGCCGTCGCGCTCGGCACGAACCGCGGCGAACAGCTGGCCGGGGCGAAGGGTCCGGGAGTCGATCCCCACCCCGTCGACGGTGGTGTCGTCGCCGTCGAGGACGCCGCCGAGGTCGGCGGCCAGACGTCGGGCCTCGAAACGCATGCCGGGAGTCTCACACGCACGGACGGCCGACCCCGTCACCCTAGAGTCGCCCCATGGCCGAGCACTCCCCTGCCCCGCTGCCGCCCCGCGTCCGTCTGGTGGTGCTCTTCGGGGGCCGCTCCGCCGAGCACGACGTGAGCCGCGTGTCGGCCCACCACGTGCTCCGGGCGGTGGACCCGGCCCGCTACGACGTGGTGCCCGTGGGCATCACGCGTGACGGCCGCTGGGTGCTGGCCGAGCAGGCCGCCGAGCTGCTCTCGCGGGGCCTGCGCGACGAGCTCCCCGCCGCGCTCGCGGTGGCCGGTCCGGACGTGGACCCGCTCCCGACGCTGGTCGACCGCCCCCTCGGCGACCGCGACGCCCCGGCGGAGGTGCCCACGGTGGTGCTCCCGATCCTGCACGGCCCCAACGGTGAGGACGGGACCGTGCAGGGCCTGCTCGAGCTGGCCGGGCTCCCGTACGTGGGGACCGGGGTGCTGGGTTCGTCGGTGGCGATGGACAAGGCGATGGCGAAGACGGTCTTCGACGCACGCGGCATCCCGCAGGCCCGCTGGCGCGAGGTCCGCAGCGGCGCGATCGACGCATCGCTCGTCGACGAGCTCGTACGCGACCTCGGCACCCCGCTGTTCGTGAAGCCGGCGAACATGGGCAGCTCGGTGGGGGTGTCCCGGGTGGAGGACGCCGCCGGGCTCGGCGCCGCGCTGGAGCGGGCCGCGGCCTACGACGACGTGCTCGTGGTGGAGGAGGGCGTGGCGGCCCGCGAGCTCGAGATCGCGGTCCTCGGCAACGAGGACCCCCGCGCCTCGGTGGTGGGCGAGGTGGTGCCCGGCGCGGAGTTCTACGACTACGAGGACAAGTACGAGAACGGGGCCGCGACCACGGTGATCCCGGCGGAGCTGCCCGACGACGTCGCCGAGGCGGCCCGGGCGCTGGCCCTGCGCGCGTACCGGGCGTTGCGGTGCGAGGGCATGTCCCGGGTGGACCTCTTCCTGGAGGGCGGGAGCCCGGACGGGGATCCCGGTGGCGGGCGGGGCCTCCTCGTGAACGAGGTGAACACGATCCCCGGGTTCACCCCGATCTCGATGTACCCGATGCTCTGGGAGGCGAGCGGCCTGCCCTACCCGCAGCTCGTGGACGAGCTCGTGGCGCTGGCCCTCGAACGGCACGGCCGGCGGTCCCGGTTCACCACCGATCGCTGAACCACGCTCGGGCGGGACCACCGCCGCAGCCCTGCTAGGCAATGGGCCGTGATCGACGAGGCGTTGGGAGGGCGGCGCATTTTCGTCACCGGCGCCACCGGCTTCGTGGGCACGGCGCTGGTGGAACGCCTCCTCCGCGAGATCCCCGGGGTTCGGCTCGATCTCCTGGTGCGTGACGGCCGCCGCTCGTCCGCGGCCCGCCGACTCGAGCGGGAGATCCTCCGCAACGACTGCTTCGACCGGTTGCGCGCGGAGCTCGGCGAGGAGGGCTGGGCCGAGGCGTGCAGCCGCGTCCGGGCCGTGTCGGGCGACGTCTCCCGCGACGGCCTCGGCCTCGACGGCGACGGGCGGGTGGCGCTCGCGTCGGCCGACGTGGTGATCCACTCCGCGGCGACGGTGGCGTTCGACTCGCCGCTCGACCGCGCGGTGGAGGTGAACCTGCTCGGGCCGGTCCGCATCGCCGAGACGCTCCACGACCTCGGCGTCACGCCTCACCTGGTGGCGGTGAGCACCTGCTACGTGGCAGGGAACCGGCGGGGCGCTGCGCCCGAGGAGCCGGTGGAGGCGAATCCGTTCTTCGCGGGGCTGGACTGGCGGGCCGAGGTGGCCGCCTCGCGCCGGGCGCGCAGCGACACCGATGCCGAGAGCCGCACTCCGGAGCGTCTGGCCGCCTTCCGCGAGGAGGCCCGGGCCGAGCTCGGCCCGGTCGGCGGCCCCCTGCTGGCCGAGGCCACCGAGGACCGGCGCACCCGGTGGATCCACGACCGCATGGTGGAGCTCGGCCGGGCCCGGGCCGGCTCGGTGGGCTGGCCCGACGCCTACGCGTTCACCAAGGCGCTCGGCGAGGTGGCGCTCGCCGAGGTCCGCGGCGACGTGCCGGTGAGCGTGGTGCGCCCGTCGATCATCGAGTCCGCACTCGCCGAGCCGCGACAGGGCTGGATCCGCGGTTTCCGCATGGCGGAACCGATCATCCTCTCCTATGCCCGCGGGCTGCTCCGCGAGTTCCCCGGGGTCCCCGAGGGCACCGTCGACGTGATCCCGGTCGACCTCGTAGTGGCCGCGATCGTGGTCACTGCGGCCCGGTCGCTCGCCGAGCCCGCCCCGGCCGGCGACCCGCCCCGCATCGTGCAGGTGGCCACGGGCGACGTGAACCCGCTGCGCTACCAGTTCCTCGTGGACCGGGTACGCGACTGGTTCACCGACCATCCCCTGTTCGACCGCGACGGCCAGCCGATCGTGGTGCCCGACTGGTCGTTCCCCGGGCGCGGCCGGGTGGAGGGCCAGCTGCGCCGCGCAACAGGAGTGCTGAAGGCTGCGGAACGGGTGGTGTCGTCCGTGCCGGTGCGCGGTCGAGCGGCGCGCTGGGGCGCGGAGATCGAGGAGAAGCGCAGCCAGGCCGAACGGGCCCTCACCTACGTGGAGCTCTACGGCGCGTACACCGAGTGCGAGGCGGTCTACGGGGTGGCGAACCTCCTCGACCTGCGCGACCGGCTCGACGACGCCGAGCGCGCCCGGTTCGAGCTCGATCCCGGCGCGGTCGACTGGGACCACTACGTGACCGGCATCCACCTGCCCTCGGTGGTCCAGCACGGCCGGGCCCGCTCGCAGCCCACGCGCCGCAACGCCGAGGCCCGAACCGACCGCCTCCGCGCCCAGGTCCTCTCCCCCGAGCGGCACCTTGCGGCGTTCGACCTCGAGAACACGATCATCGCCTCCAACGTGGTGGCCTCCTACGCGTGGCTCGCCACCCGGCGCCTCGGCCCCGCCGACCGCTGGCGGTTCGTGTTGCGCACCCTGGCCGAGGCCCCCGCCCTGCTCGCCCAGGACCGCCGCGACCGGTCGGACTTCCTGCGGGCGTTCTACCGCCGCTACGCGGACGCCCCGCTCGACGAGCTGCGCGAGGACACGGTGGAGCAGTTCAGCGACCTGCTGCTCGCCCGGTCGTTCCCGGAGGCGGTCCGCCGGGTCCGGGCGCACCGGGCGCTGGGCCACCGGACCGTGCTCATCACCGGCGCGCTCGACGTGGTGGTCGAGCCGCTCCGCCCGCTCTTCGACGACGTGGTGTGCGCCCGCATGGGAACCGAGCTCGACGAGGACGGCCGCGAGGTGCTCACCGGCCGGCTCACCGAGGTGCCCCCCACCGCCGAGGCGCGGGCCCGGGTGCTCGTCGACCTGTGCGCCGAGCACGGTCTCGACCCGGCGCAGTCGGTGGCCTACGCGGATTCGTCCTCCGACCTCCCGATGCTGAACGCCGTGGGCTTCCCCGTGGCGGTGAACCCCGAGCCGCGCCTCGCGGCGATCGCCCGACGGCGGGGGTGGCTGGTCGAGGACTTCGGCACCTCGACCGGTCACCGGCACCGGGTCCTGCCGCTCGCACCGCCGTGGCGGAACTCGCCGGCGGGTCGGCGCCGGGCGGCCGGGGCAGCGACCGGGGCGGCGACCGGGGCGGCGACCG
>JBMOJH010000160.1:0-5117 GCA_049316905.1 Microthrixaceae bacterium | reverse complement strand
GCGCCACCGTGAGCGACCGGCTCGACGTCGACTACGTGAAGGTGTGGCAGGCGGGCTGACCCTCAGGGCATCGGGGCCCGGCCGGTCAGGAGGCCGGCCACGGCGGCACGGTGGACCGCGCCCCGACGGCGCAGGCACCGGGGCAGCTCGTAGACGAGCTGGGCGCAGGTCATCGCGGCGGCGGCCGCCGCTCCGTGCCGCTTCCGCTGGAGCCGGACCCTGTTGAGCGCCATGAGGCGGTAGAGGCGTGGCGAGGTGTTGCCCTCGCCTCCGAGGTGGATCACGACGGCGTCCGGCACGAAGAGCGTCGGGCGCCCGAGGTCCCGGGCCCGGAGCATGAAGTCGGTCTCCTCGCTGTACAGGAAGAACCGCTCGTCCCAACCGCCGAGACGCTCGTGCAGGGCCCGGTCGACGAGGAGTGCCGCACCGGTGGCCCAGTCGACCCAGCCGGCACGGCGGTACGCGGCCGGGTCGGTCACCATCTCGCCGCCGAGACGCCGTCGGGGCCGCGTCCCGCCGATCAGGGCGTCCGACAGGGTCCGTCGGGCGGTCGGTTCCCTGCGGAGGGACAGGGCGCGCCCGCCGTGCTCGTCGTCGATGGCCGGCACCACGATCCCGGCGGTCGACCCGTCGAGGGCGCCGAGCAGGCGGCGGACGACCCCCGGGGTGAGCCGCGTGTCGGGATTCAGCACCAGGACCGACCTCGACGGCGGTCCGGCGGCGACCGCGGCGTTGATCGCGGCGGCGTACCCCAGGTTGGCGCCGAGCGGTTCCACCGAGGAGTCCGGGACGAGTCGTCGGACGAGGTCCGGGCCCTCGTCGGTGGAGGCGTTGTCGGCGGCCACGAGGTGCCATGTGGTTCCCTCGCACCCGGCGGCGAGGGAGCGGAGGCAGTCGGGGAGGACGCCGCTACTGTTGAACAGCACGATGACGACGAGCACGTCGATCGGTGGTCGCTGCGCCATGCGGGTGGACCCTATCGACCACGGGCGTCGCCCACCTCCGGAGGACCAGTGAACGCGGCGGTCGTGATGCCGGCCCACGACGAGGCCACCCTGATCGGTCGCTCCCTGCGTGCGCTCCTTGCGGACGCCGCCCCCGGGGAGTTCGACGTGGTGGTCGTGGCCAACGGCTGCACCGACGACACCGCTGCGGTGGCCCGGGACGTGGGGGGCCCTGTCCGGGTGGTCGAACTGGCCGAGGCCTCGAAGGCGGCGGCCTTGCGCGCCGGCGACGCGGCGGTGGGAGTGCCGGCGGACGCCCGGCCGGTGCTGTACGTGGATGCCGATGTGGTGCTCCCGACCGCGGCGGCCCGCGCCCTCGTGGCCGCGCTGGCCGAACCCGGTGTGGTGGGGGCGTCGACGTCGGTCCGTCTCCACCTCGACGGAGCCTCGACGCTCGTGCGTTCGTACTTCCGGGTGTGGTCACGCCTGCCCTCGATCCGGGAGGGGCTGGGCGGCCGGGGCGTGTACGCGCTCTCGGCGGAGGGTCGGGCCAGATTCGGGGCGTTCCCGGACATCATCGCCGATGACCGGTACGTCGACCTCCTCGTGGGCCCCGACGAGCGGCGGATCATCGCCGCGTCCTCCGAGGTCACGCCCCCGTCCACCCTCCGCTCGCTGGTCTCGACCAGGGTCCGGACCCTCCTCGGGAACCTCCAGCTCGAGTCGGTGCCGGGCATGCCGTCGGGTGCCGGCCGACCCTCGGGCGGCTGGCGTGGCGTGGTCCGGGACGAACCCGCCCGCGTGGTCGATCTCCCCGCCTACCTCGGGGTCAACCTGGTGGCCCGGTTGCTCGCCCACCGGCGACTGCGATCGGGTCGTCTGGGGTGGTCCCGTGACCAGTCGTCGCGTGGGTCGGGCGGCGTCTGACATCCTGTCGGCTGGTCCCGGTGCGAGGGACCGGCCGGACGCGACGAGGAGGGCCGTGGGTCAGCGAGCGGGCGACGACCGGGGGAGCGGCGTCCTCCCTGCCGCGGCCCGAGGAGGGCTCAGGGCGGGGCTCCGACGGATCCGGAACCGGGTCGCCGGAGCCCGCGTGCGCCGCCTGCGGCTCGCCGACTGGGCCCCCGTCCCGACGCTCGCGGTGCCCGCCCACCCGGTGGCCGCGGCAGCGGTGCCGGCCATCGATGCCCACAACCACCTCGGGCGCTGGCTGAGCTCGGACGGTTCCTGGATGGAACCCGACGTCGGGCGGGCCATCGACATGATGGACCGGGCCAATGTCCGGACCGTGGTCAACCTGGACGGACGCTGGGGGGCCGAGTTGGCGGCGAACCTCGACCGCTACGACCGACCCCACCCGGGCCGGTTCGCCACGTTCTGTCACGTCGACTGGGCCGAGTTCACCCGGACCGGTCGGTGCGAGCCGCTCGTCCGGATGCTCCGGGAGGGTGGCGACGCCGGGGCCGTCGGGCTCAAGGTGTGGAAGGACCTCGGGTTCTCCGTGCGGGACCCGGGCGGCGAGCTGGTCCTGCCCGACGACCCGCGCCTGGGGGACCTCTGGGACGCGGCGGGCGAACTCCAGCTGCCGGTCCTCATGCACACCGGTGACCCGGCCGCCTTCTTCCGACCCGTCGACCGCCACAACGAACGGATCGAGGAGCTGACCCGTTGGCCGGGCCTGCGGCGGCACGGTCGTCCACCCGCACTGGGGCGATTGCTCGACGCCTTCGAGAGCGTGGTCGAGCGACATCCGGACACGACCTTCATCGGCGCGCACGTGGCCAACCGGGCCGAGGACCTCGCAGCGGTGGGGGCGCTGCTGGACCGCTGCCCCAACCTGGTGGTCGACCTCTCGGCGAGGGCGTCGGAGCTGGGGCGTCAACCGAGAGCGGCGCGGGAGCTGATCCTGGCGCACCCGGACCGGGTGCTCTTCGGCACCGACGTCTTTCCCCTCCGATCCGAGGAGTGGGCCGTGTACTTCCGACTCCTCGAGACCGAGGACGAGCACTTCGCGTACAGCGCGTCGGAGGTCCCGGTGCAGGGCCGGTGGCGGATCTCCGGCCTGGGCCTGCCGCCGGAGGTGCTCGAGGCGGTCTACCGGACGAATGCGCGGCGCGTCATCACGCGGCTGCCCGGGTGACGGCGAGGTAGAGCGCGGCGAGGTCCCGGCCTGCGGCGTCCCACGTGAGGTCGTCGCGGGCGGCCAGGGCCGCGGTTCGTAGCGAACGGCGGAGGTCGGGGTCGCGGTGGACCTCGGCCAGCTGGGTGGTGAGGACGTCGACGTCCCTGGCCGGATGGACCATGCCCTGCACCCCGTCGGTCATCACCGCGCCGCTGTGGTCCGACACGAGCAGGGAGGTCCCGCATGCCTGCGCCTCGTAGGTGACCAGGGCGCTGCCCTCCGTGACGGAGGCGAGCACCAGCACGTCGGCCTCGCGCATGACCGGACCCACCGCTGCGGTGAAGGGGCGGAGTTCCACACTCGGGTGGTCGAGTTGTTCCTGCAGCGCCTCTGCGTAACCCGGGACCCAATCACCGACGATGATGAACCGACCTGACGCAGCGGCCCCGGATCGGTGCCAGGCATCGAGCGCGTAGTGCAGGCCCTTGGTCGGTTCGCACCGACCCACGAACACCGCCGTGAACCGGTGCTCGGGTCGGTCCCGCGGGTCGGGCCCCCGGGGTGCTGCGCAGGTCGCCGGGTCGAATCCGTACCTGTCACGGAGGAGGTGCTCGCGGGGGAAGCCCCTGGCCATGAAGGTGTCGACGACGTAGTCGGACGGTGCCACCACGGCGTGGGCCAGTTCGTACTCCTCCTCCTCGCGGCGGATCTTCTCGGGGTTGTCGGCGAAGGCGTGTCGCGCCGGGAGCGAGATGCCCACCACCGCCTGTTCGCGTGCCGACTCCTCCAGCGCGGTGGCGGTGTGGGCGCTCGGTGACTCGCGCAGCGCCGGGATGCCGAGCTCCTTCGCGGCCATCAGCGTCCGCCGGCACGCTCCGGGCCAGACGTGGACCACGTCGAAGCGCTCCGGGTCCCGCCGCAGGAGGTCCGCCGAGCGGCGGTCGTGGAGGTCCAGCGCGCGGCGCCGCCCGACGACCCGTCGCGGCACGCTCCGGCCGGCCAGCGTCAACGTGGTCGTGACGGCCACGCCGTGCGGGAGCCGGACCGTCGGGAGAACCCCGGAGCAGATCACCGACACGTCGCACCCCGCCCCGTGCGTCGTCACGGCCTGACGCATTGCCGTGGTCGCGACGCCTGGCAGCCCGAGGTCGAACGGCGTGCTGAGCAGGACCGAAGCGCTCACCCGCCCACCGTAGCCATGCCGCACAGCGGTACCGGGTTCAACTCGGGGATCCCCGCCCGACACTGTTCAAGCCCGGTCGCCCGCGGTCCGAAAGAACAGCAGGACCCGGGCGAGCCCTCTCGGGTCGATGAGCTGGGGAGCACATGATGGACATGAACGACAGAACCTGGTTCGGTGAGCGGCCCACCACGCGACGGGCGGGACACCGCCTCCGCGCGGCCGTCGCCGGCCTCGGGGTGGCCGCGGCGCTGCTCGCCGGATGCTCCGCCGCACCCTCCGACACCTCGGCCGAGGGGGTGGACGGTGTCGAGATGAGCGCCCTGACGGCGAGCCCTGCGCCGGGCACCACGATGTTCGGCACCACCTCTCCGTCGACGTCCGCCGCGGCCGACACCCGTTCCGTGGAACTCGGGACCCGCTTCACCGTGTCCGAGAGCGGCTCGGTCACGGCGATCCGCTTCTACAAGCGCCGGGCGACCAACGGCCCGTTCACCGGGGCGCTGTGGGACCAGCGCGGGACGAAGCTGGCCTCGGTGAACTTCACCAGCACCACCTCGAGTGGCTGGCAGCAGGCGAACCTGACCACGCCGGTGCTGGTGTCGCCGGGTCAGAACTACGTGGTGTCGTACCACGCCCCGTACGGGCGGTACTCGGCCACCAACGGCGGCTTCACCACGGCGAAGTCGACCGGTGGCGCGATCCGGGGCCCGGCCGACGGCGACGGCGGTTCCAACGGCGTGTACGCCTACGGTTCCGGCCAGGCCTTCCCGACCGACTCGTACCGGAGCACCAACTACTGGGTCGATGCAGTCTTCCAGGCCGGGGTGGCGGCGGCGCCGACTTCGAACAACCCGTCCGCGACGCCCAC
>JBMOJH010000159.1:0-5181 GCA_049316905.1 Microthrixaceae bacterium | reverse complement strand
GCGCTGTTCAGCCAGTCGGTGAAGGACCGCTTCCTGGAGCGCTTCCCGAACCTGATCATCACCGACTCGATCGGCTCCACCGAGGGCGGCTTCAACGGCATCACGTACGCCGCGAAGGGCCAGAAGATCGAGGGCGGCGGCCCCACCGTGGACCCCGGCCGCGACGTGGTGGTCCTCGACGACCAGCTGCAGCCGATCCTCCCCGGCGACGACCGCATCGGCCGCCTCGCCCGTTCGGGCAATATCCCGCTCGGCTACCACAACGACCCCAAGAAGACCGCGGAGACGTTCGTGGAGGTCGACGGCACCCGCTACGCGGTGGCCGGCGACTTCGCCCGGTGGACCGAGGAGGGGAAGCTCGTGATGCTGGGCCGCGGCACGGTGAGCATCAACTCGGGCGGCGAGAAGATCTTCCCCGAGGAGGTGGAGCAGGCCGTCAAGGGCCACCCCGCGGTGTTCGACTGCCTCGTGGTCGGCGTGCCCGACGAGCGCTGGGGCCAGCGGGTCGCGGCGGTCATCCACGTGCGCGACGGCCACACCGTCACCCTCGAGGAGATCAACGAGCACGCCCGTGAGCACATCGCGGGCTACAAGGTGCCCCGCGAGCTGCACCTCGTGGACAGCATCGTGCGGTCGCCCTCCGGCAAGCCCGACTACCCCTGGGCCAAGCGGCTCGCCGAGTCGGGCGACCAGCTCGTCGAATCCCCGGCTTTGTGATGCTGCTGACGACACATGTGTCGTCAGCAGCATCACAAAGCGGTCAGGGGGCCGCGGCGTCGAGCTCGGCCTGGGCCCGCTCCCAGTCCGCGGTGAGCCGTTCGACCTCGGCGACCGCGGCGTCGTGCTCGTCCGCGAGTTCGCGGACCCGCTGGTGGTCCTCGTAGATCTCCGGGTCCGACAGCTGCCCGTGCAGCTCGGCGACCCGGGCCTCGGCCTTCTCCACCTGGCGCTCGAGCCGGGTGACGGCCTTGCGCAGTTCCTTCGTCCCGCGTTGGGCGGCCTGACGCTCGGCCGCGGTCCGGCGGCGCTGGTCGGCGCGGTTCTCCCGTCGGCCGGGTCCGGGATCACCGGCGGCGTCGCCGGACGCGGGCGATGCGCGGCCCACGGGCGCCGACGGGGAGGCACTCGCGGAGCCGGGTGACGGCGCGAGCAGCTCCTCGTCGACACCCGGGTGGTAGGTGGCCCGGCCGTCGCGCACCACCACCAGCGCCTCGGCCACGCGGCGGATGAGGTAGCGGTCGTGTGTGACGAGGAGGACCGTGCCCGGGTAGGCCACGAGCGCGTCCTCGAGCACGTCGCAACTCGCCAGGTCGAGGTGGTTCGTCGGCTCGTCGAGCACCAGCAGGTTGACCGGGTTCACCATCGTGCAGGCCAGGGCCAGGCGGGTCCGTTCGCCGCCCGACAGGTCGCCCACCTTCCGGTCCACCGCCTCGCCGCGGAAGCCGAACCCGCCGAGCACGCTCCGGAGGTTGCGGCCGTGCTCGTCACCGACCGCGGCCCGCAGCTCCTCCAGCACGGTGCGGTCGAAGCGCAGCGCGTCCACCTGGTGCTGGGCGAAGGTTGCGACGTCGACGTTCGCGCCGAGCTGCACCCGGCCCGCCGAGGGGGTGAGCTCGCCGAGCAGGAGCCGCACCAGCGTGGTCTTGCCCGCCCCGTTGGGCCCGACGAGGGCCACCTTCTGACCGCGCTCGACCACCAGGTCCACGCCCGAGAGCACCGGCACGCCGTCCTCGAACTCCACGGCGGCACCCTCGGCCTCGACCACCACCCGCGAGCTGCGCCGCGGCGGCGGGAACGCGAAGCGCGCCTTCTGCTCGGCCCGGTCCGGGGCCTCGATGCGCTCGAGGCGCTCGAGGGTCTTGAGCCGGCTCTGCACCTGCCTGGCCTTCGTGGCCTTGTAGCGGAACCGCTCGACGAACCGCTCCACCTGCGCCACCTGGCGCTGCTGGGCCGCGGCGGCGGCCTCCTGCGCGGCCAGACGCTCCTCGCGCTGCACCACGAACTCGGCGAATCCCCCCACGTACTCGGTGGCGCGACCGCCGGCGACCTCCACCACGCGCTCGGCCACTGCATCGAGGAAGTCGCGGTCGTGGCTCACGAACAGGATCGCGCCCGGCCAGGACTGCAGGTACTGCTCGAGCCACGCCACGGACTCCACGTCGAGATGGTTGGTGGGCTCGTCGAGCACCAGCAGGTCGGGGGCGGAGAGCATGAGGCGAGCGAGGGCCACCCGCATGCGCCAGCCGCCGGACAGCTCCCGCACCGGCCGGTCGCCGTCCGCGTCGGTGAAGCCCAGGCCGTGCAGCACCCGCCGCGCCTCGGCCTCCACGCCGTAGCCGCCGAGGGTCTCGAACCGGTGGAGCACCTCGCCGTAGGCGGCGAGCGCGTGGGCGTGGGCGTCCGCGTCCTCGTCGGCCCCGCCCGGCGCGGTGGCGGCCACGTCGTCGGCCAGGCGGTCGAGGCGGTCCTGGAGGTCGGTCACGTGGGCCGCGCCCCGCAGCACCTCGTCGAGCACGCTGCCGTCGACCTGTTCGGTGAGCTCCTGGGGCAGGTAGCCGAGCCGCGAGCCCTTGGCGACGTGCACCTCACCGGTGTCGGGGCGGCGCAGACCCACGACGATCTCCAGGAGCGTGGTCTTGCCCACGCCGTTGCCGCCGACGAGGGCGACCCGGCGCCCGGGCACCAGCCGGAGCGACACGTCGGTGAACAGGGTGCGGCCCCCGTGGGCGACGGACAGACCGGAGGCCGAGATCATCGGGCGGCACCGTAGCGGGGACAGGGGCCGGGGCCGCCCCCGGCCTGCAGGGGGCACAGGTCGGGAGCGGCCCCGTTGTCCCCGGCCGGCCGACCCACCTCGTCCGGCCGGGGACCTGAGGTGACGCCCAAGGTACGGGGCCGCCGTTTCGGCGCCGTGCCCGCTCCGTTACTTGCGCATGAACCCGCCTCAGGCGGGTGAGCCCGCCGCGTCGGTGGCCGTCGTGCGCGCCCACCGGTAGTCCGCCTTGCCCGCCGGCGACCGCACGACCGCGTCCACGACCACCAGCGAGCGGGGCAGCTTGTACCCCGCGAGGGACGCCCGGCCGAACTCCCGCAGCGACTCGAGGTCCGGCTCCACCCCCGGCACCGGCTGCACCACGGCGGTGACCTGCTCGCCCCAGCGCTCGTGGGGCACACCGACCACCAGGATGTCGTACACCGCCGGGTGGCCCTTCAGGACGCTCTCCACCTCCTCGGGGTACACCTTCTCCCCGCCGGTGTTGATGCACTGCGACCCCCGGCCCAGGAGCGTCACCGACCCGTCGGCCTCCACCGTCGCCATGTCCCCGCTGATGACGTAGCGGGTGCCGTCGATCTCCACGAAGGTCTCGGCGGTCTTCTCCGGGGCGTTGTGGTAGCGGAGGGGCAGGTGGCCGCTGTGCGCCACGCGCCCCACCACGCCGCTGCCCGGCTCCACCCTGCACTGCTGCTCGTCGAGCACCACCGTGCCCTCCACCACGTTGTCGAAGCGGGCGTTGGCCGATGCGGACTCCCCCGGCTGGAGCCGCTGGCTGCCCTGGATGCCGGTCTCGGAGGAGCCGAACCCGTCGGTGAGCACGCAGTTGGGCAGCATCGCCTGCAGGCGCTCCTTGGTGGCCACCGACAGGGGCGCACCGCCGTTCGAGAAGGCGAAGAGCGACGCCACGTCGTAGGGGCCGTTGGCGTCCCAGTCGTCGCAGAGCGGACGGGCCATCGCGTCCCCCACCACGGTGGTCGTCGAGACCTTCTCGGCCTCGATCGTCCGCCACACCTGGCCGGCGTCGAACGGGCCCTGGTGCAGCACCACCCTGGCGCCCGACAGGAACCACATGAAGCTGACCCACTGGGCCGCCGCGTGCATCAGGGGCGCGAGCGCGTAGAACACGAAATCGAAGTCGATGAGCCGGTCGAGGACCTCCTCGGGCCGCTCGACCGGGCCGCTCATCCGCATCGGGTCGCCGCCGCCGAGGCAGCCGAAGAACGCGTCGCCCATGCGCCACACCACGCCCTTGGGCAGGCCGGTCGTGCCGCCGGTGTAGATGACGTAGAGGTCGTCATCCCCGCGCTCGGGCACCACGGGCCGATCCGCCGCCGCGGCCGCGAGCGCATCGTCGTAGCGGACCGCGCCGGGCAGCGCGCCGAGGTCGACCTCCGCCGTGGAGCCGTCCTCCACGAGCAGCGTGTGCCGCAGCGCCGGGAGGTCGCCGGCGATCTCGGCCACGGCCGGGGCGAAGGCACGGTGCACCACCGTGGCCACCAGCCCGGCGTCGGTGTAGAGGTGGCGGAGCTCGTCGGCGACGTACCGGTAGTTCACGTTGACCGGCACGGCGCGCAGCTTGAAGCACGCGAGCAGGGCCTCGAGGTACTCGCTGCAGTTCGACAGGTGGCAGCCGACGAAGTCGCCGGGACCCACGCCGACCGAGGCCAGGTGGTTCGCCAGACGGTTGGCGCGCTCCTCGAGCTGGCCGTAGGTCAGGCGCCGCTCGCCCACGACCAGCGCCTCCCGGTCGGCGACCCGGTCGCTCACGGCCTCCCAGAGGTCCGCGATGTTGAACGTGAGCCCCCCTGACGCAGTGGGCGGGGCAGGGTCGGGACGTTCGGCCATGGCGGGAACGTAGCCGCCGGGGGCGGGTCCGTGCCCGACACGAGTATCGGGAATCAGATCGCTGGTGGAGCCGGGGCCCGACCGCAAAGGAAGCGGGCCCCGGTCCGGTCCGGTGCGGGGCGAGCACCATTGGACTGGACCGGGGCCCGGGGGACGAGATGCGTGCGGTACCCCTGGGGCGGTGGAGCACCGAGCCCTTCTCCTCCGGACGCAGTGTTACCAGACCCCTGTGACGAGGACAGGACCCGATGACCCCGCTTCACGTCCCGTTCATACTTGCGCGCGCCACTGCCCGCGCAAGTGTTCGGATCACCACTCTCCGTGACTGCCCTCGGACCGCATCGCACGCTGTGCACTCCCCGAACAGCGTTCGGGTCGCCGGACTCCGGCGCCCCGGTCCGAGGGGGTCGGCCTCAGGAGGCGGGCTCACCGAGGAGCCGCAGCGCTCCCCCGGCCACTGCCGCCGGGGCGACGGCCGAACTCCGCACGGCGTGGCCCAGGACGTGGTCGGCCACCAACGCGCTCGCGAGCGCGGGCTCCGCCACCTCGGGCAGCGCGGC
>JBMOJH010000158.1:0-5301 GCA_049316905.1 Microthrixaceae bacterium | reverse complement strand
GCATGGGTGGGTCTCCTTCTAGGCGCTGGTGTACAGGATTCGTCCGCCGGGCGACCGCCGGATGCACTCGGCCACTGCAAACGGCCGGTGCACCGGACCGTCGGCGTGCGCCCCGGCCGGAAAACGCCGAGAGCGAGAGGACCGGAGCCCTCTCGCTCTTCGGGTGTGGGGGATGCGGTCGGGACGGGGATATGGGGGGGGGTCACGACCGCATCCGATGTAACCGTGGCCCCCACGGGGGCCTTCCCGACCGATGGGAAAAAGTTCCCGGGTAGCGTGGGCGCGATGTCGGAGTTCGTGGTGATCACCGGGCTCTCGGGCGCCGGCCGCACGCAGGTGGGCAACACGCTCGAGGACCTCGGCTGGTTCGTGATCGACAACCTGCCGTCCGAGCTCATCCCCAAGGTGGCCGAGCTCGCGCGGTTCCAGGACACGGGCTCGCCGGTCGCCCTCGTCGTGGGCGTGGGCACCGACCTCGCCGAGGTGGCACCGGCCATCGAGGAGCTCCGTGGCACCGGTGCGGGGGTCCGCACGGTCTTCCTCGACGCCGATGACGCCACCCTCGTGCGCCGGTACGGCGAGTCGAAGCGGCGTCACCCGCTGCTGGCCCGCGCCGGGTCGGTCGAGGCGGCCATCACCGACGAGCGCGCGCTCCTCGAGGGTGTCCGCGAGGGCGCGGACGTGGTGATCGACACCTCGGACCTCAACGTCCACGGCCTCCGCGCCCGGGTGACGGAGCTGTTCGCCGACGGCGACGACGCGGCCCGCACCCAGGTCACGATCATGTCGTTCGGGTACAAGCACGGCGTACCGCCCGATGTGGATCTCGTCTTCGACTGCCGCTTCCTGCCCAACCCGTACTGGGAGGAGTCGCTGCGGCCGCTGAGCGGCCTCGACGCCGCGATCCAGGACTACGTGAACGGCTTCGAGCTCACGGCGGAGTTCCTCGCGCGCGTGGAGGGCTTCCTCGAGCTCCTCCTGCCCGCGTACCTGTCGGAGGGTCGCGCGGTGCTCACGGTCGCGTTCGGCTGCACCGGCGGGCGGCACCGGTCGGTGGCGATGGCCGAGCAGGTCGCCGCGTGGCTGTCGGAGCACGGCGTGGAGGCCAGGATCCGGCATCGGGACGTGGAGAAGTGAGCGCCGGTCCGCGCGTGGTGGCGGTGGGCGGTGGCCACGGCCTCGCTGCGAGCCTGCGCGCCGTGCGCGGCTACGCGGGCGAGGTCACGGCGGTGGTCGCGGTCGCGGATGACGGCGGCTCCACCGGACGCCTCCGCCGGGCCACGCCACGGCCGGCGCCGGGCGACCTCCGCAAGTGCCTCGTGGCGTTGGCCGGTCAGCCGTCCGCTCTGAGCCGGGCGATGGAGCACCGCTTCGCGGACGGCGAGCTCGCCGGCCACGCGTTCGGCAACCTGTTGATCGCGGCGCTCGAGGAGAGCGAGGGCGACCTCGTCCGCGCCCTCGACGAGGTGGGACTGCTGCTCGGTGCGGTCGGCCGGGTGCTGCCCGCCACCTCCGTGCCGGTGGAGCTCCGGGCGGTGGTCGCCTCCGGCGGGGAGGTCCACGGCCAGGTCGCCGTTGCGGCGCGCGCGGATGTCGAACGCATCACGCTGGAGCCGCCCGACGCGCCGGCCTGCTCCGACGCCGTGCGGGCCATCCTCACTGCGGACCAGGTGGTGCTCGGGCCGGGCTCCCTCTTCACCTCCGTACTGGCGGCCACCGCGGTGGAGGACATCGGCCGGGCCCTCCGGGACACCGCGGCGCCCCTCGTCTACGTGTGCAACCTGCGACCCCAGGGCGGCGAGTCCGAGGGCTACGGCGTCGTCGACCACGTGCAGGCGCTCGCCCGTCACGGGGTGGAGCCCGATGTGGTGATCCACGATCCGTCCACCATGGCGTCGCCGGAGCCGGGGGAGCTCGCCTGTGCCGTGGTGGCGGCCACGGTGGCCCGCCCCTCGGGCCTGGCCCATGACCCCGACCTCCTGGGCGCGGTCCTCGCGGGACTCGTCTGAGCGGCCGGGCCGCGTTGCGGTCAGCGGCCTGCCCGCGGGCCGGGGGCTGATTGGACTCCGGGCGCGCGGAGTGCTCGCATGGTGGGCCGATCCCGGGCACCGAGGCCCGGGACGACATCTCTGACGCCAGGGGAGACGATGAGCATTCGCGTGGGCATCAACGGCTTCGGCCGGATCGGCCGGAACTTCCTGCGGGCCACCAAGCAGCAGGGCGCCGACATCGATTTCGTCGCCGTGAACGACCTGGGCTCGCTCGACACCATGGCCCACCTGCTGAAGCGGGACTCCGTGGCCGGTGCCTACCCGGGCACGGTCGAGGTGGTCGACGGCGGGATCAAGGTCGACGGCGACGTCATCAAGGTGACCTCCGAGCGGAACCCGGCCGACATCCCGTGGGGCGAGCTCGGCGTGGACGTGGTGATCGAGTCGACCGGCATCTTCACCAGCCGTGAGAAGGCCGCCGCCCACCTCGAGGGTGGCGCGCCCCGCGTGATCGTCTCGGCCCCGTGCACCGAGGCCGACGCCACGTTCGTGGTGGGCGTCAACGACGACACGTTCGACCCGGCCAAGGACATCGTGGTGTCCAACGCCTCGTGCACCACCAACTGCTTCGTGCCCCTCATCAAGGTCCTCGACGACGCCTTCGGCGTGCAGAAGGGGCTGATGAACACGATCCACGCCTACACCGGTGACCAGATGCTGGTCGACGGCCCCCACAGCGACCTGCGCCGGGCCCGTGCCGCCGCCATCAACATCGTGCCGACCTCCACCGGCGCCGCCCGGGCCACGGCCCTCGTGCTCGAGTCGATGAAGGGCCGCCTCGACGGCACGTCCCTCCGCGTGCCGGTGCCGACCGGCTCCATCACCGACTTCACCGGCCTGCTGGACAAGGACGTCACGGTGGACGAGGTCAACGCGGCGTTCCGCGCCGCGGCGTCCGAGGGTCGCCTCAAGGGCATCCTCGACTACAGCGAGGAGCCGCTGGTCTCCTCCGACATCGTCGGCTCGCCGTTCAGCTCGATCTTCGACTCCGGCCTCACCATGGCGCAGGGGAACCTGATCAAGGTCCTGTCCTGGTACGACAACGAGTCGGGGTACTCCAACCGGCTGGTGGACCTGGCGAAGATCGTCGGCGCCGCCAACCAGTGACGCAACGGGTGACGCCCCGGCCCCTCGGGGCCGGGGCGTTTCCGTCCGCGGTCACCGACACCGCAGAGAGGGCCATCGCGGCGTGAACCACACGGGGGAGCAGTCATGAAGTTCGGCGTGCCGGAGCTGGAGGACCTCGGTGAGGTCGACGGCAAGCGGGTGCTGGTGCGGGTGGACTTCAACGTCCCGCTCCGCGACGGGGTCATCACCGACGACCTCCGCATCCGTGCCGCCCTGCCCACCCTCAACTGGCTGACCGGGCGCGGGGCGACCGTCACCGCCTGCACGCACCTGGGCCGGCCGAAGGGCGCCCCGGATCCCGCCTACTCGGTGGAGCCGGTGCGGACCCGCCTCGCCGAGCTCGCCCCCGGGGTGGAGTTGCTCGACAACCTCCGGTTCGACCCGGGCGAGACGGCGAACGACCCGGCCTTCGTGGACCGCCTGGTGGAGGGCCAGGACCTCTACGTGAACGACGCCTTCGGCGCCTCGCACCGGGCGCACGCCTCGATCGTCGGCCCGCCGGCGCGGCTGCCCTCGGCCGCGGGCCGGCTGCTCGCCAAGGAGGTCGAGGTCCTGCTCGGCATCCGTGAGCAGCCGCAGCGGCCCTTCGTCGCGATCACCGGCGGCTCGAAGGTGTCGGACAAGCTCGGTGTGCTCACCGCCCTGCTCGACATCGCGGACCACATCGTCATCGGCGGCGGAATGTGCTTCACCTTCTTCGGTGCGATGGGCCACCCGGTGGGCGCCTCGCTCTTCGAGGCCGACCAGGTGGACACCTGCGCCAAGCTCCTCGAGGAGCACGGCGACCGCCTGCACCTCCCCGAGGACGTGGTGGGCCTCGGGCCCGGCGGGAAGATCGGCGACCCGTCCGCCGGCGGCGAGGTGCGCAACTTCGGTCGCTCCCTGCCCGACGGCTGGATGGGCCTCGACATCGGGCCCGGTTCCGCAGCGGCCTTCGGCGATCTGATCGGCGAGGCCCGCACCGTGCTCTGGAACGGCCCGATGGGCGTGTTCGAGGACCCGCGGTTCGAGGCCGGCACCCGTTCGGTGGCCCAGGCCGTGGCCGACTGCCGGGGCTTCACCGTGATCGGCGGAGGTGACTCCGCCGCGGCGGTCGCGCAGTTCGGCCTCGCCGAGGACGTGGACCACATCTCCACCGGTGGTGGCGCGAGCCTGGAGCTGATCGAGCAGGGCACGCTGCCGGGCCTCGACGCCCTCCGCGCCGCCCCGAACGCCTGAACCGCCCGAACCCACCCACCCGAACGCCGGACCGATCCCCACGACCGGAGGACCCATGGCCACCCAGCGCACGCCGATCATCAGCGGCAACTGGAAGATGCACAAGAACCACTTCGAGGCCATCCAGGCGGTGCAGAAGCTGCACTACCGCCTCGACCGTGAGGACCACGAGAACGTCACCGTGACGGTGCACCCGCCGTTCACCGACCTGCGCTCCGTGCAGACCCTGATCGAGTCCGACCGGATGAAGATCACCCTCGGCGCCCAGGACTGCCACTGGGAGGACCAGGGCGCGTTCACCGGCGAGGTGGCGCCGCCGATGCTCGCCAAGCTCGACGTGGCCTATGTGATCGTGGGCCACTCGGAGCGCCGCGAGTACTTCGGGGAGACCGACGAGACGGTCAACAAGAAGGTCCACGCGGTCCTCGCCCACGGGATGACCCCGATCATGTGCTGCGGCGAGACGCTCGAGGAGCGCGAGGCCGGCGGTGCCGAGGCCAAGGTCGAGGGTCAGGTGCGGGCCGGACTCGCCGGTCTGGGCGGCGACAAGGTCGGCGCGCTCGTCATCGCCTACGAGCCGATCTGGGCGATCGGCACCGGGAGGACCGCCACCTCCGATGACGCCCAGGCCATGTGCGCCCACATCCGCCGCACGGTGGAGGCCGCCTTCGGTGCCGACGCCGCGGCCCGTGTACGGATCCAGTACGGCGGTTCGGTCAAGCCGGGCAACATCGCGGAGCTGATGGGCCGGGAGGACGTCGACGGCGCCCTCGTGGGCGGCGCCAGCCTGGACCCGGACGAGTTCGCCGCGATCGTGCAGTACCGCCTGCACTGAATCGCCGCCCGGATGCCCTCCCCGTCCCCGCTTTGTGATGCTGCTGACGACACATGTGTCGTCAGCAGC
>JBMOJH010000157.1:0-5335 GCA_049316905.1 Microthrixaceae bacterium | reverse complement strand
CACCGTGGCGCCACCCCGGCGGTGCCGGCCACGCGGGCGGTCCCGGGGGTGCGACCGGCCGTGGCGGCGGCCGCGACTGACGGCCGCGCCACTCAGCCCGCGTCGTCGACGAGGTCGGGGTAGGCGAACAGGCCGGGCGCCCCGCCGGTGTGCAGGAACACCACGGGCCCGTCGTCGCCGAACCGGCCGCTGCGGCCCCACGCCAGGAGCGCCGCCATCGCCTTGCCCGAGTACACGGGGTCGAGCAGCAGGCCCTCGGTCCGGGCCGCAAGCTCCACCGCCTCTCGCATCGCCTCGGTGGGGATGCCGTAGCCGGGACCCAGGAACCGGTCGTCGAGGTGCACCTCGTCGTCGGCCGGCGCGGTGGCGCTGAGCAGCTCCGTGACCCCGTCGAGGAGCTCCCGCACGGCGGGGCGGGTGCGCTCGGCGGGGCGGTACACGTCCACGCCGAGCACGGGGACCGCGCAGCCGGCACCCCGCAACCCGGTGAGCAGCCCGGCGAGCGTGCCGCCCGTGGACACGGCGAGCACCACCGCGGCAGCCGGCCGGGGGAGGTCCCGGAGCTGCGCGGCCAGCTCCAGGCCGGCGCCCACGTAGCCGAGGGTGCCCACCGCGTCGGACCCGCCCGGCGGCACCCACCGGGCCCGCCCGCCCCGGGCCGCTACCCGCTGCCGTACTGCGGTCACCGCGGCGGCCATGGCGTCGTCGTTGTTGGGGACCACCGTCACCGTGGCGCCGAGGAGGTGGTCGAGCAGGACGTTCCCGCCCGCGTCGTAGGCCGCACCGCCGGGGCCGTCGCCGCCCCTCGGCACCGCGGTGGTGAGCACCAGCTCGCAGTGCAGGCCCGCCCGGGCGCAGGCGGCCGCCGTCTGGCGGGCGTGGTTCGACTGCAGGGCCCCGAAGGTCACCACCGTGTCGCACCCCTCGGCCCTCGCCGCGCCGAGGAGGTACTCGAGCTTGCGCACCTTGTTGCCGCCGAACGCGAGGCCGGTCAGGTCGTCGCGCTTGGACCAGATCCCGGTGCCCGCCCGCTCGGACAGGCGCGGCAGCGGCTCCAGCGGGGTGGGCAGCGTGGCGAGCCGATGCCTCGGGAAGGTGTCCAGCCGGTCCTGCATCGACGCCGTCACGCCCCGATCACTACCATGAGCGGTCCCGTCGCCCCATCCGGGCCGGCCCTCACCAGGAGCTCCCACCACGTGGACGTGCGCATCGGCGTCACCTATTCGGTCCGTGAGATCGAACTGCAGCTCGACGACTCCACCGACCGCGACGCGCTGCGTCGGCAGGTCGACGAGGTCCTCGCCGATGACGAGCGGATCCTGTGGCTCACCGACCGCAAGGGTCGGGAGGTGGGCGTGCCGTCGAAGAAGATCGCCTTCGTCGAGATCGGCTCCTCCGAGGAAGCCCGCTCCTTCGGCTTCTCGGCCTGAGCCGAGGGCCCGGCCGGGTCGCCCGTCATGACCCGCTCCGCACTGGGCCTCCTCGAGCGCAAGCTGCTCTTCGTCACCGGCAAGGGTGGCGTGGGCAAGACCTCGGTGGCCTCCGCCATCGGCCTGCTCGCCGCCGAGCGCGGCCGGCGCACCCTCGTCTGCGAGGTGGACGCCAAGGGCAACCTCGCCGACTTCTTCGGCGTGGGCCCGCTGCGCTTCGAGCCGACGGAGGTGCGCCCCGGGCTCTTCGCCATGGCGATGGACACCGAGGAGTCGCTCAAGGAGTACCTGAAGCTCAACCTGAAGGTGCCGCTCCTCGCCAAGGTGGGTCCGCTGGCGCGCACGTTCGACTTCGTGGCCAACGCGGCGCCCGGCGTGAAGGAGATCCTCACGGTCGGCAAGCTCGCCTACGAGGTGCGCGAGCGGCACTACGACCTGGTGGTGGTCGACGCGTCGGCCACCGGCCACGTGGTGGGCCAGCTCGCCTCGCCGGTGGCGATCAACGACCTGGTGAAGGTGGGCCTGGTGCGCAGCCAGACCGACTGGATGATCGACATCCTCACCGACGCCGACACCACCGGCGTGGTGGTGGTGACCGTGCCGGAGGAGATGCCCACCGCGGAGACGCTCGAGCTGATCGAGCGCCTCGGGGCCGAGACCGACATCGATGTGGCCTCCGTGGTGGTCAACCGGGTGCTGCCCGAGCTGTTCGGCCGCTCGGAGGAGGAGCTGTTCGACCGGCTCTCCACGCCGGCGGGTCGCGACGCCCTCGCCGCGGCGGCGGGAGCGGGTGCGGGCACCGTGCTCGAGGGTGCCGAGCTGGCGGTGCGGCTCCGGCGCAGCCGGGTGGGTCACCTGAACCGCCTGCGCGAGGGCCTGCCGCCCGAGGTGCCGCTCCTCTACCTGCCGTTCCTGTTCCACCGCAGCCACGGGGTGCGGGCCACCTCGGTCATCGCGGAGTCGCTCGGCGCGGAGCTCGGGTTCTGATGGGGGTGCAGCTCTGATGGGCGACAACCTGCCGGTGCCGTCGGCCACGCTCGAGCAGCTGTGCTCGGCCAAGGAGGTGGTGGTCTCCACCGGCTCCGGCGGCGTGGGCAAGACCACCACGGCCGCGGCCATCGGTGCCGCCGCCGCGGCGCACCTGGGCGTGAAGGTGCTGGTGCTCACCGTCGACCCGGCGCGTCGGCTGGCCACGGCGCTCGGCCTGGAGCGGTTCGGCAACGTCGAGACCCGCGTGCCGGCCTCCGCGTTCGCGGACGCCGGGGTGCCCGCGGAGGGCGAGCTCTGGGCCGCGATGCTCGACACGAAGCAGTCGTGGGACGACCTCGTCCGCCTGCACGCGCCCGACGCCGCGACCCGTGACGCGATCCTGGCGAACCCGCTCTACCAGAACATCACCGGCAAGTTCGTCCAGAGTCACGACTACGTGGCGATGGAGCGCCTCTACGAGATCCACCGCTCCGGCCGTTACGACCTGATCGTGGTGGACACCCCACCCACCCGGAACGCGATCGACTTCCTCGAGGCCCCGGACCGAATGGCCGACTTCTTCTCGTCGCGCCTGCTGCGGTGGCTGATCACGCCCTACCGGTCTCGGCTGGTGAGCTTCGCCTCCAAGCCCTTCTACAACGTGGCCGACCGGATCCTCGGAACGCAGTTCCTGGAGGACATCGCCGAGTTCTTCATGCTCTTCCAGACGATGTATGACGGCTTCGTGGAGCGGGCCCGCGCCGTGACCACGTTGCTGGGCAGCCCGCAGACCACCTTCGTGGTGGTGTCCACGCTCGAGGTGGCGCCGGCCCGTGAGGCCGAGTTCTTCCTCGAGCTGCTCGGCGAGCGCGGCTACCACGTGGGTGCGCTCGTGCTGAACAAGGTCCTGCCGCGGTTCCTGCTCGACACCGACGCGTCCGACGCAGCCCGGCGGCTCGCCCACGGCGGCGCGGAGCTCGCCGGCCCGCTCGCCGCGGCGCTCGACCCGCCGGTCGAGCAGGTGGCTACGCTCGGCCGGGTGCTCACCGAGGTGGGGGAGAGCTTCCTCAACTACCAGGTGGTGGCCCGCCGCGAGGCCGAGCAGCGCTCCGAGCTCGCGGCCACGCCCGAGGTCACCGTGAGCGTCCCGTTCTTCGACGACGACATCCACTCGCTGCCCGGGCTGCTGCGCCTCGGTGACAGGATCTGGCGGTGAGCGAACCGCCCGCCTTCCCCGGCCCGGGTCCCATCGGGGACCTCGCCGCGGCCCGCGAGGTGGACGTCGACGAGGATCAGGACTACACCGCCGAGCACATCGCGCTGGTGGTGCCGCCGGTCGACGCGGAGGCGTCACGGCACCTGAAGCGTCTCGTCGCGGCGTGGGGGATGCTCGCCGACCTGAGCTTCGCGGACCTGTTGCTCTACGTGGCGCTCCCCGGCCACGACGAGGGCCGCAACCGGTTCCTCGTGGTGAACCAGGTGCGGCCCAACACCGGCCAGACACTGCTGATCGACGACGTCGTCGGCCGGATCGTCGACGACACCCAGCGTCCCCTCGTGGCGCACGCGATGGCGTCGGGCGAGATCACCGAGGGCACGGTGGACTCCGCATGGCTCGGGGAACGGATCCTGGTCACCGCGATCCCCGTCCGTTTCGGCGGCCGGGTCGTGGCGGTGCTGGCCCGTGAGGCCGCGATGAGCCCGGAGCGCCAGCGCGGCGAGCTCGTCGACGTGTACCTGCAGATCTTCCACCGCCTCGGTGTGATGGTGGCCGACGGCGTCTTCCCGTTCGAGGACGAGGAGGTCGTCGCCACCGGCGGGCCCCGCGTGGGCGACGGCGTGATCCTGCTCGACGAGCTCGGCCGGCTGGTGTTCGCGTCCCCCAACGCGGTGTCGGCCCTGCGCCGCCTCGGTGTCACCCGGCGGCTCATGGGCGAGCACCTCAGCGACCTCGGCGCCGAGACCGCGGCGACCTACCGGGCGTTCTTCAACGGCCGGCCGACCGTGGAGGAGATGGAGCGCGACGACGTGACCGTGGTGCTCCGCTGCATTCCACTGATCACCGGCGGACGGGTCGACGGCGCCGTGGTGCTGCTGCGCGACGTGTCGGAGATGCGGCTCCGGGACCGGGCGCTCGTGTCGAAGGACGCCACGATCAAGGAGATCCACCACCGGGTCAAGAACAACCTCCAGACGATCTCCTCGCTGCTGCGGCTCCAGGGCCGGCGCCTCACCGAGCCGTCGGCCAAGGCCGCGATCGAGGAGTCCGTTCGGCGGATCCGCTCGATCGCGCTCGTCCACGAGACGCTGTCGCGCGGCGACGGCGACGACGTGGAGTTCGGCGAGGTGGTCCGGCCGCTCGTCCGCACCGTGGAGGAGGGCCTCACCTCGCCGGAGCTCCCGGTGGAGTTCGTCATCGAGGGCGACGCCGGCAAGCTGCCGTCACCCGTGGCCACCTCGCTCGCGGTGGTCACCACCGAGCTCCTGCAGAACGTGATGGACCACGCCTACCCGCCCGGAACCCTCGGCCCCGGCGAGCGGGGACGGGTGCGGGTGCACCTCGCGCACGACGCCGTGCGGCTCTACCTGACCGTGGAGGACGACGGCATCGGTCCGTCGGAGGGGTTCACGCCCGAGTCGACCACGAGCCTCGGCCTCACGATCGTGCGCGGGCTGGTCCAGGAGCTCGAGGGCACGATCGAGTTCAGCGCCGCCGCCGGACGCCCGGACCGCCCCGGCACCCGGGTGGAGTTGGCGGTGCCGGTGGCGCTGCGGGTGGAGGCCGAACCCGAGCGCCCACCGCCCGGCGGCGCACGCTCGGTCGGACTCTGATCGGACGCGACGGGGCCCGGGGCGAACCCCGGGCCCGGTCGACTCGATCAGATGTGGCGCTGCCTCAGACGGCGGCGGCAGTCACTGCCTCAGACGGCGGCGGC
>JBMOJH010000156.1:0-5515 GCA_049316905.1 Microthrixaceae bacterium | reverse complement strand
GCGACCGGGGCGGCGACCGGGGCGGCGACCGACGAGGTGGCCGGATGACCGCGCTGCGCATGGAGCGCGACCCGGTGCGGATCGGCTGGGCGCGGGTGGCCTCCGCGGTGCGACCGGGCGCCGGTGGCGCCGCGGGCGCCCTGCGGCTGGTCGACGACGCGGCCCCGGAGCTCCCCGGTCCCGACTGGGTGCGCATCCGGCCGCGGCTCGCCGGCATCTGCGGCTCCGATCTCGCCACGGTGGACGGCCGCTCCTCCCGCTGGTTCGAGCCCGTCGTGTCGTTCCCGTTCGTGCCGGGTCACGAGGTGGTCGCCGACCACCCCGACGGGCACCGGGTGGTGCTCGAACCCGTGCTGGGCTGCGTGGCCCGGGGCCTGGCGCCGTGCCCGGCCTGCGCGGAGGGGCACCTCGGCCGGTGCGATCGGCTCGCCGAGGGGCACCTCGCGCCCGGTCTCCAGACCGGCTTCTGCTGCGACACCGGCGGCGGTTGGTCGACCGAGATGATGGCGCACCCCTCCCAGCTCCACGAGGTGCCCGGCGAGCTCCGCGACGCGGACGCCGTGATGGTGGAACCCACCGCGTGCGCGGTGCACGCGGCGCTGCGCGGCGGGGTCGGGCGCACCGACACCGTGGCGGTCATCGGCGCCGGCACCCTCGGTCTGCTCACGGTGGCCGCGCTGGCCCGCTGGAGCGCACCGCACCACCTGGTGGTGGCGGCCAAGCACCCGCAGCAGGAGTCGTGGGCGGCCCGCCTCGCCGGGAGCGCCACGACCCTGACCGTGTGTGAACCGTCGGCCGCGGCGCGGGCCGTGCGGCGGGCCACCGGCACCCGGATGGTGGGCACGCCCGGCCGGGACCACCTGCGCCTCGGTGGTGGCGCGGACGTCACGTTCGACTGCGTGGGCAGCCCGGAGAGCCTGGCCACCGCGCTCGACCTGACCCGCCCGGGCGGCCGGGTGGTGCTCGTCGGCATGCCGGCGCCGGCCAACGTGGACCTGACGCCGCTGTGGCAGCGGGAGATCGAGCTGCGCGGCGCCTACGCCTACGGCACCGAGCAGGTCGACGGCACCACCGTGCGCACCTTCGACCTGGCCGCCGAGCTCGTGGCCGCCCACCGTCTCGGTGACCTGGTCACCGCCGCCTACCCCCTGGCCCGCCACGCGGAGGCCCTGCGCCACGCCGCCGAGGCCGGCCGCCGGGGCGCCGTCAAGGTGGCCTTCGCCCCCGCCGCCGGCCCGCACGAGAAAGCCACCCTCCCGTGAGTCCCTCCACCCCGTCCGAGCCGTCCCCGCGTCGCCCCGGCCCCCGACCGGCACCGCCCCGCACCACCCGCGTGCGCACCGACCGTCCCACGCCCCGGCCCGGACTCGTCCTCGACGTCGACCGCTCCACCCCGCCGGTGCTGCTGCACCACGGCGAGCAGCTCCGCCTCGAGCGCCTCCCGGCCGGGCGCAGCCGCATCGTCTACCCGCCCGAGCCGCTCCCCGGCCTCGCCCATCCGGACGCCGCGATCCGCCGCGCCCTGCTCGAGCCCATCGATTCCGATCCGCTGCCCGCCCTGCTGTTCCCGGGCATGAAGCTCACGATCGCGTTCGACGACATCTCGCTCCCCCTGCCCCCGATGCGCCGCCCCGACATCCGCCAGCGCATCATCGAGGCCGTCCTCGACCTCGCGGCCGAGGCCGGCGTGGACGACGTGCACCTCATCGCGGCCCTGGCCCTCCACCGCCGGATGACCGAGGACGAGCTCCGCCACGCCGTCGGCGACCGGGTGTACGACGCGTTCGCCCCGCGGGGCGCGCTCTACAACCACGACGCCGAGGACCCCGACGGCATGGTGCTGATCGGCGAGACGCGCCACGGCGAGGAGGTCCAGATCTCCCGCCGGGCCGCCGAGTCCGACCTCATCGTGTACGTGAACATCAACCTCGTCGCCATGGACGGCGGATGGAAGTCCACCGCCACCGGCCTCAGCGGCTACCAGGCCCTGCGACACCACCACAACGTGCACACCCTGCGGCAGTCGCGCTCGTTCATGGACCAGGACAACTCGGAGCTGCACCGCCGCAACTGGCGCCAGGGCGAGGTGCTCCGCAACGCCGGCATCTCGGTCTTCCAGGTGGAGACCACGGTGAACAACGACCTGTACGGCGACGGTCCCCTGTCGGTGCTCGGCAAGCGCGAGTGGGAGTGGTCCGCACGCGACCGCGCCACGTTCATGGCCGCACGGGCCGGACTCGACCGGCTCTCCCCCGCGAATCGCCGGCGGGTGCTCCACTCCTGGCGGGCGCCGTACCAGCTCACCTCCGTGCAGGCCGGCGAGGTGGAGGCCGTGCACCGCCGCACCACCGAGCACGTGTACGAGCAGCAGCTGGTGCCCGTGGAGGGCCAGACCGACGTGCTGCTCCTCGGGCTCCCGTACATCTGCCCGTACAACGTGAACTCGATCATGAACCCGGTGCTCGTGATGTGCCTGGGCCTCGGCTACTTCTTCAACCTGTACCGGGGGCGACCGCTGGTGCGCGAGGGCGGCGTGCTCATCATGAGCCACCCCACCCGGCCCGAGTTCCACCCGGTGCACCACCCCAGCTACATCGACTTCTTCGAGGAGGTGCTCGCCGAGACCACCGACCCGGAGGTGATGGAGCAGCGCTTCGAGCGCCGCTTCGCCGAGGACGAGTGGTACCGGCACCTCTACCGCACGAGCCACGCCTACCACGGCGTGCACCCCTTCTACATGTGGTACTGGGGCAGCCACGCCCTCGAGCACCTCGGCGGCGTGGTGGTGGTGGGCGGCGACCCGGCCACCGTGCGCCGCCTGGGCTTCCGGCCCGCCTCCACGCTCGCCGACGCGCTCGAGATCGCGTCCGACCTGGTCGGCCCCCAGCCCACGGTCACGTACTTCCGCAACCCGCCGCTGTCGATGGTGGACGTCACGTGAGCGACGGCCGTCGCCCCTCGTCGGGGGACCGTCGGTGGGCGTGAGGACCCCGCGTCCCGGACCGGACCGCGAGCGCGACCTTGCGGACGTGGCCGATGCCGCGGCCCGGGCCGCCGGCCGCGCGGTCGGCGCCCCGCTGCGATGGGCCCGCGGCGCCGGGTTCCCGTGGACCGCGGCCCCCACGCCGACCGGGGTGGAGCCGGTGGTGGAGCCCGACCGGCTCGGCGACCGCTACGACACCGAGTGGGCCCGGCGGCCCGTGGCGCGCTGGACCCGCCTCGCCGCCCTGGAGACCGCCGGGCGGGCCGTCACCGGCACGCTGTGCCGCCCCGAGGTCCGCAACCTCGATCGGCTCGAGGACCTCGACGGCCGGGCCGTGTTCGTGGCGAACCACCACTCCCACCTCGACACCACCCTGCTGCTCACGGCGCTCCCCCGCCCGTGGCGCCACGAGATGGTGGTGGCCGCTGCGGCGGACTACTTCTTCGACAGCCGGCCGAAGGCGGCGCTGGCCGCGTGGGCGTACGGCGCGGTGCCGATGGAGCGCCAGCGGGTGAGCCGGCGCTCGGCCGACACCTCCGCCCGCCTGCTCGACGACGGCTGGTCGCTGCTGGTCTTCCCCGAGGGCGGCCGCAGCCCCGACGGTTGGGGGCAGCCGCACAAGGGCGGCGCTGCGTACCTGGCGGTGCGCTGCGGCGTGCCGGTCGTGCCGGTACACCTCGACGGCACGGGGCGGGTGCTGCCCAAGGGCGCCACCGTGCCGCGACCCGGGACCGTGGTCGTGAACATCGGCACGCCCCTCCGCCCCGCCGAGGGCGAGGACGCCCGCCGGTTCGCCGTGCGGGTCGACGCCGCGGTCGCCGAGTTGGCCGACGAGACCGTGAGCGACTGGTGGTCGGCGCGTCGGCGGGCGCACGACGGCACCACGCCGTCGTTGCGGGGTCCGGCCGACCTGGCGGAGGGCACCGCGTCGTGGCGCCGTGACTGGGCGTCGCCCGACCGCCGGCCGCGCCTCAGGGACCGGTCGCGCAGCGATCGGCCATGGGGGCTCGGCAGAACACGGTGAACCCGTCGAGACGGGCCGCGGTCACCCAGCCAGGGTCGCGGGCGAGCTCCGCGGTGAGCGGACGGGTGTCGTTCCAGAGCACCACCTGGGCGCGGGAGCGGTCGAGGGCGTCCCGCCACCCCGGGCGCAGATGGTTCAGCGTGGCGTAGGCGATGGCCAACTCGTCGCCCGGTCGGTCGTCCACCCAGACCCGGGCGCCCGGCCCGTCGCGGAACTCGAGGTAGTTCCCCGTGTAGTCATGGCTCACGAGCACGACCGACGGGTCGCCGACAAGGCCCCGGGCGTCGAGCCAGTCGACCGCGGCCACCGGGTAGGCCGACAGGTCGTACGCGGGCGTGGCCACCGCCACCCCCACCGCGGCGATCCCCAGCGCGGCGCCCACCACCCGCAGTGCCGTCACCGCCCGGGCCGTCACCCCGGCGCCACCGGCCGGCCCGGCCGAGGGGGACGGGGCACCGCCGAGGGCGCCGGCGGCCCACGGGAGCAGCACGATCGCGGCCACCGGCAGGAGACGTCCGGCCGAGAGGCCGAAGCCGAGCAGGACCACCGAGGAGCACGCCGCGGCCCAACGGCGGGTCCGGACCGTGGCGACGACCGCCATCAGCCCGAGCGCCACCAACACCCAGGTGAGCGGGTGCGACGCCCCGGCCGGCTGCCATTCCGAGAACCCCGCCAGGGCCATGCGGGCGCGCTCGTCGCCGAACTGCTCGAACGGCAGGCCCACGAGACGGAACCGGTCCGGGTACAGGGCACCGCCGATGACGGTCCCGAGCACCGCGGCCCCGACCACGGCGGCCGACCGGCGCAGCGCGGCCCGGCGGTCCCATTCGGCCCGGGGGCCGTCGATCACGTCGCTCGCGCACAGCAGCGCGAGGACGACGAGGCCGTAGAGCCAGGTGCCGTGCACGTTCACCCACGTGGCGAGGACCGGCACCAGCCACCATGCGCTGCGCCGTTCACCCACGACCACGAGGGCGAGGGCGAGCAGGAGGAAGCCCGCCAGGTGCGGCCGCGGCGTGAGGAACGGAAGGAGGCAGAGCACCACGAGCGACACCGGGACCAGCACGGCCACCGGCGACGCCTCCGGCGCGGCGGCCCGCACCAGCCGCACCAACAGCGCGCCCAGGACCGCGGCGAGCGCCACCACGAGCAGGCGGATCGCGGTGCCGTCACCCACGCGCTCGGCCACTGCGAGCGCACCCGACCACCACCAGCTCGGAACCGGGAAGTCGCCGCCCGAGCGGAGGAACGGGTTCGTTGCCGGCAGGCCGTCGGCGAGCAGGACCCGGCCCGTCGCGAGGTGGGTCAGGAAGCTGTTGTCCGACAGCGGCGCGGCGGCGAGCAGCGCGAGGAGCCCGGCGACCGGCCAGCCCCACGGGAGCCGGCGCGGCCGTCGTGGTCGCGCCGTCGTGGTCGCGCCCTCGGTCACGGAGCCGACCGTCGGCGCGGCCGCGGTCGGTGAGGCTGCAGGAGCGATGTCCAGGGTCATGTCAGGCGCCGGTCATGTC
>JBMOJH010000155.1:0-5638 GCA_049316905.1 Microthrixaceae bacterium | reverse complement strand
GAGGCGGGTCGCGAACACAAGGCCGGGGTGTGGGTGTTCGAGGGCGACCCGGGCGGACAGCCGCCCCTCGACGGCCTCGGCGTGGACGCGGACGTGGTCACCCGCGACGAGCTGGGCGCGCTGCTGCGGTCCGGCAACGGACGCCTCCACGGCTTCCTGCGCGACCAGCACGGGGTGGCCGGGCTCGGCCGCATGCTCGCCAACGAGATCTGCCACCGGGCGCGGCTCTCACCGTTCGCCACCACCTCCCGGCTCGACGAGGACGAGGTCGACCGACTCCACGCCGCGATCGGAGCGTGCATCGCAGACGCCCTGGCGCACGAGCGCACGCTGGACGCGATGTCGAAGTCCGCGGACCGGCCGGGCGCCGTGCACCGGCGCAAGGGGGCGACGTGCCCGGTGTGCGGCGACACGGTCAGGGCGGTGGAGTACGCCGCGTACGAGGTCGACTACTGCCCCACGTGCCAGACCGGCGGGCGCGTGCTGGCCGACAACACGACCTCGAAGTTCCTGAAATAGGGCGCCGCCCCCGCGCGCCCGCTGGACGTTTGCGGACGTTGACTCGCCTCTGGGGCAACTGACGACCCCTATTCGCGGGGCGGGCGGGGTGGGTCAGATGAGGCCGAGTTCGGCGACGGCGTCGCGCTCCTCGACCAGCTCGGCGGCCGACGCGTCGATCCGGCCGCGCGAGAAGTCGTCGATCTCCAGGCCCTGGACGATCGAGTACTCGCCGCCGGAGCAGGTGCACGGGAAGCTCGAGATGATGCCCTCGGGCACCCCGTAGGACCCGTCGGACGGCACGGCCATCGACACCCAGTCGCCCTCGGGGGTGCCGAGGTGCCAGCTGCGAACGTGGTCGATCGCGGCGTTCGCGGCCGACGCGGCGGAGCTGGCGCCCCGCGCGTCGATGATCGCGGCGCCCCGCTTGGCGACGGTCGGGATGAAGGTCTCCTCCAGCCAGGCCTGGTCGTCGACCAGCGCGGCAGCGTTGCGCCCGCCGACCTCGCAGTGGAACAGGTCCGGGTACTGGGTGGTGGAGTGGTTGCCCCAGATCGTCATCTTCGTGATGTCCGACACCGGCACGTCGACCTTGGCGGCCAGCTGGGCCAGGGCCCGGTTGTGGTCCAGACGGGTCATGGCGGTGAAGCGGCCCGGGTCGAGGTCGGCCGCGTTGCGCTGCGCGATGAGCGAGTTGGTGTTGGCCGGGTTGCCGACCACGAGGACCTTCACGTCCTTCTGCGCCGAGCGGGACAGCGCCTCGCCCTGGGGCTTGAAGATGCCGCCGTTGGCGGAGAGGAGGTCGGAGCGCTCCATCCCGGCCTTGCGGGGCATGGCGCCGACGAGCAGGGCCACGCCCGCGTCACCGAAGGCGACGTCGGGGTCGTCAGTGCGCACGGTGCCGGCGAGCAGCGGGAAGGCGCAGTCCTCGAGCTCCATCGCCACTCCCTCGAGCGCGCCGAGGGCCGGGGTGATCTCGAGCATCTGGAGGATGACCGGCTGGTCCTCGCCGAGCATCTGGCCGCTGGCGATGCGGAACAGCAGCGAGTAACCGATCTGGCCGGCGGCGCCGGTGACGGCGACACGGATGGGCGACTTGGGCACGGGGATCCTCCCGGTCGGATGTGCGAACCGGGGACGACCCTACGACCCCGCCGACCGCCCCGAAAAACCCGCCACCCCCCGCTTTGTGATGCTCCTGACGACGCATATGTCGTCAGCAGCATCACAAAGCGGGGATTGAGGAGCGGGGATTGAGGAGCGGGGGGAGGGTCAGGTGGCGCGGGTGTTGCCGAGCCAGCTCTGGTAGAGCCGCCCGTACACGCCGCCCTCCGCGACGAGCTCGGCGTGGGTGCCGACCTGGACGATCCGCCCGGCGTCGAACACCACCACCCGGTCGGCCGCCTCGGCGGTGGACAGCCGGTGGGCGATGCTCACCGTGGTGCGGCCGTGGGCGAGCTTCGCCAGCGCGTCGGCCAGCGCCCGTTCGGTCTCCGGGTCGACCGCGGAGGTCGCCTCGTCGAGGATCAGCAGCCCCGGATCCGCCAGCTGCGCTCGGGCGAGCGCCACCAGCTGACGCTCGCCCACCGACAGCGCCTCGCCCCGCTCGCCGACCGGCGTGTGGATCCCCTCGGCGAGGCCCTCGACCCACCAGGTGAGGTCCAGCGCGGCGAACGCGTCCGTGACCTCCTCGTCGGTGGCACCGGGGCGGCCGGCGCGCACGTTGTCGGCCACGGTCGTGTCGAAGAGGAACCCGTCCTGGGGGACCAACCGCACCGCGGTCGCCCGCGACCCCCGGGCCACCTCGCGCAGGTCCGTGCCACCCACCACCACGCTGCCGCGGACGGGATCGGCCAGCCGGCTCAGCAGCTTGGCCATCGTCGTCTTGCCCGAGCCCGTCTCGCCCACGATCGCCGCGTTGATGCCCGCAGGCAGCTCGAGGTCGACGCCGTGCAGGACCGGGTGCCCCGGCTCGTACTCGAACTCGACCCCGCGGACCGACACGTCGAGCGCCCCGGTCGGGAGCGCCACGCCGGGCACGGGCTCCACCACCTCGACCGGCTCGTCGAGCAGCCGCAGCACCTTGCGCCAACCGGCGAGCGCGGTCTGCGTCTGGTCGAGGATCTCGCCGAGCTCGGCCACCGGCTGGACCACCAGGTTCGTGAGGAACAGGCAGGCCACGAGCGTGCCGGCCTGCAGGCCCCACCCGGGGCCGAGCCACACGCCCACGCCCACCACCGCGGCGAGGGCGAGGCCGCTGAACAGGTCCGAGATCGGGAACATGATGGCGAAGAAGAAGCGGGCCCGGACCTGGCTGCGGTACTGGCGCTCGATGCGGTCGCCGAGGCGCCGCCGGGCGGTACGGACGTCGCCGTAGGAGCGGATGACCCGGATGCCGCCGACGGTCTCCGAGATCTCCGAGAGCGTGTCGCCGACCTTGGTGCGGAGGTCGTCGTAGGCGTGCAGCTGGCGGCGCTGCACGAGGCGCATGATCGGGATGACCGGCAGCAGGACCCCCACCACCACGAGGGCGAGCTGCCAGCTGTAGAAGGCCAGCACCGCCACGGCCACGACGATCATCGTGGAGTTCACGACCCAGCTGACCGCGCCCCAGCTGGCGAACTGGGCGAGCGTCTCGATGTCGGACGTGACCCGTGAGACGAGCACGCCCTTCTTCGCCTCGTTGTGGTGCGAGATGCTCAGCGCGTGCACGTGGGCGAACGCCCGGCGCCGGAGGCCGAACAGCACGTTCTCGGCCGTGGTCATCAGCCGCAGGAACGTGATGCGGTTGAGCACGGCGAGGCCCACGATGGCGAGCGCGGCCACGCCACAGGTCCAGAGCACGAACTGCCAGTCGGGTGTGGTGTCCGACAGGCCCTTGTCGAGGATCTGCTGGATGGCGATCGGCACCACCAGGCGGCCGAGGGCGATGACCAGGGCGAACGACGCCGAGGCCCGGAACCCGGCGCGCAGCTCGGGCGTGGCGCGGAGGCCCTGGCGGATGACCTCGGAGGCCTTGATCGGCTCCGCGTCGTCGTCGGGGTCGACCACGGGACGGGGGTCCATCAGGCATCACCCCCCGGGCCCGGCACCGCGTCGGGGTCGTCGTCGAAGGCGGCGTCGTGCTCGACGGCCTCCTCCTCCTCGTACGCGGTGACCAGCGCGGCGTACTCGGGATCCGCGAGGAGCTCCTCGTGGGTGCCCTGCGCCCGCACCCGCCCGTCCTGGAGGTGGACCACCCGGTCGGCGAGGAGGATGGTCGAGAGGCGGTGCGCGACCACGACCATCGTCGTGTCGCCCTCGCGCAGGCCGCCGAGGATCTCCGCCTCGATCACCGGGTCCACTGCGGAGGTGGCGTCGTCGAGCACGAGCACCCGCGGGTCGCCCGCCAGCGCCCGAGCGAGGGCGACGCGCTGGCGTTGGCCGCCGGACAGCGTGACGCCGCGCTCGCCCACCACGGTGGCCGCACCCTGCGGCAGGCGGTCGACGAAGCGGGCGGCGCGGGCACGGTCGAGCGCGGCGCGCACCCGCTCCTCGGACACCTCGCGGCCCAGCGTCACGTTCTCGGTCACCGACGCCGCGAACAGGTAGCTCTCCTGGAAGGCGATCGACACCGCCGCGCGCAGCTCGTCGGGATCCAGGGCCGCCAGGTCGGTGCCGGCGAGCAGCACCCGGCCGGACTCCGGCTCGTCGAGGCGCACCAGCAGGTTGGCGAGCGTGGACTTGCCCGACCCGGTGGAACCCACGAGCGCCACCACCTCGCCGGGGCGCACGTCGAAGGACACGCCGTGCAGCACCCGGGCGTCCCCGAAGGAGAACGAGACGTCGTCGACCACGAGGGGCAGCGGACCGTCGGGCAGGTGCGAGCCCGAGCCGCTGCCGCCCTCGAGCGACGGATCGGTGGGCTCGGCGGTGAGGCCGTCGACGCGCTCCATCGAGACCACCGCGCGGGGGATCGACTCGAACAGGAACCCGACGATGCGCATCGGGAACGCGAGCCAGCCGAACAGCGCCACGGCCTGCACGAGCTGACCCGGCGAGGCGGCCCCCTGGTCGATGCGCCACGCCCCGGCGAGCAGCAACAGCACCGTGCCGAGGTTGGGCAGCAGGTCGATCATCGGCTCGAAGGCCGCGGTCATCCGGGCCACGCCCAGGCGTTCGGTCCGCAGGTCCGAGGCCGCGGCCTCGAAGCGCTCCTGCTCGAGGTGCTCGCGGCCGAGGGTCTTGACCACCAGCGCGCCGTCGAAGCTCTCGTGGGCGATCGACGAGACCCGGCCGAGGCGGGCCTGCACCCGCGCGGACGGCTCGTGGACCCGGTTGGTGTAGTAGCGGCTGAGCGCGGCGAGCGACGGGAAGAGGAGCACCGCCACGGCGGCGAACGCCACGTCCGCGCCGAGCAGGCTGGCGAGCGAGATCAGCACCAGCGCGATCACACCGAGGGAGAACGGCAGCGGCATGAGCATGTTGGTGGCCGTGGTGACGTCGACGTCCGCGTTCGCGAGCAGCTCACCGGTGGGACGGCGCCGGTACGACGCCAGCGGCATCGTGAGGAGCCGCTCCACCACGCCGGTGCGGACGGTGCGCTGCATGCGCGCCTCGGTGAGCGACCCGTACCAGCGCCGGACCACCACCGACAGCCCGCGCACCAGGCCGACCAGGAACAGCGCGCCCACGGCCCACCACACGGTCGAGGCCGGGATGCCCTCCTCGCTGAAGGCCGGCGTGATGACCTCATCGGTCACCCGGCCGAGCACGTAGGACGCGGCCACCACCATCGATGCCCAGCCGACCCCGCCGAGGAGCGACAGCACGAACGGCAGCGGGTGCAGGCGCACGAAGCGCCCGATCAGCCGGAGGCCGCGACGGCTGACCGAGCCCCCGGGTTCGACCGCGTCAGGGCCGACGACCTCGTCGTCGGGCGTGTCGGAGGAATGGGCGATGGCGGTCACGGACGGAGCAGAGCACCTTCGGGCGAGGGAACGTTCCACCGTACCCACGGGCCCGGTGGGGCGCCCCACGGGTTGGGGGCGACGCGTCGACCGGGCCGGAAACCCGTTGCGCCTGACCACCGGATCGGTGGTCAGGCGCAATCGGAACGGTGGAGATGCCGGGTCCGAGGACCCGGCCGGCTCACTCGGGG
>JBMOJH010000154.1:0-5725 GCA_049316905.1 Microthrixaceae bacterium | reverse complement strand
CGAGGGCGGCGATGCCGGCGTTGACGTGGATGGCGGTGCCGCCGGCGAAGTCGAGCGAACCGCGCACGCCCAGCCAGCCGCCGTAGACCCACTTGAAGACGGGGGCGAACACCAGGAGCATCCAGACCGGGGCGAACACCGCCCAGGCCGCGAACTTCATGCGCCCGGCCACCGCGCCGGAGATGAGGGCCGGGGTGATCACGGCGAACATGCCGAGGAACCCGATCGTGAGCAGCTGCGAGGCGCCGTCCTCATCGAGGCCGACGTTGCGCAGCATCGCCGCGTCGAACCCGCCGAACCAGGCGGCGTCGAAGTTGCCGCCGGCGATCGAGTACCCGATCAGCACCCAGAGCACCGGGATGATGAGCAGGCACCAGAAGTTCATCATCAGCATGTTGAGCACGTTCCTCCGGCGGTCCATGCCGCCGTAGAAGAACGCCAGACCTGGGGTCATGAAGAGCACGAGGGCCGATGAGCCCAGCACCCAGGCGATGTCGCCGGAATCCATCGTGAAAATCCTCCTGTCGGCCCGGGAGGGGCAGTGTGGGTCGGCCGAACACTGCCGAATCCCTGTTACAGGAGTGTTTCCTCCGGATTCCCATCACATGATTCAGATCTCCGTAGTCGCGGAGCTCCCATCGGGCCCCACCCCCGCGGGATCGACCGGGAGCACGCGCACCTCGCCGCCCTCCGGCAGGGCGGCGGTCACCAGCTCGGCGCCCTCCGCCGGGACCAGCGCAGCGACCGACGGCCCGGAGCCGGACAGCCAGGCCGCCACCACCTCGGGCCGGTCCAGGAGCAGGGCGCGCACCGCTGCGCTGTCGGGGCGCTGGGCCAGCCGGGCGTCCTGGTGGAGGCGGTCCTCGCAGGCGTCGCGCAGCACCGACAGGTCACCGGTGGCCATCGCGGCCACCCAGAGCGCGGCACGCCCGACCGAGAACGCCGCGTCCTCCAGGTCGACCCGCCGGGGCAGCCCGCGGCGGGACGCGTCGGTGGACGTGCTCCGCCGCGGCGACCAGACGAGCACGCGCAGCCCCTCGGGGACCTCGAGGCGCAGCACCCGGTCGGCCGCCGCCACCGTGAATCCGCCGTACGCCGAGGCCGCGGCGTTGTCGGCGTGGCCCTCGAGGTCGGTCGCCACCACGAGCGCGCCGTCGCGGGCGTCGTCGTGATCCAGGCCGTCGCGCCGGCCGGCGAGGTAGGCGCCGGCCACCCGGGCGGCGCCGGAGAACCCGAGCCCGCGGCCGGGCGGGATGGGACTGTGCCACCACAGCGGTTGCGAGGGGTCACCGCCGGCGGCCCGGAAGGCCACGGCAGCTGGATGGGTCTCCTCGGCCGCGTGGAACCCCTCGGGCGCGGCCGCACCCACCGCCAGACGGAACGGGAGGTCGAGCGCCAGCGCGAGGCAGTCGAAACCCGGGCCGAGGTTGGCCGACGACGCCGGGGCCGAGACGATCACCGGGTCAGCGTAGGTCCCGGGTGACCGGGATCCCGGTCGTCGGTACCCTGTGCGCGGGCGACAGGACCCGGGCGGCGTGGCTACCGGCGGGTGAAGGCGAGGGCGACATGGAGGTCATGCGGCGGGGCGCGGGCGTGTACGCGGCGACGGGCGCGCGCATCGCCGGGACCGGAGGTCACCTCCCCGGACGTCCGGTCGGCAACGACGAGGTGGTCCGGCTCCTGCCGGACGGCGCCACCACGCCGGAATGGATCGCCGAGCACACCGGGATCGAGCAGCGGCACTGGGCCGACCCCGGGGAGGCCACCAGCGACCTCGCCGCCGCCGCAGGGGCCCTCGCGCTCGAGGCCGCCGGGATCGACGCGACCGCGCTCGACCACATCCTGCTCTGCTCCACCACGGCCGACTGGACGTCACCCGCGGCGGCGAGCCGGGTGCAGCACCTGCTCGGGGCGCACTGCCCGGCCGAGGACAAGCAGGTGGCCTGCGCCAGCTGGCTGTTCGGCCTCGACCACGCCGCACGGCTCTGCGCGACGGGGGCACGCGCCGTGCTGGTGGTCGGCGCGGACGTGAAGTCGCGCTTCGTGTCCAACGACGACCACCGACTGCGTCCCGTGATGGCCGACGGCGCCGGTGCGGTGGTGCTGGTGCCGGGCCCCGAGGTGGACGACGGCGACGGCCTCCGGTCGGTCCACCTCTACTCCGACGGGAGCCGGGCCCGGAACATCTTCACCCCGGCGGGCGGCAGCGCCGTCCCGGCCAGCGAGGAGAGCGTGCGGGACGGGCTCCACTACGTCCGGATGGCCGTCCCGGGCGGGACGATCAAGGCCGATGCCATCGCCATCATGAGCGACGGCGTGCACCGGGTCCTGGCCGACACCGGCTGGACCCTCGACGACATCGACCTGTTCATCGGCCACCAGGCCAACCTGGCGATCCTGCGCGGCCTCGCCGACGAGCTCGGGTTGGACATGGGCCGGTTCCCGGTCACGATCGACCGGACCGGGAACACCGTCGCTGCCACGTTGCCGTTCACGCTCGACGACGCCGTGCGCTCCGGCCGGGTCCGGCCGGGCGACCGCGTGGTGTTCACCACCGCCGGGGCGGGGTACGCCGGCGGTGCCGCGGCGTACCGGGTGCCGTCGTGAACGGTTCCGGGCCGCTCGCCGGCAGGAGGGCCCTCGTGGTGGGCGGTGGCCGGGACATCGGAGCCGCGGTCGCCGAACGTCTCGCTGCCGACGGGGCCGCGGTCCTCCTCGTGGGGCGAGACCCGCGGTCCCTCGAGGCGGTCGGTGCCGGGCTCGTGGGCGACGGCCACGAACACCTCGCCGCCGACCTGACCGAGCGGGCCGACCTGGGCCGGCTGTGTGACCACCTGCGCGGGGCCGCCCCTGTGGACGTGGTCGTGACCGGGCTCCGGGTCCGGCGGCCCTGGGCACGTCTCGAGGACACCTCCCGGGACGAACTCGCCGACGCGCTGGCCGACAACGTCGCCTACCTGACGGACCTGGTACGGGCGGTGGTGCCGGGCCAACGACGGGCGGGATTCGGCCGGTGGGTGGTGCTCAGCTCCGCCGTGGCCGCACTCGGCGGGGAGGGACAGGGCGCCTACGTGGCCCAGAAGGCCGCGCTCGAGGGGCTCGTGCGCACGCTCGCCCTCGAGGAGGGTCGGTACGGGATCACCGCCAACGTCGTCGCCCCCGGGTTCGTCGACACCGACGCCACCCGCGCGGCCTACCCGGCGGAGGTGGGCGAGGCGCTCGGCACCGCGAACACCCTCGGGCGGGCGGTCCGGCCCGACGAGGTGGCCCATGCGGTCGCGCTCCTCGTGCACCCGCAGGGCGGGGGCATCACCGGGGTCACGCTCCCGGTCACCGGCGGGACGGAGCTCGGCTGGGCCGTGGGTGACGCCGTACGCAGGGCCCGGCGGTCGCCCGCGACCGGGCGCGACGGGGAGGCACGAACCGGTGCTCGCTGACAGCCTCACCGACCTGCTGGCCCGCCGGGCCACGATCCACCCCGAGCGGCCGGCGTTCGTGGACGCGGCCGGCGGGCCCGGCCTCGACCACCGCGGGGCGTGGGACGCCACGTGCCGGGTGGCCGGGGCGCTGGCCGTACGGGGGGTGCGTCCCGGTGAACGGGTGGTGGTGCTCGCCGACCAGACCGTGGACGCCTGGGTGTTCCTCCACGGCGCCATGCGCCTCGGCGCGGTCCCGGTACTCCTCAACTGGCGGCTCACGGTGGAGGAGCTCATCCCGATCGCCGCCGACGCGCGGGCGCGCCTGGTGGCGACCACCCCGGCCCGGGCCCCGCTCGGGGCGGCGGTCGCCTCGGGGCTAGGTGTCGAGCACGTGGGCACCGCCGCCGTGGACGGGGCCGACCCCCTGCCGGACGACGTCCCGTTCCCGGGCGCGGACGACGTGGCCGTGCAGATGTACACCTCGGGCACGACCGCGCTGCCCAAGGGGGTGTGCACCACCCACGCCAACGTGCTGGCCCTGCTCGACCTGCTGACCGCCGAGCTGCCGGGCTACGCGGCCGACACCCGGCACCTGGTCGCGGCCCCGTTGTTCCACATCGCCGGGTTCGGCTTCGGGGTCGGGCCGCTCGCCGTCGGGGCCCCGGCGGTGCTGCTGGAGCGCTTCGACCCGGCCGCCGTGCTCGACGCCCTCGAGGAACACGGGATCACCCACACGTTGCTCGTGCCGGCCATGCTCCAGGCCGTGTGCGCGGTGCCGGGGGCGGCGGAACGCGACACCGCGGCGCTCCGCGGCCTGCTGTACGGCGGCTCGCCGATGTCGGTGGCGCTCATGGCGACCGTCGCCGCCACACTCGGGTGCCCGATGACGCAGGCCTACGGCATGACCGAGACCACGGGGATCGCGTCCCTGCTCCGCTTCGACGACCACGCCGCGGGCCTCGCCGCCGCCGGCGACGACCCGGCCCGACAGCGGCTGGCGTCCGCGGGGCGCGCCGCGATCGGCACCGAGCTCCGAATCGACCAGCCCGACGCCACCGGCGCCGGGGAGGTGCTGGTGCGCAGCCCCATGACGACCCCGGGCTACTGGGACCGCCCGGCGGAGAACGCGGCCACCATCGAGGCGGACGGATGGCTCCGGACCGGCGACGTCGGACGGCTCGACGCCGACGGGTTCCTGTTCCTGGTCGACCGGCAGAAGGACATGGTCATCACCAAGGGTGAGAACGTGTTCCCGGGCGAGGTGGAACGGGTGCTCGCCGAGCACCCGCTCGTGGTCGACGTCGCCGTGGTCGGCATCCCCGACGAGGAGCACGGCGAGGCGCTCTGCGCTGTCGTCCAGGTCGGACCGGACGGTGCTCCGACGCTGGGCGACCTCCAGGCCTTCTGCCGGGACCGCCTCGCCGGGTTCAAGCTGCCCCGGCGACTCGAGGTGGTCGACGACCTCCCCCGCACGCCGTCGGGGAAGGTCATGCGACGGGTGGTCCGCGAGCCGTTCTGGGCCGACCGGGACCGGCAGGTGAACTGAGATGGGCGACCCCGTCCCCACCCCGGCCGAGCGGCCGCCGCGGACCGGTCCGGTGGGCCGCGATCCGTTCCTCGACGTGATCCGGGCCGTCGCCATGGTGGCCGTGGTGGCCAACCACTTCCTCTACACGCTCCTGTTCCGGAACACGTCCGGACAGTTCGAGCTGATCATGCTGCAGGAGTCCGGCCATCCGTGGGTCACGTGGCCGTTCGTCTGGGAGCTGCAGGCCTTCTTCCTGCCGGCGGCCGCGTTGTCGTTCGGACCCGCACTCCGTACCGACGGTCGACGCTTCGTGGGACGGCGGCTCTGGCGCCTCCTCATCCCGGTGGTGCCCCTCGCGGTCGGGCTCGTCGCGCTCGAGCTCTCCACGCGGGCCGCCGGCATGGGCGACTGCGCCACCTGGACGACCGGGCTCACCTGCGCCACCGCCATGCCGATCGCACCGCTGTGGTTCCTCGTCGTGCTGGTGCCGCTCACTGCCCTCACCCCGTGGCTCGCCCGTCACTGGCACGGGCGGTGGCGGATCGGACTGCCCGCGGCGGTGGTGGCGATCACGGTGGTGTCCGACGCAATGTGGATCGGCGGGGGCACGGCACTGCCGCTGAACGAGATCACGGTGTGGGCCCTCGTGTGGTTCGCCGGCTTCGCCTACGCCGACGGAACCTTCGACCGTGTGACCACCCGTACGTGGTGGGCCGTGGTCGCCGGTGGCGTGGCGACCATGGCGTTCCTCGTGGTGGCCGGCCCCTACCCGGCGTGG
>JBMOJH010000153.1:0-5954 GCA_049316905.1 Microthrixaceae bacterium | reverse complement strand
GTCCAGCCGGCGCTGGACGACGAGAACCGCTCCTTCTGGACCTCCGGTGAGGACGGGCGGCTCCGCTTCGCCCGCTGCGCCGACTGCGGCTACTGGCTGCACCCGCCGATCCCCCGCTGCCCGGCGTGCGGCAGCCGCCGGGTGAGCCCCGAACCGGTCAGCGGCCGGGGCCAGGTGTGGTCCTTCACCGTGAACCACCACTCGTGGGACGGCAGCACCGAGCCGTACGCCATCGGCCTGGTCGAGCTCGACGAGCAGCCCGGCCTGCGCCTCACCACCAACGTGGTGGGCTGCGCGCCCGACGACGTGCACATCGGCATGCGGGTGCGCGTCACCTTCGAACAGCACGGCATCGTGTGGGTCCCCCTCTTCGAGCCCGACCCCGAGGCCACTCCCCACACCGCCGCCGACACCACCGCCGGCACCGCCGATCGGGGGGCCGACGCATGACCGACTTCGAGCGGCGGGCGGTCATCTCCGGCATCGGCCAGTCCGACGTGGGCCGGCGCCTCGGACGCACCGGCCTCGACCTCACCATCGACGCCGCCCTGGAGGCGATCGCGGACGCCGGCCTCGGCACCGGGGACATCGACGGCATCGCCACCTATCCCGGCGCCAACCAGGGCCCACCCGGGTTCTCCGGTCCGGGCACCCCGGAGGTACAGGACGCGCTCCGTCTCGAGGTCGACTGGCACTCGGGTGGGATCGAGGGCGCCGCGCAGCTGGCCGCCGTGGTGAACGCCGTGATGGCGGTGGGCGCCGGACTCGCCCGCCACGTGCTCGTGTACCGCACCGTCACCGAGTCCAGCGCGCAGGGCGGCGGCGGCCGCAGCGGCATCGGGATGGACGGCGGCGGTGGCGGTGGTGGCGGTGGCGGGGCACCCCGCTTCGGCGGCCCGCTGCAGTGGAGCCTGCCGTTCCGTGCCTACTCGGCGGCCAACTGGCTGGCCATGAACTGCCACCGGCACATGCACGAGTTCGGCACCACCTCCGAGCAGCTGGCCCAGATCGCGCTGAACGGCCGTCGCAACGCCGGGCGCAACCCGCGGGCGGTGTACCGCGATCCGATGACGCTCGACGACTACTTCGCGTCGCGGGTGATCACCACCCCGTTCCGTCTCTTCGACTGCGACGCCCCCGTCGACGGCTCCACCGCGGTGGTGGTCAGTACGGCCGACCACGCCCGCGCCGTGGACCATCCGGTGGCCCGGGTGGAGGCGGTGGGCACGGCGCTGCGGGGCCGCCCCTCGTGGGACCAGTGGGGCGACATGACCACGATGTCGGCCCGCGACGCCGGGGCGATGGTCTGGGAGCGCACCGACCTCACCCCGGCGGACGTGGACGTGGCCGAGCTCTACGACGGGTTCAGCTTCCTCACCATGACCTGGCTCGAGGCCCTGGGTTTCTGTGGCCGGGGCGAGTCGGGCCCCTTCGTGGAGGGCGGCGGGCGCATCGCCCTCGATGGCGACCTGCCGCTCAACACCCACGGCGGCCAGCTCTCGGCCGGCCGGCTGCACGGCTTCGGCTTCATCCACGAGGCGGTGCTCCAGCTGCGCGGCGAGGCGGGCGAACGCCAGGTCGGCGGGCCGCAGGCCCCGGGCCACCTCCCTGAGGTCGCGGCGGTGGCCAACGGTGGCGGTCCCATCGCCGGCGCCATGATCCTGACCAAGGAGGACGGCCGATGACCCTGGTGATGCTGCTGGAGATGGTGGCCGGGGCCTTCGGCGACCGGCTCGGGGTCGGCACCGCCGCCCGGGGCCTCACCTACGGTGAGCTGTCCGACCGGTCCGCTCGGGGAAGCGTGCTCGTCACCGACCGGGGAGCCCGGGCCGTGGCCTACCTCGGCACCACCGACCTCGCCTTCCCGGTGGCGCTGTTCGCCGCGGCGTGGGCGGGCGTCCCGTTCATCCCGCTCAACTACCGCCTCTCCGACGAGCAGCTCGGTGCCCTGCTCGCCCACCACCCCGACGTGCTCGTGGTGACCGACGACCCCGAGCGCATGCGCGGCCTCGGGGTGGACGCCCGGGCCGTGCTCGACCTCGATGCATGGATGGCCGCCACCGACGAGGGGCCGGGGGCGGCCGAGTCGCCGTCGGCCACCGACGGCGACGACATCGCCGTGCTGCTCTACACCTCCGGCACCACCTCCGAGCCCAAGGCGGTGGTGCTGCGTCACCGGCACCTGGCCGCCTACGTGATCACCTCGATCGAGTTCGCCTCGGCCGAGGAGGACGCGGTGGCGCTCATCTCCGTGCCGCCGTACCACATCGCCGGTGTGGCCAACACGATCACCAGTATCTACTCCACCCGACGGATCGCGTACCTGCCGACGTTCACACCCGATGGCTGGCTCGACCTCGTGCGCGGCGAGGGTGTCACCCACGCGTTCCTGGTGCCCACGATGCTGGCACGCGTCGTGGAGGCCCTCGACGGGGCGCCGGCCGACTGTCCGAGCCTCCGCGCCCTCTCCTACGGCGGGGCCCGCATGCCGATCACGGTGCTGGAGCGGGCGCTCCGCGCCTTCCCCGACGTCGGCTTCGTGAACGCGTACGGCCTCACCGAGACCAGCTCCACCCTCGCCGTGCTCACCCCCGATGACCACCGGGCCGCCCTCGACGGCGACCCCGTCGCGAGGGAGCGCCTCGGTTCGGCGGGCCGCATCATCCCCGGGGTCGAGGTGGAGATCCGAGACGGTGAGATCTGGGCCCGCGGCGAGCAGGTGTCGGGCGAGTACCTCGGCCGGGCGCCGGTGCTCGACGACGACGGCTGGTTCCCCACCCGCGACCGCGGCTGGATCGACGACGAGGGCTTCCTCTTCATCGAGGGCCGCTCCGACGACACCATCATCCGGGGCGGGGAGAACATCGCCCCGGCCGAGATCGAGGACGTGCTGCTGCACCATCCCGATGTGGCCGACGCCGCGGTGGTCGGTGTGCCCGACGACGAGTGGGGCCAGCGGATCGAGGCCGCCGTGGTGCTGCGCGAGGGCGCCACCTCGGACCCCACGGCGCTGCGGGCGCACTGCCGGGAGCACCTCCGCTCCTCCAAGACCCCCGACCGCATCGTGCTGCGCGACGCACTACCCCACACCGACACCGGCAAGCTCCTGCGCCGGGCGGTGCTGGCCGACCTCACCGCCGATCCGTCCGGGGGGACCCCCTGATGCCCTTCGACCTCGACGACCTCCTCGACTGCCTCCGGCTCGCTCCCGGCGACGACGGCCTCGAGGGCCGGAACCTCGACATCGGCTACCACCGGGTGTTCGGCGGCCAGATCCTGGCCCAGGCGCTGTGCGCCGCGGCGGGCTCCGCCCCGGAGAAGTCGGTGAAGTCCCTCCATGCCCTGTTCCCCCGGGAGGGCGACACGGCCCGCCCGGTGCAGTACCGGGTCGCCGCGCTGCAGGAGGGCCGCACGTTCGGCACCACCGAGGTGATCGCGCACCAGGAGGGCCGGGTGGTGACCGCGGCGCTCGCATCGCTCCACGCGGATGAGGACGGCCTGGACCGCAACGAGCCGCCACCGGAGGTGGGCGGACCCGACGAGGCCGCGCCCGCACCGCTCGACATGATCCCGTGGGAGACCCGGATCGCCGACCGTGCGGACCTTTCGGACCGCGGGGCCGGGCCGGCAGAGCTGCGGTGGTGGATGCGCACTCCCCCGGCCCCGGAGGTCGGTGGCGTCCCCGAGCGCACCGTGCACCAGGCCCTCCTCGCCCACGCCACCGACCTCACGCTCATCGGCACGGCGCTGCGGCCGTTCGAGGGCCTGAGCCAGGCCGACTCGACCGTCACCCTCCACACCGCCGTCACCTCCCACACCCTGTGGTTCCACCGACCCTTCCGTGTCGACGAGTGGTTGCTCGTCACGCAGGCGGCGCCGGTGGTGGCCCACGGCCGCAGCTACGGGCGGGGCGACGTCTTCGCAGGCGGGCGGCTCGTGGCCTCCTTCGCCCAGGAGGCCATGGTCCGCCGGATCGCCGAGTCCGGGTGACCGACCGGGCCGCGCTCGTCGCGTCGCTGCCCACCGGTCCACGGGAGCCGGTGGAGGGAACCCCGTCGCGTCGGCCCGGCAGCGTGCGCCGCACCACCTCCGTGGACGAGGCCTGGGCCGACTTCGGCCGGCCACGCCGCCTGCGGGCGGCCGGTCGCGACCTCCTCACGCTGCCCGACGGCACCACCCTCGTCCATGACGAGGCGGAACTGTCGATCACCCTCGACGGATCGGGCACCGTGGCCGAGATCGACGCTGAACCGGCGGAGCCGCGGCTGCGGGACCTGCGCGGCGCCCCGGTCCGGTCGGGGTTCCGCGCTGCGGCGGCGAACGTCCTGTCCGACCACGCCGCGCGCCGCAGCGTGCTGTTCCAGTTGCTCGACGACGTGCCCCTCGCTGCGGTCATCTCCGGCTACGGGCTCACCCGGGAGAACCCGGAATGGAACATCCCGCCGGAGGCCGCCGACCGCCTCCGTGACCTCTGCTCGGGCTGGGCCGACGGCGCCACCATGATCGGAGCGCTCGACCGCACCGGCGTCTTCCCGATCCCGGAGGGTCCGCCGGCCCCGTCGCTGCTGCCCGACGACGATCCGTTCGCCTGGCACGACACCGACCCGATGGAGCGTCGCACCGTGCGCCGCGTCCGACGCCTCGACCTGTGGCGGGACGGGCCCGACGTCGCGCTGGAGGTGTACTTCCGCGACAGCCACCTCGGCAGCGAGGGGCCCGAGGACGTGCTGCACGAGTACACGCTGTCCGCCGTACTGACCCCCACCGACGACGGGACGGGCGAGCTCCGCGTCGAACGCGCCGACGTGGTGGCCCACACCCTGCCGTGGCCCGAGTGCCCGGCCGCGACGGCGTCGGTGCGACGGGTGGTGGGGCTCCGTGTGCGGGAGCTCGCGGAGGTGGTCCGCACCGGGTTCACCGGGACCTCCACCTGCACACACCTCAACGACGTGCTGCGGTCCGCCGGCGCCGCAGCCGACCTGGCGGAGCTGCTGCCGTGACCGCACGCCGCCCGCCCCGAGCACAGGAGCGACCGTGAGCGAACAGCCGAGCACCGTGGCCGAGGCCATCGAACGGCACAAGGCGGTACTGGCCGAGGGCCGCCACGTCCTGTCGGGGCTCCGGATGCGCCAGGTGGAGGTCGACGGCGCCGACCTCGCGATCGAACTCGACCTCGACGACACGGTGACCAACCCCACCGGCGCGCTCCAGGGCGGGTTGGTGGCCACGCTCGCCGACATCGTCGGGGGCCGGATGGCGATGGTCGGCCTCGACGAGCACAGCATCGTGGTCACCTCGGACCTGACCGTGCACTACCTCGGGCCGGTCCGTCGGGGCCCGGCCCACGCAGTGGGCCACGTCCTGCGCCGCGGACGACGGGCCGTGGTGACGCGTGTGGACATCCACGACGGCCGCGACGGCCCGCTGGCCGCCGCCTGCCAGCTCGCGTTCACGGTGGTGCGTCCGACCGCTCCCTCGTCTACCGCGCTCCCGTGATCGCGGTAGACCCTTCACGGCGAGCCCGGCCGCGGGACGTCAGTCCGACGACGGCAGCGGCTTGGCGCCCTTCAGCGCCAGCGGGGCGCCGGCGACGGTGAGCGCGCCCTCGCCGCCGCGGGTGCACAGCAGTTCGAGACCGAGGTCCGCGTCCTCGTAGCGCTTGCCCATGAGCGTGGCGTCGCCCCCGGCGGCGACGGGCAGCCGCTCACCGCCGGCGCCGAGCTCCTGCATGGGCTCACCGCCGCAGCGGAGGTCGACCTCCGCTCCGTCCTTGGGTGCCTTGACCACCACCACCTGGGTGTCGCACGTGGTGGACTCGAGGCGGAGGCCGGGCTTCAGCTGCATCGTGGTTTCCTTCTACGGGTCGTGGACGCCGGGTCGCGGGGACGGGTCAGACGCTCACCGGCACCGACGAGGGCCCGGCGACGTTGGTCATGTGGACGTAGCGGATGCCG
>JBMOJH010000152.1:0-5999 GCA_049316905.1 Microthrixaceae bacterium | reverse complement strand
TGGCCTGGCTGGTTGCGGTGCACCGCTTTCCGGGGCGGAACGCGCTGGTGTGGATGCTCGCGCTGCCGCTCGCGATCCCCGCGTACGTGAGCGGGTTCGTCTGGGTCGACACGCTCGGTGTGCGCACCCTGGCGATGGCCGCGGTGGTGCTCACCCTGTCGCTGTACCCGTACGTGTACGTGCTGGCGCTCGCCGCGTTCCGGGACCAGCCGGCGGGCGCGTGGAACTCCGCGCGCACGCTCGGCTGCCGTCCCGGCGAGGCGTTCCGACGGGTGGCCCTTCCTGCGGCGCGGCCCGCCGTGCTCGCCGGCACCGTGCTCGTGGCGCTGGAGGTGCTCACCGACGTGGGCACGGTGCGGCTGTTCAATGTGCAGACCGTGGCCGACGGCGTGTTCCGGGTGTGGTTCGGCCTCGCCCAGCGGGAGGCGGCCACCGAGCTCGCGGGCCTGCTGCTCCTGGCCGCCGCGGCGCTGCTGCTCGCCGAGCGCCGTGCCGGCCGCCGCGCGGGCGCCGGACCGGTCGCGGGTGGCCGCGACCTTCGGCGCGTTGAACCCGCGCCGCTCACCGGGTCGGGATGGCTCGGGGTCGCCGGGGCGGTCGTGGTGGTGGGCGCCGCACTGGTGTTCCCGTTGGTCCGGCTCGCGTCGTGGGCGGCCGAGGCCGTCGGGCGCGGCGCCACCGCGTCGGCGGCCGGCGGGCTGGGCCACCACCTCGGCTCCACCCTGCGCGTGACCGCGGCGACCGTGCTCGTCTGCACCGCCGTCGGGGTGGTCGTCGCACTCGCCACCCGGTGGGTGCGCGGGCGCGGCACCCGCACGCTCGCGACGGTCACCACGCTCGGCTACGGACTGCCCGGGCCGGTGATCGCGCTCGGCGTGCTGGTGGTGCTCGCGGCGGTGGACCGCACCGGTTGGCTGCCGCGCGGGACGCTGCTGGTCGGCTCGTTCCTCGGGCTCGTGGCGGCGCTGGTCGTGCGGTACCTGGCGCTGGCGGTGAAGCCGGCGGAGCAGGCCGTCGGCCGCGTGGGGCGCTCCGCGGAGGACGCGGCGCGGATGCTCGGCGCCGGGCCCGGCCGGGTGGTCGGGCGTGTGCAGCTGCCGCTCGCCCGGGGCGGCCTGGCCGTCGCGGCGGCGCTCGTCGCGCTCGACGTGGTGAAGGAGTTGCCGGCCACGCTGCTCCTCCGGCCCTTCGGGGTGGACACCCTGCCGGTGTGGGTGTGGCAGGCCTCGAGCGACTCACGCTGGGCGGAGGCCGGCCTCCCTTCGCTGGTGCTCGTCCTCGTGGCCGCCGTGCCGACCGCCGTGCTGCTGCGTTCCATGCTCCGGGGTCGAGCGGTGGCCTGGTGACCCCGTCGCGGGTCAGGTCCGGGCCGGGAACGGTCGCGCGGTGGCGCCCGGGGGCCCGGTGTCGACCGCGTAGAGCTGCCAGGCCTCATCGATGCCCTTCAGCTGGTGCGTGCCGGCGTCGCGGAGCGTGATGCCCGAGCCGGCCACGAGGTCCCGGACGGTTCGGGACACGAGGATCTCGCCCGGCTCCGCAGCGGCCTGGACCCGGGCGCCGATGTGCACGGCGATGCCGCCGATGTCGCCGCCGCGGTGCTCGACCTCCCCGGTGTGGATGCCCTCGCGGATCGGGACGCCGAGCGCGCCGACCCGTTCCCGGACCAGGAGGGCGCATCGGATGGCGCGGGCCGGGCCGTCGAACGTGGCGAGGAAGCCGTCGCCGGTGTGCTTGACCTCGCGGCCGCCGCACTGGCGCAGGGTCTCCCGCACCGCGGCGTCGTGGCGGTCGAGCAGGGCCCGCCACCGCCCGTCGCCGAGGCGTCCGGCGGTCGACGTCGACCCCACCACGTCGGTGTAGAGGACGGTGGCCAGGGACCGCTCCGTCCGGGGCGCGGCCGGCGTTCCCGTCACGAAGTCCGCGAAGTGCCCGACCAGCGTCTCGGTGTCGCCGGCGAACAGGAGGTCGGCCGCGCCGGGGAGCTCCACCAGGCGGGCATCGGGAAGGTGCTCGGCCAGGTGCACGGCGTGGGCCCGACCCGTGAAGGCATCCCGCCGGGCCAGGACGAGCACCGGGCAGGTCACCGCGCCGAGGATGGATCGCACGTCCACCTCGAAGAGCCATCGCCGCATCGTGATGGCCGTGGTGGGGCTGGCCGCGTTGCGCAGGTAGCGGTCCCACCAGTCCACCAGCTCCGCGGTGACGGGCTCGCCGGCAAGGGCCTCCACGGCGCCGGGCGGGCCGTACGGGTGCTCGAGCATGCGTCCCTGGTCGGCCGGTCGGATGCCGGCCGGGTGGTCCGGCGCCCAGGACAGGCGGGCCCAGCCGTTGACCAGCACCAGGCCGGCCACGGCGTCGGGGTGCGTGGCCGCGAAGACCATCGCCATCGGTGCGCCCGACCCCTTGCCGATCACCCAGGCCGGACCGGCTGCGGTCGCGTCGAGCACGGCCCGGACGTCCTCGACCCACTCCTCGAGCGTGGGGAGCTCATCGAGCGACACCGGGTCCGACAGGCCGACGCCCCGTTGGTCGAAGGTGATGAGCCGGCCCAGGTCGGCCAGGGGCTCGAGCACCTCCAGGAACGGCGAGTCGACGTCCCACATGCGCTCGGCGTGGCTGAACCAGTCGCTCACGAGCACGAGGTCGGGCGGGCCCTCGCCGCATGTGCGGTAGGCGACCGAGCCCCCGTTGGCCGCTGCATAGGACACCGGTCCGATCGGACGCACGAGCTCGCCTCCTGTGCAAGGCTCCCCGACTGTACCGGCCCTCGTGCCGGGCGGGAGGGGAGGGTCTCCGCATGCCCTACATCGTCGCTTCGGTCCTCAGGGCCAACGAGTTCCTGTCACGGCTCGACGGGTTCGAGCCCGACGCACTGCTGGCCGCGGTGGGGGACGCCGACTCCGTGCTCGCCGGCGTGGAGCGCCTCGGGCTGCTCGAGGTGCTCGAGCCCGGGGACGCCGACTCGCTGCGCGCCCTGCTCGAGGCCCTGCCGCCGTCGCTCGACGCCGCCCTGTTGGCCGCCGTGCTCGACGCGTTGGGCCGCGGGGTCCGTGTGCAGCTGACCTGGCAGCCGGCGGTCGAGTTCGAGCTGCGCGTGTGGGAGCGCAGCGAGGCCAGCGCCGGACTGGTGAACCTGTTCCTGCTCTCGCCGGAGCCGCCGGAGGCGCCGCGGCCCAGCTAGCCGTCCGTCCGCCGTCACCTGGGCCGTTCGAGGACCATCACCACGTCGGCCCGGGCGCTCTTCATGAGGCTGGTGGCGACGAACCCCTCCACCACCCGCCAGCCCTCGGCGGCATAGCTGTTGAGGGTGGACTCGAGGGCGTCGAGGTCGAACCGGCCGGCGAACCGGCTGTCCCGCTCGGTCAGGACCTTGTACTCGTACATGGCTGCTCCTGGTTCGGTCATGTCGGCGGACCGCCGGCGTCGTCTGGATGGAAGAGGGACTCGATCGGTTCTCCGAAGACCTCGGAGATGCGGAAGGCGAGGGGAAGGCTGGGGTCGTAGCGCCCGGTCTCGATCGAGTTGACGGTCTGGCGGGACACGCCGAGCTGGTCGGCGAGGTCCGCCTGGCTCCAGCGGCGGACCGCCCGCAGCTCCCGAAGCCGGTTGTTCACGACGCCCGCCGCCGACCCACCTCGAGCGCGGCGATCCAGGCACCGATCCCGGCGATGAACGTGAGCTGCAGCTGCTGCGTCGCATCACCGACCCCGGCGCCCCGGAGGACCCCCACCGAGGCGAGCAACGTGGCGAGGACCCCGAACCCGACGGCCATCGCCGCCAGCTGGACCGATCGCTCACGCTCGTCGGCACGTTGCAGGATCCGGACCTGCCCCCAGACCAAGAGGCCGACCGCCACCAGGGGTGACAGCGACCAGGCCATGGTCCAGCCGCCCGCCGAGGCCTCGGGGTCGGCCACGAGCAGCGAGGCCTCGGTGACGAGGAGGAGCACGAGGCCCGGGAGGAGGTCCCGGACCGCGGCGCGCTCGTTGGCGACATCGCTGGCGCTCGGTCGTTCCGGGGGGTGCGTCATGGCGGCAACGTACAGTGTCCTTGTCGAAAAGACAAGGACACTGTACTAGCGGGAGGGACCCCCGTGCCGTGGCAGACCGAACAGGTGTTCGATACCCTGCGGGCCGTGGGGTTCAACAACCCGGACGTGCCGTGGTCCGAGATCGAGCGCCGCCTGTCGGACCGAACGGCGGCGTCCCCGGAACCGACCGCCGAAGGTGCCACCGGCTGGTGGGACCACGATCCCCTCGCCCGTCGTCATCGCGAGCCGGCCCACCCCGGCGACGGCGGTGACAGCCCGGCCTGGTCCCGCCACCGGGAGGCCTACGAGCCCCCGGCCCTGGACCGGCCGACCGGTGGCGTCCCCTACGCCGAGCTGCACTGCCACTCGGCCTTCTCGTTCCTCGACGGCGCGTCCCAGCCCGAGGCGCTGGCCGAGGAGGCGGCGCGCCTGGGCCTGGACGCGCTGGCGCTCACCGACCACCACGGCTTCTACGGCGTGGTGCGCTTCGCGGAGGCGGCCCGGGCCCTCGGCCTGCCCACCGTGTTCGGCGCCGAGGTCACCCTGAACGCTCCTGAGCCCCGGCCGGGGCCTCCCGATCCCGGGGGCAGGCATCTGCTCGTGCTCGCCCGCGACCCGGAGGGCTACGCGCGACTGGGCACGCTGTTGTCGGAGGCGCAGATGGCGGGGGAGAAGGGCCGGCCCCGGCTGTCCTTCGCCGAGGTGGCCGAGGCCGCGTCGGGTCGGGCCCGGGGGCACTGGGCGGTGCTGACCGGCTGCCGCAAGGGCACCGTGCCCGCAGCGCTGGTGGACGAGGGCCCGGCCGCGGCCGAGCGCGAGCTGCGGGCGCTGGTGGCCGCGTTCGGCGCCGAGCACACCTTCGTGGAGCTGTGGGACCACGGCGATCCGCTGGACTCGTCGCGCAACGACGCCCTGGCCGAGCTCGCGGTACGGGCCGGGGTGGGGCTGGTGGCGTCCAACAACGTGCACCACGCCACGCCCGCCGAGCGTCGCCTCGCCACCGCGCTGGCCGCGGTGCGGTCGCGCCGGAGCCTCGACGATCTCGACGGCTGGCTGCCCGGCGGCGGAGCGGCCCACCTGCGCTCCGGTGCCGAGCAGGCGCGCCGCTTCGCCCGTTACCCCGGCGTGGTGGCCGCGGCGGCCGGGCTCGGACGGGAGTGCGCGTTCGACCTGCGGCTGGTGGCGCCGAACCTGCCGCCGTACCCGTGCCCGGTCGACCCGGCGCTCGGTCGCCGCCTCACCGAGGCCGAGTTCCTGCGCCGGCTCGCCGAGGAGGGCGCCACCCGTCGTTACGGTCCCCGCCACGCCGAGCGGGTGCCGGGCGCGTGGGCCCAGATCGACCGGGAGCTCGCGCTCATCGAGCAGCTCGACTTCCCCGGCTACTTCCTCGTGGTGTGGGACATCGTGGAGTTCTGTCGTCGCAACGACATCCTCTGCCAGGGCCGCGGCTCCGCGGCCAACTCGGCGGTCTGCTACGCGCTGGGCATCACGAAGGCCGACGCCGTGCGCCTCGGCCTGCTGTTCGAGCGGTTCCTGTCGCCCGAGCGCGACGGCCCGCCCGACATCGACCTCGACATCGAGTCGGGCCGGCGGGAGGAGGCGATCCAGTACGTCTACGAGCGCCACGGCCGCTCGCACGCCGCCCAGGTGGCGAACGTGATCACCTACCGGGCGCGCTCCGCGGTGCGCGACGCGGCGAAGGCGCTGGGTTTCGCCCCCGGCCAGCAGGACGCCTGGTCCAAGGAGATCGACCGGTGGGGCGGCGTGCCGGAGCGCTCGGACCGCGTCGCGTCGCCGGGGGAGGGCCGGGGGGTCACGGCGCCCGACTCCGTGCTCGCCCTCGCCCGGGAGTTCGCCGACCTGCCCCGCCACCTCGGCATCCACTCGGGCGGCATGGTCATCTGCGACCGGCCCGTGGTGGAGGTGTGCCCCACCGAGTGGGCGCGCATGGAGAACCGCTCGGTGCTGC
>JBMOJH010000151.1:0-6019 GCA_049316905.1 Microthrixaceae bacterium | reverse complement strand
TCGCCGACGCTGTTCAACTCCGGCACCACGCACCCGCAGATGTCGAGCTGCTACCTCCTCGACTCGCCGGAGGACAACCTCGACGCGATCTACGACCGCTACCGCGACGTCGCCCGGCTCTCGAAGCACGCCGGCGGCATCGGCCTGTCCTACAGCCGCATCCGGGCCCGGGGCTCGCTGATCCGCGGCACCAACGGCCTCTCCAACGGCATCGTGCCGTGGCTCAAGACCCTCGACTCGTCGGTGGCCGCGGTGAACCAGGGCGGCCGCCGCAAGGGCGCGGCGTGCGTCTACCTCGAGACCTGGCACGCCGACATCGAGGAGTTCCTCGAGCTGAAGGACAACGTCGGCGACACCGCGCGCCGCACCCACAACCTCAACCTGGCCAACTGGGTCCCCGACCTGTTCATGGAGCGGGTGGAGCAGGACTGGCAGTGGTCGCTGTTCGACCCGAAGAAGGTGCCGCACCTCGTCGACCTGTACGGCGACGAGTTCCGCGCCGCCTACCTGCAGGCCGAGGCCGACGGGCTCTACGAGCGCCAGGTGCCCGCCCGCCAGCTCTACAGCCGGATGATGCGCACGCTGGCCGAGACCGGCAACGGCTGGATGACGTTCAAGGACGCCTCCAACCTCAAGTGCAACCAGACCGGCACGGAGGCCGCCGACGGCTCGCCCAACGTGGTGCACCTCTCCAACCTGTGCACCGAGATCCTGGAGGTGACCAACCAGGCCGAGACCGCGGTGTGCAACCTCGGCTCGGTGAACCTCGGCGCCCTGGTCGACGCCGGCGAGGGCGGCGAGCTCCGCTTCGACTTCGACCGTCTGGCCGAGGTGGTACGCATCGCCGTGCCGTTCCTCGACCGGGTGATCGACATCAACTACTACCCGACCGACGAGGCGGGGAACTCGAACGCCAAGTGGCGGCCGGTGGGTCTGGGCCTGATGGGCCTCCAGGACGTGTTCTTCAAGCTGCGGGTGCCGTTCGACTCGCCGGAGGCGCGCGACCTGTCGGCGCGGATCTCCGAGGAGATCTACTTCCAGGCGCTCTCCGCGTCCGCAGACCTCGCGGAGCGCGATGGCCCGCACGCCGGCTTCAGCGAGACGCGCGCCGCGAAGGGTGAGCTGCAGTTCGACCTGTGGGGCGTGACCCCGAGCGACCCGGCCCGTTGGGACGCCCTCCGTGCCCGCATCCAGGAGGTGGGCCTGCGCAACTCGCTGCTCATCGCGATCGCGCCGACGGCCACCATCGCGTCGATCGCCGGCTGCTACGAGTGCATCGAGCCGCAGGTGTCGAACCTCTTCAAGCGCGAGACGCTCTCGGGCGAGTTCCTCCAGATCAACACCTACCTGGTGCGCGAGCTGCAGGCCCGGGGTCTGTGGACCGAGTCGGTCATCAACGCGATCAAGCGCAACGAGGGGTCGGTGCAGGGCATCCCGGAGGTCCCGGCCGACGTGCAGGACATCTACCGCACCGCCTGGGAGTTGAGCATGCGGTCGCTGATCGACATGGCGGCCGCCCGCGGCGCCTACATCGACCAGTCGCAGTCGCTGAACCTCTTCATGGAGTCGCCGAACATCGGGAAGCTCAGCTCGATGTACGCCCATGCATGGAAGTCCGGTCTGAAGACCACGTACTACCTGCGCTCCCGCCCGGCGACCCGCATCAACAAGACCACCACCGGTGCCACCACCTCCACCACGCCGGACGGCGGTCCCGCGGGTGGTGGCGAGCCCGCCCCGGCGCCGAAGCAGTACAGCGACGCCCGCGCCGAGGACATGGCCGCCGTCGCCTGCTCGCTCGAGAACCCCGAGAGCTGCGAGGCCTGCCAGTAGCCGCCCCGGCCACCGGCCCCGCACCCCACCGAACGAACCCCTGACCGCACGTCCCACCAGGAGGACCGCGCCCCATGGCCCTGACCGATCCCACCAGCCTGCCCCTGACCGCCGAGCCGATCGTCGACCTCACCGGCCCCTCGGCCGTGCCCACCACCGAGGGCGGCAACCTGCTCGACCCCGGCTTCCACCTCACGCTGCGGCCGATGCGGTACCCGCAGTTCTATGACATGTACCTCGACGCCATCCGCAACACGTGGAACGTGGAGGAGATCGACTTCTCCGACGACCTGGTCGACCTGGACCGCAAGCTGCTGCCCGCCGAGCGGCACCTGATCAACCGCCTCGTGGCGTTCTTCGCCACCGGCGACTCGATCGTGGCGAACAACCTGGTGCTCAACCTCTACAAGCACATCAACACGCCCGAGGGGCGGATGTACCTGAGCCGCCAGCTGTTCGAGGAGGCCCAGCACGTCCAGTTCTACCTGACCCTGCTCGACACCTACATCCCCGACCACGACGAGCGCGCCGAGGCGTTCGCGGCGATCGAGAACATCCCGTCGATCCGCGCCAAGGGCGAGTTCTGCTTCAAGTGGATCGAGTCGATCAACTCGCTCGACCAGCTCGAGACGCGTGAGGACCGCCAGCAGTTCCTGCTGAACCTCATCTGCTTCGCCGCCTGCATCGAGGGCCTGTTCTTCTTCGCGGCGTTCGCCTACGTGTACTTCCTGCGATCGAAGGGCCTGCTCAACGGCCTGGCCGCCGGGACGAACTGGGTGTTCCGCGACGAGTCCTGCCACATGAACTTCGCCTTCGAGGTCATCGAGCAGGTGCGCCGCGAGGAGCCCGACCTGTTCGACGCCGACCTCGGCCGCCGGGTCACCGAGATGATCCGGGAGGCGGTCTCGGTGGAGTTCGCCTTCGCCGAGGACCTGCTGTCGCAGGGCATCTCCGGGCTGTCGCTGACCGACACCCGCGAGTACCTGCAGTACGTGGCCGACCAGCGTCTGCTCACCCTCGGGCTCGAGAAGGCCTTCGGGTCACGCAACCCGTTCGACTTCATGGAGCTCCAGGACGTGCAGGAGCTCACCAACTTCTTCGAGCGGACGGTCTCGGCCTACCAGGTGGGCGTGAAGGGCGACTTCGCCCTCGACGCCGACTTCTGAGCGGCCCGGGCCGTCGGGCCCGGGAGCACGCTCAGGCCCGGAAGAAGCTGTAGGTGAGCGGACCCGCCGTGACCTTCAGCGTGTCGTTCCCTGCGCAGCCGAGACGGGCGCCGTCACCCCCGCCGATGGACGAGGCGATCTGGCCCAGGTCGTCGATGGGGATGACCTCGCCGGCCATCTCCATCTGACCGTTGCCGCCGAGGCCTGACGCGTCGGCACCCGTGACGGTCCACTCAGGACCCCCGGTACCCAGATCCACCCGGGCCCGGATCACGCCGGTCGGCGAGTAGGTCACCCGTGCGTCGGGTGACGCCGAGCTGGTGGCCACCACCGGCTCGTACTCGCTGAAGTCCTGGGTGACGGCGCCGTCGGATTCGACCACGATCACCATGCCGGTGCCGCCGGACTGGATGGTGCCCGGGAAGCCGGCGGGCAGACCGTCCTGGCGCCAGCGGCCCACCGGGCAGGCACCCGCGGCGGGAGCCGCGGTCGTACTGGTGGTGCTCGACGTGGATGTCGAGGACGGCGCCGGGGTGGCTGCGTCGACGGGACCACCGACGGCCGCCACCGTGGTGGTGGTGGACGTGGTCGGTCCGGAGGCGGTCGACGAGCCGCCGCACCCGGCGGCGAGCGCGGCGGACGCGGCGGCGAGGAGGAGGAGCAGGCGAGGTCGGAACATGGGATCCGATCGGTGCCCGGCGCCGTGATGTGAGGATTTCGCGGGGCGCGATCCGGCCGGTCGGCCCCGTCAGCCCCACCAGTGCGCGAGCGGCGGGCGCGTCCGGTCGCCGTCGAACGGGAGCGCCACCTCGGCGCCGGTGCGGCCGGCGGACGCGTACGCGGCGGTGATCACCTCGAGCACCTCGGCGGCTTGTCCGACGCTCTGGCAGCTCCGGCCGCCCGCGGCCAGGTCCAGGAGCTGGTCGACGTAGCCGAAGCGCTCCAGCGAGGGGTCGGCCACCGACGGGTGACGGTGGTCGTCGAGCGGCACGGGATCTCCGTCGCGCTCCACGACCGTGTCGGGGAACAGCTCGAGGCGCACCACGCCGGCGGTCCCGGCCACCTGGAGGTCCCACACCGGTTCGGTCGCTGTCCAGGACACCTCGAGGCACGCGACCGTTCCGTCGGCGAACCGCAGACGCACGTCGGCCTCGTCATCCGCGCCGTCCTCGCGGGACGAGCGGAGCTCCGCCGCGACGGCGACCGGCGCGGTGGCCACCAGTTCGAGGACCAGTGCCACCGGGTGCGGGCCGAGGTCGAACAGCACGCCGCCGTCGCGCAGCGGCCGGGTGAAGTGGCCCCAGGTCGGCGGTGGCTGCACGGTGCGCGCCGACACGTGCGTGAGCGTCCCGAGGCCGCCGCCGGACGCCCGGACCGCCCGCCACGCCGGGGCGTGCAGCAGGTTCTCGGCCACGACCAGACGGCCCGGCCCCTCCGCCGCGGCGGCGACGAGGAGGTCGGCCTCGGCCAGGGTGACCGCGAGGGGCTTCTCCACCAGCACCGCCGCGCCCGCCCGCAGGCATTGGAGGGCGAGGGCCGCGTGGGCGTCGGGCGGGGTGGCCACCACGACGAGGTCCGCCCCCGCGGGGAGGTCCTCCGACGCCACCTTCCGGGCCTCGAGCTGACCGGCGAGGTGACGGGCCGAGTCGCCGCCCGCCGAGGCCACGGCCACCACCTCGAGACCGGCCGCCTCGGCGGCCAGCGCGTGCACGGCGCCCATCGCGCCGGCGCCGGCGAGGGCCAGCCGCCGACGGCCGCCCTGCCGGGCCCGCGGTCGGCGCAGCACGGTCAGCGGCCGGTCAGGTCGGCCACCAGCGGGGCCATGACCTCGGCCGAGTCGCCCTGGAACACGTAGTAGGAGAACCCCCACCGCTCGCGCCGGGCCTCGAGCAGCTCCGCCGCACCGGACCGGGTGCCCACCACCACCGTGGGTGCCGAGGTGATCTCCTCCGACCCGACCCCGAACATCGCGGCCATGCCGTCGAGGAGGGTGGCGGGGTCGTCGGTGATCGACGACACGAACGACAGCACGTTCAGTTCCAGGTCGTCGAAGCGCTCGCCGGCGGCCTCCCGGACCCAGGCCACCTTCTCGTCGGTGGGCCCGGCCATGGCGTCCGCGATGGCGTCGGGGCCGATCTCGCCGGCCTTCAAGTTGGGGTTGACGCCCACGATGTCGGCCGAGCGGGCCGCGATCGACAGCACCCGCCGCCCGCCGCCGCCCACGAGCACGGGCGGGCCGCCGGGCGTGTGCGGCTTCGGACGCCCGTCGAGGCCGGTGATCGTGTAGTGCTCACCGGCGAAGGTGACGGGCTCGTCACCCCAGAGGCCCTTGATGACCGCGAGGCCCTCGGCGAAGCGGTCCACGCGCACCCCGGCCCGGTCGTAGGGCATGCCGGACTGCTCGTAGTCGGTGGCCATCCACCCGGCTCCGAGGCCGAGTTCCACCCGCCCGGCCGACAGCACGTCGAGCGTGGCGGTCTCGGTGGCGAGCACCACCGGGTGGCGGTAGTCGTTGTCGAACACGAGCGCGCCGACCCGCAGGGTGGTGGTGGCCTCCGCGGCCACGGCCAGTGCCGTGATCGGCGCGAGCTGGTCCCCGAAGTGATCCGGCACGAAGAGGGTCGAGTAGCCGAGCTCCTCGACCCGGCGGGCGGTCTCCTGCCATGTGGTGCCGGCGAAGGGCTGGCTGAGCTGGATGCCGAAACGGAAACGGCGGGGATGGGCCACGGTGCCTCCCGGATCAGTGGTGCGCCGAGGCTAGAGCAGTTCTCAGGAACGGGAGGTTCGACCCACCGCAGCGGTGCGGTCGCGACGGCCCGGGCCGCTACGGTCGTTGGCGCCGGACCCGTCCGCGACACACCCCCCATGAACCGTTCCACGAAGCTCCTCCTCAAGTTCCTCGGCGTCCTCGGTGTGGGCGTCCTGGTCCTGTCCGTGTCCGTCGTCGCGTTCTTCCCGGAGGTCGGCAGGCTGAAGGAGGCCGCGTCGTTCAAGCCGCTGTCGAAGCTGCGGCTCCCGGA
>JBMOJH010000150.1:0-6038 GCA_049316905.1 Microthrixaceae bacterium | reverse complement strand
CCGCGGGCGACGCCGCCGCGGGCGACACGTCGGCCGGCTCGTTGTTCGAACGGATCCTCGCCGCGGCCGGTGACGGGTCCGACGGGGCCGACCGCGAGGCCGGCATCCTCGTGCGCGGCGCGCACTGCTTCGTGCTGCTCAACCGGTTCCCCTACACCTCCGGGCACCTGATGGTGCTGCCGAACCGGGCCGAGGCGCACCTCGAGGGGCTGAGCGACGCGGAGCACGCCGAGTTGTGGGACCTGGTGCGGGCCGCGGTGTCGGCCCAGCGTCGTGGCCTCGGCTGCGATGCCGTGAACGTGGGCCTCAACCTCGGCGTCGCGGCGGGCGGCTCGCAGTCCGATCACCTGCACGTGCACTGCGTTCCCCGTTGGGTGGGCGACGCCAACTTCATGTCGGTCGCGGCCGACACGCGGGTGCTCCCGGTGTCGCTCGAGGAGGCGTGGGACCGACTGCGCGCGGTGTGGGAGCCCCCGCCCGGCAGCGGTACGGTGCGGTCGTGACCGATCCGGACCCGACCCCGCGGGACGAGACCGCCTCCGCGGAGGACGAGGCCGCTCCCGCTCGGGACGAGGCCGCTCCGGCCGCGGACGGGACCGGCCCGACCCGGGACGAGGACATCGTCGACGAGCTGCCGGAGGACCTCGACCTCGCGGGCTTCGTCGGGCCGTACACGTTCCCGAACAACAACCGGCGGCGCATCCCGGCGACGATCTACGTGGTCGCCGGCGTGGCCTGCATGTTGATCTCGGTGGTCCGGGGCGACGAGTCGCCGCTGGTGAACACCGGAACGCTGTGGGGCGGGGCGCTCCTCGCCCTCTTCGGCCTCTACGGCTGGGTGGCGGGCTGGACCCTGCGCGTGGAGGAGTCCGACGCCCTCGTGACGGCGTCGGCCCAGGTCGGGTTCCCGGTGGGGCACGCCTCCGCGCAGATGGCGTGGCGCGGCTGGCTGTCGCGGCCGACCTGGCGGATCCTGCTCTACTCCGCCGAGAACCCGCCCACGAAGCGGGGCATCGTGCTCGTCGACGGGGTGTCCGGCTCGGTGCTCGAGTGGTTCGTCGAGGACAACCCCGAGGACTGGTCCGCGTTCGACGAGCAGCGCACCCGACTCACCGGCTGACCCGTCCGGTCCATGATGACGGCGTGGACATCGCCGCGTCGCCCCTGGAGCTGATCGGCCGCACGCCGCTCGTGGAGCTGGCCCGGGTGGGCGCGGACCTGCCCTGCCGCCTGGTCGCCAAGGTGGAGTTCCTCAACCCCGGCGGCTCCGTGAAGGACCGCGCGGCCCTGGCCATGGTCGAGGCGGCCGAACGCGAGGGGCTGCTGGTGCCCGGCGTCAGCACGATCGTGGAGACCACCTCGGGCAACACCGGGGTCGGTCTCGCCATGGCCGCGGCGATCCGGGGCTATCGGTGCGTGTTCGTGATGAGCGACAAGATGAGCCGCGAGAAGGTGCGGCTGCTGGAGGCGTACGGCGCCGAGGTGGTGGTGTGCCGGGCCGGCCTGCCGGCGGAGGACCCGGGTTCGGCGCCCGCGACCGCGGCCCGCCTGGTGGAGGAGATCCCGCACGCCGTCCGACCGGACCAGTACTCGAACCCGGCCAACCCGGCGGCGCACGTACGGACCACCGGGCCGGAGATCTGGGAGCAGACCGACGGGCGGATCACCCACTTCGTCGCCGGCGTCGGCACCGGCGGCACGATCACCGGCGTCGCCCGGGCGTTGAAGGCCCGGAACCCCGACGTGCAGGTCGTGGCGGCCGACCCCGTCGGCTCGATCTTCTCGGGTGGACCCGTCCACCCGTACCTGGTCGAGGGGGTGGGGGAGGACTTCTGGCCCTCGAACTTCGACCCGTCGGTGGTGGACCGCACGATCACCGTCACCGACGCCGAGTCCTTCGCCGCGGCCCGCCGGGTGACCCGCGAGGAGGGCCTGCTGATCGGCGGCTCGTGCGGGACGGCGGTGCACGCGGCCCTCGTCCTCGGGGCGGAACTCGGTGCGGACGCGCTGGTGGTGGTGCTCCTGCCGGACTCCGGCCGGAACTACCTCTCGAGGATCTACGACGACGAGTGGATGGCCGGCCACGGGTTCGCCACCGGAGCGGGCGCGTGACCCCCGAGGAACTCGGATCGGCCGGGTTCGAGACGCAGGCGGTGCACGGTGCCGGTGGGCCGGACCCGACCACGGGCGCGGTGGTCCCGGCCATCTCGCTCGCGTCGACCTTCGCCCAGGACGGTGTGGGCGGTCACCGCGGCCACGAGTACGCCCGGACCGGCAACCCGACCCGTGCCGCGCTCGAGTCCTGTCTCGCCACGCTCGAGGGCGCGACGCACGCCCTGGCCTTCGCCTCCGGGATGGCGGCCGAGGACACGGTGCTGCGGACGCTCTCGCCGGGGGACCACGTGGTGCTCGGCGACGACGCGTACGGGGGCACGCTGCGCCTCGTGAGCCGGGTGCTGGGTCCGGCCGGGATCACCTGGTCCTCGCTGCCCCTCGGCGACCTCGAACGGACCGCCGCGGCGTGGGACCCCCGCACGAAGCTGGTGTGGGCGGAGTCGCCCACCAACCCGCTGCTGGGCGTGGTCGACATCGCCGGGCTCGCGGACCTCGTCCACGCCCACGGTGCACGCCTCGCGGTCGACAACACCTTCGCCACGCCGTACCTCCAGCAGCCGTTGGCGCTCGGCGCGGACGTGGTGGTGCACTCCACCACCAAGTACCTCGGCGGCCACTCCGACGTGGTGGGCGGTGCGGTCTGCACCTCCGACGACGCCCTCGCCGAGCGGCTCCGGTTCCTCCAGAACGCGGTCGGCGCGGTGCCGTCGCCGTTCGACTGCTACCTCGTGCTGCGCGGCATCACCACGCTGCCGGTGCGGATGGACCGTCACGTGGCGAACGCCATGGCCGTGGTCGAGCTGCTCGTGGACCATCCCGCGGTGGAGGCGGTGCTGTACCCGGGCCTCCCCGGGCACCCGAACCACGACGTGGCGGCCCGCCAGATGCGTGCGCCGGGCGGCATGGTGAGCTTCCTCACGGCGGGCGGTGCGGACGCGGCGTTCGCCGTGGCCGGCGCGACCCGGGTGTTCACCCTGGCGGAGTCGCTCGGGGGCGTGGAGTCGCTCATCGAGCACCCCGGCCGCATGACCCACGCCTCGGCGGCGGGGAGCCCGCTCGAGGTGCCCGACCACCTGCTCCGCCTCTCCGTGGGGATCGAGTCCGCCGACGACCTCGTCAGCGACCTCGCCCGGGCCCTCGACGCCGGCCGTCCCTGAGGGCCGCGTGGGGGTCGGGGACCCCCGGGTGCTTCCCTCGCGGCGCCGGATCCGGTACGGTGCTAACTGTAGTTAGCACCGGGTAGGGCGGATGCACCGCACGCCCCTGGGGAGCGCACATGTTCGACGGGAACTTCCGCAGCCAGATCGAGGCGGGGCTGAAGCCGGTCGGCAACAGCATCAAGAGGCTCGGCATCACGGCGGACATGATCACCGCCGCCGGCATCGTGATCGGCGTCGGCGCCGCGATCGCCATCGGCGCGGGGGCCCTGAGCCTGGGCCTGCTCCTGCTGGTCCTCACCGGCGTGCCCGACCTGATCGACGGTGCGGTGGCCAAGGCCTGGGGCACCTCCTCCCAGCGGGGCGCGTTCTTCGACTCGGTCTCGGACCGCATCACCGACGGCCTGCTCTTCGGTGGCGTCACCTGGTACCTCGTGGCGAGCGACGGCCGTCCGTGGGTCGTGCTCCTGCCGGTGGCCTGCTACGTCACGGCCTCGTGGGTGTCCTACATCCGGGCCAAGGCCGACTCGCTGGGCTTCGACGCCCGCGGCGGCCTCGTGGAGCGGGCCGAGCGGGTCATCCTGCTCGCCCTGGGCCTGCTGTTCTCCGGCATCCTCATCCCGATCCTCGGCCTGATCGTGGTGCTGAACCTGATCACCGCCGGCCAGCGGTTCGTGAAGGTGTGGGGCCAGGCCACCAACGCCAGCCCGGCCCTCAGCGACCGCCGCCGTCGCCGCCCCCGCACCACCCGCGCCGCCACCCGCCGCTCGGAGCGCGCCGGGGCCCGCCGCCGCAGCGCCTGAGGCCCGCCCACCCGACGTCGTGGAGTTGTCCGTCCCGGTGCTGCGCGCCGGGTCCGTCCTGGCCCGGCACACCCCTCCGGTGCTCGCCCGGCCCGTCACCGGGCTGATCTCGCGGGCCTTCGTGGCCGGCGCCGGTGATCAGGTGACCATCGCGGAGCGGAACATGCGCCGCGTGCTCGGTGCCGACCTGTCCGACGCGGCGGCCCGCCGGGGCGCCGAGCGAGTGGTGGACTCCTACGCCCGCTACTGGTTCGACACGCTCCGGCTCCCGTCGCTCAGCCCCGAGGCGGTGGCCGCCGGGTTCTCCGTTGACGGCCTCGAGCACCTCGAGGGGGCGCTCGACACGGGCGGCGGGGCGATCCTCGCCCTGCCCCACCTCGGGGGCTGGGAGTGGGCCGGACGGTGGCTCGCGGACGTGCGGGGCTGGACGGTGACCGCGGTGGCCGAGGACCTCGAGCCGCCCGAGCTCAGCGAGTGGTTCCTCGACCTGCGCCGAGCCCTCGGCATGGAGATCGTGACCCTCGGCCCGTCCTCCGCGGCGGAGGTGGGCGCTGCGTTGGCCGCCAACCACGTGGTCTGCCTGCTCGCGGACCGGGACATCTCGGGTGCGGGGATCGAGGTGGAGTTCTTCGGCGAGACCACCCGCCTGCCGGGCGGGCCAGCGCTCATGGCGCTGCGCAGCGGCGCGCCGCTCCTGCCCACCGCCGTGTACTTCGAGGGTGACCGCTGCCACGGGGTGATCGAGCCGCCGCTCGACACCACTCGCCACGGCCGCCTGCGCGAGGACGTGCGACGGGTCACCCAGGACCTTGCGCACGTGCTCGAGCATCAGGTGCGCCGGGCGCCGGACCAGTGGCACCTGCTGCAGCCGAACTGGCCGAGCGACTTCCGGGCGCTCGGGCTGCCCGTTCCCGGCGAGGCCCCCTAGGGTCCCCGCCGGTGCGCGTCGGTCTGGTCTGTCCCTACAGCCTGAGCTTCCCCGGTGGTGTCCAGGGCCAGGTGCTGGCGCTGGCGTCGTCGCTGCGTCGCCGCGGGGTCGAGGCGCGCGTGCTGGCCCCGTGCGACGGTCCGCCCCCCGAGACGTTCGTGATCCCCCTCGGCAAGAGCGTGCCCACGGCGTCGAACGGCTCGGTGGCGCCGGTGGCGCCTGACCCGGCGGCCCAGCTGCGCACCATCCGGGCGCTCTGGGACGAGGAGTTCGACGTGGTGCACCTCCACGAGCCGCTCGCCCCCGGCCCGACCGTGACCACGCTGCTGCTGCGGCCCGCCCCGCTCGTCGGCACCTTCCACGCCGCCGGCTCGCAACCCGCCTACACCGCGCTCGCGCCGCTGGTGCGCTGGGGCGCGGAACGTCTCGACCGGCGCGTCGCCGTCTCGGAGGACGCCCGGGACCTGGCCGCGGGCCACCTCGGCGGCGAGTACGAACTGCTCTTCAACGGGGTCGAGGTCCACCGCTTCGCCACGGCGTCGCCCTGGCCGGACGAGGGCCGACCCACCGTGCTGTTCCTCGGCCGGCACGAGCCCCGGAAGGGTCTCGAGGTGCTGCTCCGCGCCGTGCCGCAGCTCCCCGCCGACGCCAGGGTCTGGGTGGCCGGCACCGGGCCGGCCACCGAGGAGCTCCGCGCCCGGTACACCGACCCGCGCATCGAGTGGCTCGGCCGCATCGACGACGCCGAGCGGGACCGCCGCCTGGCCGGTGCCACCGTGTTCTGCGCGCCGTCGCTGGGCGGGGAGAGCTTCGGGATCATCCTCCTCGAGGCGATGGCCGCCGGCACCCCGGTGGTCGCGAGCGCCATCGAGGGCTACGCCAAGGTGGCCACGGCACCGGGACCCGACGGCGTGAGCCCGGCCGCGCCCGCCGCGGTGCTCGTCGAGCCCGACGACCCGTCCGCACTCGGCGCGGCGTTGGCCGACCTGCTGGGCGACCCGGACCGGGCGGCCGCCCAGGCGGAGTTGGGCCGGG
>JBMOJH010000149.1:0-6257 GCA_049316905.1 Microthrixaceae bacterium | reverse complement strand
GACCGACCACCACGGTGCCGATCACGACGGTGCCCGCCACCGTCCGGGTCACCGACGACTGGCGGAGCGGCTTCTGTGCCGAGGTCACCGTCACCAACCGGGGCTCCGGGCCGTGGGCGTGGACCGTGTCGGTGTCGGCCGGTGGGACGGTCACCACGGGGTGGAACGCCCGCTGGAGCCAGCAGGGGGCCACCCTGGTGGCTGCCGCGCCGGTCTGGGCGCCGACCCTCGCCCCGGGTGCCTCCACGACCTTCGGCTACTGCGCCATCCGCTGAGCAGGGGCCCCGGGGGCCCCGGTCGGTAGGCTCCGCCCGTGCTGCGCCGAAAGACCACGGCCCCGGACCCGACCCTGTCGCCGGTCACCCTCCACGGGCGGCGTCTGCTCCTTCGTCCGCTCACCGTCCACGACTTCGAGCAGTGGCGGGAGGTGCGCCGGCGGTGCCACGACTGGCTCACGAAGTGGGAGCCCCGGCGCATTCCGGGTCAGCCCGACACGGTGGAGGAGCGCCAGGCGTTCGCGGCCCGCTGCTCGGTGCGGATGCGGGAGATCCAGCTCGGCACCGGCTACGGCTTCGGCATCTTCGTGGAGGGCGTGTTCGCGGGCGAGGTGAACATCAACTCGATCCACCGGGGCGCGCACCAGTCGGCCTATGTCGGGTACTGGATCGACGAGGCGCTCGCGGGCCGCGGCTACATGCCCGAGGCGGTCGTGGCGGTCCTGCGGTTCAGCTTCGAGCAGCTCGACCTGCACCGGGTCCAGATCTCGATCATCCCGCGGAACACCGCGAGCCGACGGGTGGCGGAGAAGCTCGCACTGCGTGACGAGGGCGTGGCGGTCCGGTACCTGGAGATCAACGGGGTGTGGGAGGACCACATCCGCTACGCCATGACCCGCGAGGAGTGGGACGTCCGCCGCGACGAGCTCCTCACCGCCTGGCTCCTCTGACCACGGCGAAATCGGGGTCCGCAACGCCCGGAACGGTCGCGGAGGATCCGAAGATCCGCGGCGACGGGTCAGTCGCGGCGGGTGATGCGGGCCTGCAGCGCGGCGAGGCGCTCGGCGAACTCCGGCTGGTCCATCGACCAGAGCTGCACCTCGAGCTCCCGGTCCACCGCCTCGGCGTGCGTGGCGATCCCGGCCATGTCCGCGATGGTCCGCTTGGTCCGTCGCGAGAGCTCCGGCGGCGCGGCGGCGGCCCGGGCCGCCACCTCCACCGCGGTGGCGAGCAGCTCGTCGTCCTCGACGCAGCGCCAGACGAGCCCGGCGCGCTCGGCCTCGGTTCCGTCGAGCACCTGGCCGAACAGCACCGCGGCGGTCACGGCCTGCTGGCCCGCGATGCGCCGGAACATCCAGGTGTGGCCGCCCCCGGGGTGGATCCCGAGGTCGAGGAAGCGGGTGTCGAATCTCGCCGAGCGGCCGGCCAGACGGAGGTCGCACGCGAGCGCGAGGTTCATGCCGGCACCCACCGCGGCGCCGTTGACCGCCGCCAGGGTGGGCAGCGGCGAGCGGGCCAGGGCGAGGAAGCCCTCGTAGATGGCGAGCAGGCCGTCCCGCCGGGAGTCGCCGAGCTCGGACAGGTCGGCGCCCGCGGAGAAGGCCCGTCCCGCCCCGGTGACCACCAGCGCACCCACCCCGGGGTCGCCCTCCAGTTCGGCGACCGTCCCCGCGAGCGCCTCGCACAACCCCAGCGACAGGGCGTTCCGCCGGGCCGCATCGTCCACGGTGAGCACCGCCACCCGGTCGTGTCGCTCCACGTGGACCTGCGCCATCGGTCGGCCTCCCGTCGCCGTCGTGACCCCACGTCGGTGGCCGACCGGTCCCTACGGTACGGTGCGGCGCCGTGAGGAGCCTGGTGGTCGCGGAACTGTATCCATGGCCCGCCGTGGACGGTTACCGCCAGCGCCTGACCCAGATGATCGGCGGCCTGGCCGCCGCCGGCGAGGTGGACGTGTTCACCCTCGACCGGCCGGGTTCGCCGCCGCCCGAGGCGGCGCCGTGGCCCGGCGTGGCCCGCACCCGCGCCGTCGCGGTGCCCGGTGAGCGCGGCACCCGTGACTGGTTGGGCGAGTGGGTCCGCGGCGACCTGCCCCGCCGCCTGCTGTCGGTCGACTGGACCGCGGCCCTCGCCGAGCTCGACGACTGGGCCCGCGGCCCCTACGACCTCGTCTGGTACTCCCACGTGGACACGTGGTGGCCGGTGCACACCCGGTTCGGCGACACCCCCGCCGTGGTCGACTTCGACAACCTCGAGCACCTGGCCCTGCGGCTCCGGCGACGGATCCCGCCCCGGTACGCGCCCGGTGCGGACGCCGCGGCGCGGGCCCGGGTCGCCGGCCGGTGGGCGGTGTCGCGGGGCTTCGACCTGGTCGACGAGCGCCGGTGGGACGCCGTGCAGCGCCGGTGCGCGGAGCAGGTGGACCACGTGGTGGTGTGCAGCGACCTCGACGCGGACCGCTCGGGCGTGGCGAACGCCGTGGTGGTGCCCAACGGGTGCGAGCCCCCATCGGCGCCGAGGGTGGACCGCACGGTGGTGCGGGGTGGCGGCGCACCGGTGCTCGGCTTCGTGGGGGCCCTCGACTACGAGCCGAACACCGAGGCCGTGGAGTGGTTCGTGCGCGAGGTGTTCCCGATCGTGCGGACGCACCGGCCCGACGCCCGGTTCCGGGTGGTCGGCCGGGGCGCGGAGCTCGTGGAGTGGGTGCGTGGCGAGGCGGGGGTGGAGCTCGTCGGGCGGGTGCCCGACCTGCGGGCCGAGCTCGACCTGACCGACGTGTCCGTGGTCCCCATCCGGGTGGGCGCCGGCACCCGGCTGAAGGTCGTGGAGGCCCTCGCGCACCACCTGCCGCTCGTGACCACCACGGTCGGCTGCGAGGGCATCGACGTGGTCGACGGCGCCACCGCTCTCGTCGCGGACGACGCCCGGGGGTTCGCTGACGCCTGCCTGCGCCTCCTGGGCGACGGTGCACTGCGCCAGCGACTGGCCGACGCCGGGGCCGACCTCTTCGGGGAGCGCTACACGTGGGCGGGCATCCGCGGGCGCGTCACCGAACTCGCCCGCGCGACCGCGGGCTGACGGGCGGCGGAGCGCTCAGCGGCGCTCGGTGCGCTCGAACTCGAAGAGGAGGTGCGGCACGGGCAGCTCGCCGTCACCGGGGTGGGCGGCGATCTCCTCCTCGAGCCGGCGGTAGAACTCGTCCGCCGTGACGCCGTCGTCGTCCACCTCGCCGAAGAGCATGTGCTCGCTCCAGGCCCGGGCGGAGGCCGCCACGGAGTGTGCGTAGGCGTGCACGTCGCGGTCCGCGAGCAGCCGCGCGCGGTCGGGGTCGGGGAGCTGGTCCACGACCTCGATCCTGAGCAGGCGGAGGTGCGGGTGGTCGTCGATCGGCGCCACGTACTCGTCCACGGTGCGCATCCAGGCGGGGATGAGCATCCGGTCCGCCACGTGCAGCGGGAGTCGGCCATCCTCCACCATCGAGTCGCGGACCTCGGCCATCACCCGGGCCAGGGTCTCGCCGCCGCTGGTCCCGTCCGGGTGCGCGCACGGCTGGACCATGACCACACGGCCACCCACGTCGAGCTCCTGGGCGCGGGCGGTCAGGAACGCCGACCAGTCATCGGCCGCCTGGCGGGCGAAGGCCTCCCGGTCCTCGGGCGCCGCGAGTGCCGGCATGAGCGCCCGGATGCCGGTCCGCGGGACGTGGCTCAGCCAGTGGGTGCTCACGCACGACCACCCGAGGTGCAGCGTCCCGGTGGGGAACAGGGGCTTGTAGAACGACCGGCCGATCGCGTACGGGTAGACCTCGGTGAAGCCCCGCAGGTAGGAGGAGTGGTCCTCCTCGAACAGCCGGAACAACGTGGCGAAGTCGTTGGCCGGCAGGTCGGTGTGGATCACCTCGATCTGGGCGTCCGAGCGGGAGCGGACGGCCTCGACCGCGGCCCGCATCGGGGCCATCGAGTTGCGCCCCTGGGCCGAGCCGTAGTCCGCGATGGCGACGGGCAGGGCGTCGGGCAGGGGGACGGCCGCGGCGGCCTCGGCCAGCCACCCCGTCCCCATCTCGGCGGCCTGGGCCTGCCGTTCGGAGTGACGGTTGTAGTAGCCGTCGGCGGCCATGACGGAACGGGACGCGTCGGTGTGCAGCGACATCCTCCGACGGTATCGGGACGTCCCGCGAACCGGTCCGGGCACGCGGTCGCGGCGGCGCGTGCGGGGGCGGGGGCGGGAGGGTGCGTGAGCGGGTGGCTGGGTGCTGCTCAGTCCCGGACGACGGCGGGGGAGTGGCGGAAGAACTGCTCCACGTCGCGCTCGTAGCGGTACGTGCCCGCCCCCTCGCCGATGGTGCTCCGCAACCGCACCGCCTCGATGAACGCCTCCACCGCGCCGGCCGAGGTGAACTCGTAGCGGAAGCCGAGGTCCTTCAGTCGCGAGTTGTCCACGCCGCGGCCGTAGCGCAGCAGCTGCAGGTACTCGTCCGGCAGGTCGACGAGGCCGAGCTGGGCCAGCGGCCTCGTGAGGAACTGCGTGCCCCAGGGCGGCAGGGCGACGGTGCGCTTGCCGCAGATCCGGACCACCTCGCTCCACGGCAGCAGCCCGTCGCCGGCCACGTTGAACACGCCGGGAAGATTCCGGTCGAGCACGAAGAGCATCGAGCGGATGACGTCGCGCTCGTGGACGAACTGGAACCGGGGGTCGAACCCGGCGAGCGAGGGCACCACCGGCAGCTCGAGCGCCCGGCTGAGCGGCGTCTCGATCTCGGAGCCGATCACGTTGGAGAACCGCAGGAGCGCCACGTTCACGTGGGGGTTGTCCTCCGCGAAGTCGCGGACGTAGCTCTCCACTGCCTCGAGGCTGCGCTCGATGCCGCTGCGCGCCGTGCGGCTGCGGGCGGTGTCCTCGCGGAACCAGACCGGGTCCTCGGCCGCACAGCCGTAGACCATGGTCGACGACTTCACGATCACGTTGCGCACCGTGGACGCCGGCGCGGAGGCCGCGGCGAACAGGTTCATCGTGCCGATCACGTTGATCTCGTGCATGGCCCGCCGCGACATCTGCGTGGGGTCCACCACGAGGAACGTGTGGATGATCGTGTCGATCTGGGCGGCCCGCACGATGCGGGCGAGGATCGAGTAGTTGGCGTCCACCCGGACGTACTCGGTGCGCTCCAGCTCCACGGTCGGCTCGGTGGTGTCGAGGCCGACGATCACCTCCACCTGCGGGTCCTGTTCCAGCGCCTGGGCCACGCGCCCGCCCCAGAAGGTGCCGAGACCGGTGACGAGCACGCGCCGCGCCCGGGGCGGTGCGCCGGGGCGACGGACCGGCCCGGGCGCGTCGGCGGGCGGGGGTGGAGGGGGCGGGGCGGTCATCCGGACCTCAGCCGAACCACACGCTCCGCCGGGCGCGGAGCATGTCGTAGAGGGCGTTCTGGATCCGGTCCCGGATCGCCTCGGACTCCTCCATCACCCGGGACTTGGAGTAGCGCTCCTGGGACGCCGGCACGTCGAAGTGGACGGGGTCGAGCACCCGCAGCTTGAACTTCGCCGGGAAGTAGCCGACCACCCCGAACGGGCCCATCGCGAGCATGTTGGCGGTGATCGGGAGGTACGGGACCCCGATCAGCGACGCCAGGTGCGGCACCCGCACCATGGTGGGCATCGACTCCTCGGCGCCGACCACCGCGATCGGGATCACGGGTACGCCGGCGCGCATGGCGATCTCCACGAACCCGCCCCGACCGAAGCGCCGCAGCTGGTAGCGCTCCCGGTACAGCTTCGCCGGGCCCTTGGTGCCCTCGGGGAACACCAGCACGAGCTGCTTCTGGTCGTGCAGGAGGCGGTAGGCGTTGTCGGGGTGCGCGGGCAGGCCGCCGAGGCGGGACCACAGCGTGCCCACCACCGGGACCTCCCGGAAGAAGTTGTCGGCGAGCCCGTAGACCGGCCGGTCGAGCTCGGTCTCGATGCCGTGCATGATCACGGGGGCGTCGGACGGGATGGCCGCCGCGTGGTTGGCCACGAGCAGCGCGCCGCCGTCGGTGGGGATCTTCTCCAGGCCCTCCCACTCGGCGCGGAACCACCGGCGGTACACGGGGTCGTAGATGCGCCGGGCGATGGCCCGCATGTGCTCGGAGCGGCCCCACTCGTCCACGTCGCCGGTGCGCGGCTCGTGCGGCTCCTCCGCGCCCGGCTCCGGGTCCGGGACGGGCACGAGCGCCCGGCCGGTCGTCGGGGCAGTGGTCGGGGCAGTGGTCGGGGCAGTGGTCGG
>JBMOJH010000148.1:0-6283 GCA_049316905.1 Microthrixaceae bacterium | reverse complement strand
GGGCCCCACCGGCGGCCGGATCCCGCCGAAGGGCCGAACGGCCCATCAGGTTGGGCCGTCGGAATCTACGGTCGGCCCGCCCGGATGCCGAAGAGCTGACGAACGCTCGAGAAAGGCATCCAGGTGAGGCCGACGCCACGCAGACGGACCGTCGTGGGCGCAGTGGTCGCGCTGTGCGCGGCACTGGCGTTCGCGGGCGCGCCCGCGGGGGCGGCCACGGCGCAGGCCGGCGCCACCGACGGCGGGCCCGTGGCCGAGGCCCTCGCGGACCCCGGATCCCTCGACTCGCCCGCGGACGTGCGGGAGCTCGCCCGTGACACCCGCGGCGATGCCGGGATCCCGGTGGGCGTGGTGCTCGACCGCAACGGGGAGGCTCCCGGCGGGATCTCCGTCGTGCGGATCCAGTCCCCCCCGGAGCAGGCGGGCGCCCTCGCCGATCGGATCTCCGGGGTGGACGGCGTGGCCAGTGCGGCCCCGGCCGAGCGGGTGCAGCTCCTCGCCGACCCGCTCTCCTCGTCGCAGTACGGACCCACGAAGATCGGCGCCACCGTCCTGCCGGCCGGCCTCGACGGTCGGGGCACCACCGTGGCGGTGGTCGACACCGGCGTCACCGGCACCCACGCCGACCTCACCCCGCCGCTCCCCGACGGCCGGCCCCGGGTGGTCACCGGCACGTCCTTCCTCTACGGGGATCCCGCGAACGGCACGCCCGGCAACGTGGACCCGCACGGCCACGGCACGCACGTGGCGGGCATCGTGGCCGCGGCACGCGACAACGGCCTCGGCGGCGCGGGGGTGGCGCCGGGCGCGCAGATCCTCCCGGTCCGGGTGCTCAACGCCAACGGCAGTGGCTGGTCCACCGACGTGGTCGCCGGGGTCCTCTGGGCCCACCAGGCCGGCGCCGACGTGATCAACCTCTCCCTCGGCGGGCCCGGCAACGTGCCGTCCGACATGGCCGCGGCGCTCGACCGGGTCACCACCGACACCTCGCGGGGCAAGGCGCCCACGGTGGTGGTGGCCGCCGCCGGCAACAGCGGGATCGGCGGCGAGGCCAACTGGCCCGGCCGATCCCCGCGGGCGATCGCCGTGGCCGCCACCGATGCGAGCGACAACGTGGCGGGGTTCTCCACCCGGGGCACCTACGTGTCGGTCGCGGCGCCCGGTGTGTCCATCCTCTCGACGTGCCGCTCCGGCGGGTACTGCACGATGAGCGGCACGTCGATGGCCACCCCGATGGTGGCGGGCGCCGCGGCGGTGCTCCGCCAGCAGGTGCCGTCGCGGACGCCGGAACAGGTGCGGGCCCAACTGGAGGGCACCGCACGTGACGTCGCCGTTCCCGGCCGCGACGTCGACTCCGGCGCCGGCCGCATCGACCTGGTCGCGGCCACCGGTTCACCGCAGTTCGCGGTCAACGCCCCGCCGATCCCCGCGGCCGCGCCCGTGATGGCCGGCGGCTCGCTCGACGTGGTGCTGCTCGACCGCCGACGGATCCTCATGAACGGCCGCGCCGTCGACCCCGACGGCGTGCCCCGTGTGAAGGTGATCGACGCCGTCAACGGCGTGCTGTCCTCGGTGGAGTTCAACGGCGACGGCGCCGGCTGGGGCGCGGCGATCGACGTGACCCCGGGCAACCACCTGACCTGTGCGTGGGCCGTCGACCAGCCCACCGGCCAGCAGGTGCTCCTCGGCTGCCGCGGCGTCCGCGTGAAGTGACCGGCCGGGGCGGGCTCAGCCCCCGACGGTCTTCTTGTACTCCTTCGCCGCCGCGGTGATCTTCGTGTTCGCCTCGTCGATCGCGGGCTGGATCTGGCCGTCGCCGATCAGCACCCGCTCGTACGCGCCACGGATGGCCTCGCGGGTGGTCTTGTAGTCACCGATCAACGGGCCGGGGAAGTCCGGGTCCACGTTCTGCAGCACGCCGAACGCCACCTTGTTCCACTTCCCCGCGAGCGTGGTGTCCCACTTCTCCTTCAGCTGCGGGTCGTCCACGGCGCTCTGCACCACCGGCAGCCCGCTGCCCGCGAGGGCCCACTGCACCTGCTGGGGGGTGGAGTTGAACCACTTCATGAAGTCCCACGCCGCGGCCTGCTGCTGCTTCGTGCCGCCGTTGGTGAGGTACCAGGCGCCGCCGCCGATCTGGCCCTGGCCCGACTCCTTGATGCCCGGGTAGGGACCCACGCCGAGGTCGAGGTCGAGCTTGAGCCCGGGCGGCAGGTCCACCCCGAGGTCCTCCTTCACGGTGGCCGGGTCGACCGTGCCCTCGAGCAGGCCGGCGATCGTGTTCACGCCGGCCGAGCTCTCCGCCACCATCGACGCCGACTCGGTGGCCATCGCGAACAGCTGGTTGGTCTGTCCCTCGGTGCCGGGGAACGGCTTCGCGAGCCCGTCGGTGACCATGCCCCGCCAGAAGTCGAACAGCTGGGTGGTGTTCGCGTTCTTGAACTCCGACTGGGTGGCCAGGCCCTTGCGGCCGTTGTCCTCGTTGACGATGGCCTGCTGCACGCCGGTGAGCCACCACTCCACCTGCCACGACACGCCGACCACCGCCACCGGGCTCTGCGTGATGCCGGCGGCCTTCAGCTTCTCGGCGTCGGCCCGCATGTCGGCCAGCGTCGCCGGCGGCGTGTCGGGGTCGAGCCCGGCCCGGCGGAAGTGGTCCCGGTTGTAGAACACGAGCGCCGTGTAGACGTCGAAGCCGACCGGCTGCAGCTTCCCGCCCACGTCGTAGCTGGCCACCGCGATCGGCAGGAAGTCGTCGTAGATCTTCTTGGCCGCCGGGTCCGCGTCGTAGCAGGCCTGACCCGGGATGATCGTGCCGGAGTCGGCCATCACCTGGGTGGTGGTGTCCTCCTGGAGCACGAGGTTCGGGAGCTTCTTGTCCTCCGCGGCGAGCTTGTACTTGCGGAGCACCTCCTCGAAGGACACGCCCTGCGGCTCGAAGCTCACCCGCACCTTGCCCTGGCTCTGGTTGTACTGCTGGACCATCGCCTCGAAGGTGCGCTTCGACAGCGCGGTGAAGTTGCTCCAGACGGTGATGTCGACCGGCTGCGTGACGTCCTTCAGGGCGTCCACCGGACAGGCCGATGCCGAGCCCGAGGACGCGTCGTCGCCCCCGTCGCCACCGCCGCCGCAGGCGGCGACGAGCAGCGCGAGTGGCACCACGGCGGCGAGGAGCAGTCGGATCGATCGGCGGGGCATGGGTCCTCCGGGTGGGACGTGCGCTCAGCCCTTGACCGCACCGGCGGTGAGGCCACGGATGAGCTGACGTTGGAACACGATGAGCAGGATCACGATCGGCACCGCGGCGATGAGGGCGCCGGCGAAGCCGATGTTGGAGCGGTCGATGTTCTGCACGGCGAGCGACGCGAGCCGCGTCTGCAGGGGCTCCCATTCCGCCGTGGTGACCGCGAGGCGGGGCCAGGTGTACTGCCCCCACGCCGACAGCAGGGCGATGAGGGCGAAGCCCGCCACCGGCGCCCGGCAGACGGGGACCGCCACCCGCCACATGAACCGCCAGTGGGAGTAGCCCTCGATCATGGCGGCGTCGCGGAGGTCACCGGGGATCCCCAGGAAGGCCTGGCGGATCAGGAAGATCCCGAACGCCGTCGCCAGGAACGGGGCGGAGAGGCCCTGGATCGAGTTGAGCCAGTCCCACGACCGGATGGTGCGGGCGTTCACCACGAGCGTCACCTCGATCGGCAGCAGCAGCGTGGCGATCGTGAGGGCGAACAGGAGCTTCTTCAGCGGGTAGCGGAGGAAGGCGAACGAGTACGCGGCCAGGACCGAGGTGACCAGCTGCGCCCCGGTGATCACGAGCGTGACCACGGTGGAGATCAGGAAGGCCCGGGCGAGCTCGCCCTCGGTCCACGCGGCCCGGAAGATGTTCCACTGCACCTCCACCGGGTAGGGCGGGAGCCCGGCCTGGAGGTACGGGATCGGCGTCGACAGCGCCCGGACGATCGTCATCCACACCGGGAACAGGACGATCAACGACAGCGCGGTCATCAGCAGGTACCAGAGCACGTCGCCCAGCCGGGGCGCCCCGCGCCGCGGCACGCTCACCTCAGTCGCCATAGGTCACCCGCCGTTCGAGCATCCCGTACTGGAACAGCGTCACCACGAAGGTGAGCGCGAACAGCCCGAGCGACATCACCGCCGCGGTGTTCACGTCGTCGAACTGGATCGTGAAGATGCGGTACACGAGCGTCTCGGTGCGCCCCTGCGGCCCGCCCTTGGTGAGGATGTCGATCTGGGCGAACGCCTGGAACGCGAAGATCACGAGCACCACGACGACGAACATCAGGGTGGGCCCGAGCAGCGGGAGCGTCACGCGGAAGAACCGGCGCACCGGACCGAAGCCGTCGAGCGTGGCCGCCTCGGTGAGGTCGTCGGGGATCGATTGCAGCGCCGCGAGCACGATGATGAACGTGAGGCCGAGGTTCTGCCAGATCGAGCTGACCGCCACCGCGAGCAACGCGGTCTGCGGGTTCTCGGTGTTGAGCCACGCCAGCCACGGGATGTTGCGGAAGTAGCCCACCTCCGGGTTGATCAACGCGAAGAAGATCACCGACGCGACCGCGACCGACGAGGCGACCGTGGAGGCGAACACGGTCTGGAAGAACTTGATCCCCTTCATCTTCCGGTGCGCGAGCGTCGCCAGCAGGATCCCGAGGACGATCCCGGCGGGCACCGTGAACACGACGTACTGGAAGGTGATCCAGAGGCTGGAGCGGAACTCCTCGCCGCCGAGGACGTCCCACCACTGGGAGAACCCCACGAACTCCTGGCGCTGGTTCGCGAACACCCCGCGGGTGTCGTAGAGGCTCAGTTGGACGAGCTTGATGAGGGGGTAGAAGAAGAACGCCGCGAAGACCACGAACGCCGGGACGAGGTACGCGTAGCCCAGGAGGGCCTCACGGACCCGCGGGCCCCTGGCCGCCGCACCGGCGGCACGGCCCTCCACACGGGGCGCCCCCTTGGACATGGGGGCACCATAGTCAGGCCCCTGCGGCCGCCGGGTGCTTGCGCGGTCCAGGAGTGAAGGTCACCGGGAGGCGCTTCACGCCGCCGATGAAGTTGGACCGGAGCATCTCCGCGTCGCCGGCCTTGGCGAGGTCGGGCATGCGGCTGAGGATCTCGGCGAAGATGATCTCGAGCTCGAGCTTCGCGAGGTTGGCGCCGAGGCAGTAGTGGGCCCCGCCGCCGCCGAACGCCACGTGCTCGTTCGGGGTGCGCTCGATGTCGAAGCGGAACGGATCGGCGAACGCCTCCTCGTCGCGGTTGGCCGAGATGTGCCAGATGAGCAGCTTCTCGCCGGCCGCGATCTCCTGGCCGCGCACCTCGGTGTCGACCGTGGCGGTGCGACGGAAGTGCAGCACCGGCGTGGCCCATCGCAGCACCTCGTCGATCGCGGTGGAGACGTAGGCGGTGTCGTCCGCACGCTCGAGCAGCTTGGCGAGCTGGTCGGGGTTCTCGAGCAGCGCGTTCATGCCGGAGGACGTCGCGTTGCGAGTGGTCTCGTTGCCGGCGACGGTGAGCAGGAGCATGAACATGTCGAACTCGAGCTCGCTCAGGCTCTCGCCCTCGATCTCGGCGTTGATGAGCGTGGTGACGATGTCGTCGCGGGGATCCTCGCGACGGGCCGCACCGAGCGCGTTGGCGTAGGCGAACACCTGGGCCGCGGCCTCCTGGGCCTTCTCGGCGCCCCCGGTCTCGTTGAACTCGGGGTCCTGGGCACCGATCATCGTGTTCGACCAGTCGAACATCAGCCGCCGGTCCTCCTGGGGCACACCCATGATCTCGGCGATCGCCTGGAGGGGCAGCTCCGCGGCCAGGTCGGAGACGAACTCGCACTCGCCGCGTTCGATGACGTCGTCCACCACCAGCTCGGCGCGGTAGCGGAGGTGCTGCTCGAGCAGGTTGATCATCCGGGGGGTGAAGCCCTTGTTCACGAGCCGCCGGTAGCGGGTGTGCTGCGGCGGGTCGGTGTCCACGAGCATCACGCCGCGGGTGTCGAACGCGGCGTTCTCGTCCTTGTTCCAGAAGTCGACGCGCTGCGTGCCACCGGTCTCGCTCGAGAAGGTGGTGGTGTCGCGGTTCACGAGCTGGAGGTCCGCGTGCTTGGTGATCGACCAGAACCCGTTGCCGTCGGCGGCGGGCTCCTCGGACCAGTGCACCGGGTCCTGCTCACGGAGCACCTTGAACATCTCGTGGTGCTCACCGGTGACGAAGCGGTCCAGGTCCAACAGGTCGACGTCGCTCAACTGCATGGCCGACAACGTAG
>JBMOJH010000147.1:0-6292 GCA_049316905.1 Microthrixaceae bacterium | reverse complement strand
GTGCCGGGCTGCCGGTCGGGCTGGACCACGAAGTTGGCCGCCGGGGCCAGCGCCTCCACCCCGCGGAGCCGGATCCGGCCCGGCGGGGTTCCGGTGGCGGCGAGGTACGGGTCGGCCAGCTGGCCGGCCCAGAGCGCCGCGTGCCCGCCCTGGGAGTGACCGGACACCACCACGTCGGCAGGGGTGTCGGCCGTCTCGGGGAACTCGCGGGCCGCGAGCTGCAGGGCGGCCCGCACCGAGTCCAACACGTTCGCCGCGGCGACGCGTCCGATCACGTAGGTGTCCACCGGCTGGTAGTCCGCCGCGGCCACGATCCAGCCGTTGTCCACTGCGTACTGCAACTTGCCGTTCTCGGGAGTGCCCGAACGCTTCGAGGTGAGCGAACCCCACGCCACGGTCTGGATGCCGGCGGCCATCGGGCCCCAGAGGTAGGCGGCCGGATCGTTGGAGGGGAGACACCGCTGTTCGAGGCCCTGCGTCCCGTGTGCCCACGCGAGCACCCGGGTACGGCCGTCCGCCGGCTTCGGCCCCTTCACCGGGATGGTCGCGGTGCCGCACACCAGGGTGAGGTCGGTCTCGTCCGAGGCCGTGGAGACGTAGAGCATCCGCTGGACGGCCGCACCGGTCGGAAAGCCCGGCGAGGTGGCGCCACTCGGGTCGGTGCTCGGGACCGGCGACGCGGCCACGAGGTCGCCGGGTCCCGCCCCGGCGGGCACCGGTCCGCCGACGCCGTTCGGCCCGGAGCAGACGTCGGCCCCCGGGGCGGAGGTGGTGGTGGCACCGTCGGCGGCGACGACGCCGCTGGCATCGGTGTCGCGGGTGACGCGGTCGCCGGCGGAGGACGACTCCGACGACGAGCACGCCGCGGCGACCACGGCGGTGCACACGACGACGACGGCCAGGGCGGGGCGGAGTCTGGTCATGGGTTCCTCGTTCATCGAGGTCGACGGCCGGGCGGGCGTCCCGGGTGACCGGGCCCCGCACGCGCGGCACCCGTCGACGGGTCGATTGCCCGTTCGGCCGCGAGCGGGGCGACTTGAGGGAATCCGGGAACCGGGCCGATCCGGGGAGGACCGTCGATACGTTGAACCACGTGCCCGTCCAGCGCGTGATCCGCACATGCGGGCGGCGACCGGCGGGTCGCGCCGTGCTCGCCGCCGTGCTCGTGGCGGCCCTCGCCGCGTCCTGCAGCGGCGCACGCACCCCTGATCCCGCGCAGGCGGCACCGGACCCCGGACGGGTCGGTGGGAGCACCACGTTCGCAGTGGTGGTCTTCGACGGCGTGGCGGACCTCGCTCCCGCCTCGCGGGAGCCCGACTGGGAGCGCCGCGGCCGGGCGGTGGTCCGGGCGCTGAGGGACACCGCCGATCGCTCGCAGGCGGCCGCCCGGCGGCGACTGGACTCCGCCGGCATCGCCTACCGCAGCCTGTGGGTGGCCAACGCGATCGCGCTGAACGGGACCGACCAGCTCCCCACCGAACTCGAACGGCTGCCCGGGGTGCGGGCCGTGCTCTCGGGGCCCGAGGCACAGCTCGCCCAACTCGCCCCCTCGGCCGCGTTCACGAAGGTGCCCGAACCCGGGCCTGCGGACCTCTGGTTCCGGCAGTCGTTGGGGCTCGACGCGCTCCGGTCGGCCGGCGCCGACGGCCGGGGCACGACGCTCGGGATCATCGACACCGGTGTCGATGCCACCCACCCTGCGCTGTCCGCCTCGTACCGGACCGCGGGCGGGCGGAGCTGGTTCGATCCGTCCGGCGTGTGCCCCGATCGCCCGTGCGACCCGATCGGCCACGGCACCCACGTGGCCGGCCTCGCCGTGGGTGACGGCCTGGGCGTGGCGCCCGGCGCGCAGTGGCTCGCCGCACGGGGCTGCGCCACCGAGGCGTGCCACCTCGATGACGTGCTCGCCGCGCTCCAGTTCATGCTGGCGCCCACGGACCCCTCCGGGAAGGGGGCCGACCCGTCCCGGCGCCCGGCGGTGGTCCTCGCGTCGTGGGCCCTGCCCGAGCCCCTCGAGGCGCTCACGCGGGCGGTCGATGCGCTGACCGCCGCAGGGATCCTGCAGGTCTACGCGGCCGGCGACACCGGGCCGGGGTGCGGCACGATCGCCGCGCCGGCGTCGACCCGCGGTGTTCTGAGCGTGGGGGCCACGGACCGTACCGGGGCGATCGACCGCGTCAGTTCCCGCGGCCCGGCTCCGAAGGGAATCGACGAAGAGGTGGAGCCCCATCTGGTCGCCCCGGGTCGGGACATCGTCTCGACGTTCCCCGGCAACGGCTACGCGAGCGCGTCGGGCACGTCCATGGCGGCGCCGCTCGTGGCCGGGACCGCGCTCCTCGCGCTGCAGCGCGAGCCCGGACTCATCGGCTGGCCCGACCGGATCGGCGCGGCACTGCAGTCCACGGCCCGACCGAGATCCGATGTTTCCTGCGGCCCGGTCGCGCCCGACGGCGCCGATGACGTGTACGGGCACGGCGTGATCGACCCCGCGGCGGTGCTCGCCGAGGTGACCCGGTGAGGTGCACGGGCCGGCCGGGGCGACGGCCGGGGCGACTGCCGGGGCGACGGCCGGGGCGACGGCCGGGGCGACGATGGCCGCTCGCCCGGAGCGCGACGGCGACAGTGGTGGTGGCGCTGATGGCGGCCGGGTGCACCGACGCCGACCGGTCGGGCGGCGTCGGGCCCTCCTCGACCTCACCTCCTGCGGTCGGCGCGGCCGCCCCCGCGCCGGCGCCGCCCACGGAGCTCCCGTGTGCGGCCGACGTGCCCTCCGGGTGGACGTGCGGCACGTTCACACGACCGCTCGACGAGGCGCGGCCCGACGGACCCACGATCGACCTCGAGGTCCGCCGGCGCGACGCGACCGCCACCCCCTCGCTCGGACTCATGACGATCAACCTGGGTGGGCCGGGGATCCCGACGGCGGACCAGGCGGTCGCGCTCGCGGAGCGGCTGCCGCCGCAGGTGCGGGACCGGTTCGACATCGTGCTCATGGACCCCCGGGCCACCGCGCATGCAGCGCCCGTGGCGTGTCCCACCACGCCGCCGGGGGTGGAGGCCGCACTGGTGCCGTACCCGGCGCCCGCCGACGCCGCGGCGGTGAGGAGCTGGGGCGATGCCATGACCACGGCCAACACGAAGTGCGTCGACGAGATCGGCCCCGGCATCGCCAACATGGGCACCTGGCAGTCCGCCGGGGACCTCGACGCGTTGCGCCAGGCGCTCGGGTCCCCACAGCTGACGTACCTCGGCTACTCCTACGGAACCCGCCTCGGCGCCGTGTACGCCCAACGCTTCCCCGGCCGGGTTCGGTCGATGGTGCTGGACTCGTCGGTGAACCCGTCGGGCGGCAACCTCGAGTTCGGCGCCGGAAAGGCCCGGGCCTTCTCGACGATCTTCGACCGCTGGGGCACCTGGTGCGACAGCGGTGCCGCCCCCACCCCGCGCTGCGGCACGGCCACCGGGGCGCTCGCCGCCTACGAGGCGGCCCGCTCCGCCCTCCCGCTGATGGACCCGGCCGTGCCCGGACTCACCTGGGACGTGAGCCTGCTCGAGGCGGTGGCGGTCAACCTGCTCAGCGGGACGGACCTCCCGACGTGGGCCCGGCTCGCCCCGGCGCTGGAGTTGCTCGGGCGCGGGGATCCGTCGGGCATGCGGTCGCTGCTCGGCATCCCTCCGGGCAGCCCCGCCGCCGCACCGACGGGACCGGTGGCGGACGCCAACGACGCGCTGGTCACGATCAACTGCGCGGACATGTCGGACCGGCCCACCGCCGCCGAGGTGGCCGATCTCGCTCGGCGGTCGGCCGACCGGGGACTCCGTGGCGCCGGGTACGGCGCCGCGATCGCCGGACAGTGCCTCGGTTGGCCCGCCGCCGCGCGCCCCGTCGACGACGTGCGCGCCGATCCCGCGGCCACGGTGCTCGTCGTCGGGTCGACCGGTGATCCCCTCACCGCGTTCGACTGGAACCGGGCGATGGCCGACGCCCTGGGCGGCGTGCTGGTGACGTGGAACGGGCTCGGTCACGCCGTGGCCTACCTCCGCGGCTCGGCCTGCGTGGACGGGCTGGTCTCGGCGTACCTGTTGGATCCGTCGCGGATCCCGCCGCCCGGGACGTCCTGCGACGCATCCTGACCGCGGACGGCGCGCCGGACGCCGTGCGACCGTTCGCTAGGAGCCGGCCGCCGCCTGGCGCGCGAGGAAGTCGAGCGTGGCCGCCGTGAACGCCGCCGGACCCTCGTTCAGCGCGGCGTGGCCGAGCCCCTCGAACACCACCAGCTCGCTGTGCGGGATTCCCGCGTGCACCTCGGCGGCCAACCTCGGCGGGGTGACCTCGTCGCGGGCACCGACGGTGATCAGCGTCGGCGCGGTGACCGCTGCGAGCACGGCGCGCGCGTCGTGGCCGATCGCGGCCTCCGCATGACCGATGAAGTCCTCGGGCCGCTGGGCCGGGCGGCCGCGCACGAAGCCCTCGATCTCGCCCATCTCCGCGGCGCGGGCCGTGTACATGTCGGCCGTGAAGCACCACGGGAACACACCCAGGACCAGCACGTCCGCGACCGTCGGCAGCAGCCGGGCGAGCGCCTGCCAGTTGGCGAGCCGCACCGCCATCGTGGGGTCGGGGCCCGCCCAGGTGCTGTTGAGGGTCAGGGACCGGACCCGCTGCGGGTGACGGGCGGCGAGGTGGACGGCCACCGCGGACCCGAGCGAGAGCCCCGAGACGTGGGCGGCGTCGATGCCGAGCGCGTCGAGCAGACCGGCCATGTGGTCCGCGAGGTCGGTGGTGGCGTAGCCGCCGTCGAGCGGCGAGCTGTCGCCGGCGCCGGGCAGGTCGACCGCAACGCACGTGAAGGACCCGCCGTAGTCGGGGAGCTGCATCCCGTAGCACGTCGAGTCGGACCCGAGCGCATGGATGAGGAGCAGCGGCGGGCCCGAGCCGGTGATCTCGTAGGAGACGGTCGATCCGGTGACCTCGACGGACGGCATGCTGCGCTCCTCCCCCGCCTCAGTGGCGTCCGGCGGCGATGCGGGCGAGGCGACGTACGGCGTCCGCGAACCCCGTCGGCGCCCCCGAGGACGGCGAACCGCCCGGATGGTGGGGGGCCAGCCGAACGCGCAGCGCGCCCGGCCGCACGCTGAAGCGCAGCGGCCCCTCCATCACGAGCGCCTCCCCGTCGACCCCGATGGGCACCGGCCGGTCGGACTCGACGGTGAACTCCGGGCACGACCAGGCGGTCCACAACGACAGGCGCCCGGTACGGGGACCGTTCTGGTCCCGGGCCGCCACCACGCCGAGGGACCCGGTGTCCATGCGGGGGCGGGTGGCGTTCGCGAACAGGGCGCCGAGCCGGTACGGGTTGTTCGACACCAGCAGCACGGCGGTGGAGCCGTGGATCGAGCCGTCGGGGCCGGGCCAACGGAGTTCCTGGCCGGCGGCCCGGTCGGTCCCGATCACCTCCGGGATCGTGTCCAGCAGGGTGGAGGCCTTGGCGTCGCGGTAGGCGTCGCGCTGCACGGCCGAGGCGTACACGCCCATCGACACGTTGTTCACGAAGACGCGGCCGTTGACCTCCGCGAGGTCCACCCGGCGCTCGAGACCGTCCACGAACGCGTCGAGCGCGCCGACGACGTCGTTGCGGTCCACACCGAGGTCGAGCGCGAAGTGGTTGCGGGTCCCGGAGGGGATGCAGGCGAACGGCAGGTCGTGCTCCGCCGCGATGGTGGCGACGAGTGCCTGGGTGCCGTCGCCGCCGGCCGCGGCCAGGGCGTCCGCACCCCGGCCCACCGCGCCGCGGACCAGCTCGATGAGGTCGTCACCCGGCCGGAGCTCGATGGCCTCGATCCCCCGCTTGGCGGCCTCGTCCGCGAGCTGGAAGCGGGTGGCCTTCCCGCCGCCGGACTTGGGGTTGAACACCAGCGCGGGGCGCTGCGGCCGCGGGGCCGGCACCAGGTCGTCGGCCACCGGCTCGAACACCCGGCGGACGGCCAGCGCGATGCCCGCCACCAGCAGGACCAGCACCGCCAGCTCCGCGTAGAGGGCCTTCACCGCGAGCACGACCAACGCCGCCACCAGCAGCACCACGGCCGAGGCGACCAGGACCACCCGCAGGGCGCCACGCCGGCGCAGTCCCTCGAGCGTGACGACCGCGCACCCCACCAGCAGCGCGCCGGCGAGCAGGCCGAACGGGAACCCGTTGAGCGCCGTCACCACCAGCGTGACCACCACCGCCAGGGCCAGCACCAGGGCCACGACCGCCGCGAGCCGACGGCCGACCGACGGCGGGGCGGACGG
>JBMOJH010000146.1:0-6366 GCA_049316905.1 Microthrixaceae bacterium | reverse complement strand
ACCAACAAGGAGAGCCGGTGACGACCAACAAGGAGAGCCGGTGACGACCAACAAGGAGAGCCGGTGACGACCAACAAGCTGCGGTTCATCCTGACGCTGGCCGTGGCGGCCGTCGTGGCGGTCGCGTTCATCGTGGCCCTGGTGCGGGCGACACTCGGGTAGTCGCGCCGGGAGCCACCGGCGCCGGACGGTCAGCCCGGTCGGTCGCCGCAGGTGCAAACCTCAAGATCGACGGGGGCCGACCGACCGGGAAAACGGCCCGATTCCAGGAGTCTCAGGTGAAGGGTGTCCTATTCAACGTGGTCGAGGACGTGGTCCAGACGACGCTGCCCGCTGACTCGTGGGACCACGCCGTGATGGCATCGGGGTGCGGCGGCGCCTACACCTCGCTCGGCGACTACCCCGCGGCCGACCTCGAGCGGATCGTGGGCGCGCTCGCCGAGCAGACGGGCCTGCCGCCCGAGGACGTGCTGCGCCACGCGGGCCGGCACGGGTTCGCCGTGCTCGCGGAACGCCACCCGGAGCTGCTCGAGCAGGACATGGACCTCGGCGACCTCCTGCACGGCCTCGACGGCGTGATCCATCCCGAGGTCCTCAAGCTCTACCCCTCGGCACAACCGCCGTCGTTCGCGGTCCGCGACACCGGGCCCGACCGCTGGGAGCTGGTGTACGAGTCCAGGCGCGGGCTGTGCCACCTGGCCGAGGGCCTGCTCGTCGGCGCCGCGGAGTTCTTCGGCCGCTCAGCAACGGTCGAGCAGCCCACGTGCGTGCACCGGGGCGACGACCGGTGCGTGCTCATCGTGCAGGCCCCCGGGTCATGAGCGGGCCGACGGACACCCCGGTCGACGCAAGGGTCGACGCGACGGTCGACGCGACGGTCGATGCGACGGTCGACACCGATCCGGCCGCGCGGGTGGAGCTGCTCGAGGCGCGCTGGCGCCGCGAGCGCACCGCCCGGCTCGAGTCGGAGCGGATCGCCGAGGCCGGCCTGCGCCGCCTGTGGGAACTCACGCAGGACCTCGACGAACGGGTGGAGCAGCGGACGGCCGAGGCGAGTGCCGCCCGGGCGGTCGCCGAGGCGGCGGCCGCGGCGAAGACCGAGTTCCTCGCCAACCTGAGCCACGAGGTGGGCACGCCGCTGCAGACGATCCTCGCCGCCCTCGACCTCGCGCGGCCGGTGAACGACGCCGACCGCCGACGGTTCGAGGACGCGTCCAGGGCCGCCCTCGACCTCAAGGACCTCTTCCGAAACCTTTTGGAGCTGTCGCAGCTCGAGGCGGGCGGCATCGATGTCCGCCGGCGCCCGATCGAGCTGCGGGCCATGGCCGACGACCTGACGCTGCGCTGGCGTGACCGGTTCATCGCCCGGGGGGTCCTGCTCGTTCCCGAGTCGTCCGGCAATGCCGAGACGGACCCCGACCGTCTCTCCCAGATCGGCGACGCCCTGCTCGACAACGCGGTGAAGTTCGCCGGACCCGGCACCGTCCGACTCTCCCTCACCCGCGAGGGAGACGAGGTGGAGCTGATCGTCGCGGATGACGGACCGGGCATCGACCCCGCGTCGACCAACCGCATCTTCGAGCCCTTCGTGCAGCTGCACGGATCGAACGACCGGACCGTCAGTGGCGCCGGCATCGGACTGGCCCTGGTCCGGGGGCTGAGCGGCCGGCTCGGCGGCTCGGTCACCGCCGGCCCGTCCGGGACCGGCGGCCTGGCCGTGACGGTTCGACTTCCCGCAGGACCGCCTGCGGATCCGATCACTCCGAGGAGGACGGCATGACCCACATCCTGATCGTGGAGGACGCCCCCGAGGCGGCCGAGCTGGCCACGGCGATCCTCAGGGGCGCCGGCTACGCCACGTCCACCGCGTCGACGGGGAGCGGTGCGCTCGAGCAGACCCGGGCGATCCGTCCCGACCTGATCCTCCTGGACCTCGGCCTCCCGGACACCGACGGGACCGACCTCTGCCGGCAGCTCCGCGAGTTCAGCGACGCCTACATCATGATGCTGACCGCTCGGGACCACGAGGTGGACAAGGTGCTCGGGTTGAAGCTCGGCGCCGACGACTACGTGACCAAGCCCTATTCGCCCCGGGAGATGCTCGCCCGGATCGAGGCGCTGATGCGGCGGAGCCGGCAGAAGGAGCCGGACGCGTCGGACGACCGCGAGATCGGCGACCTCGTCGTCATCCCGTCCTCGCACCGGGTGCTCGTCGGCGGCGAGGAGGTGCACCTCACCAAGATCGAGTTCGCCATCCTCGACGCGCTCTCGGAGCGCCCCGACCGCGTCCTCTCCCGGGAGACGCTCCGTGAGCGGGTGTGGGGCGCGGACTGGTTCTCCGGCGATCACGTCGTCGACGTCCACATGGCGAACCTCCGCAAGAAGATCGACCGGAACGGCCGTTCCCACATCCGCACCGTGAGGGGCGTGGGCTACCGGATGGCCCACGACCCGGACGAGTGAGATGACCGGCACGCAGGGCGGACGAACGACCGGGCTCGCCACGGCGGGCGGTGACCACCTCTTCGACGCGGCCCCGGTGGGGCTCGTGGTGCTCGACGGGGACGGCCGCGTCGTGCGCTCGAACGAGTTCTACCGGCGGCTCCTCGGCCTGGCCGACGACGGCGTCGGCGACGAGCTGCCGGTCATCGGGGGCCTGGACCCCCTCCTGTCCGCTGTCGACGGCGAGGAACCGTTGCCCGGTGGACGGGCCGAGCTCGAGCTCCGCATGCGCCGGGGGGACGGGTCCGAGCTGTGGACGTGGGTCACCGCCGCGCGCCTGCCCGGGGACACCGCCCGGGGCGTGCTGGTGGTCGGGGTCGAGGACCTGAGCGCGGACGTGGAACTCCGGGTCGAGCTGGCCGAGCGCCGCGACGAGGCCATCGAACAGGCCCGGGCACGCGCCGAGTTCGTCGCCCGGGTCAGCCACGAGCTCCGCAACCAGATCCACGCGCTGCACGGACTGACCGAGCTGCTCGGCTCCGACGAGGTGCCCCGGTCGCTCCGCGGCCTGGCGGCCGCCGCCCTCCGTCAGGCACAGGAGTTCGAGCACCTCGTGGACGACCTCCTGGAGTTCTCACGGATGGAGGCGGTGGGAGGCGACCACGTGCCGGTCCCCACCTGGCCCCGGCAGCTCGTGGCCGACGCCGTCCACTTCGCCCGCAGCCGGGTCCACGACGGCGTGACCGTCACCGGGGAGACCGACGAGTCCGTGCCGGACGTCGTGAGCGTGGACGCTCGCCGGGTACGACAGGTGCTCGCGAACCTCGTCAGCAACGCGGCGAAGTTCACCGAGACCGGCTCCATCACGGTGAGCCTGCGCAACTGCCCGCTCGAGGGCGGGTCGGGCCTGGAGCTCGCCGTGACCGACACCGGGTGCGGCATCCCGACCGAGGACCTCGAGCGCATCTTCCAGCCGTTCGAGCGCTCGGGTTCCTCGGCCGGTGCCGGCACCGGCCTGGGACTCTCGATCACCGAGCGGGCCGTCCAGATGCTGCGGGGCCGGATCAGCGTGGAGTCGCACACCGGGCGGGGCGCCACGTTCCGCGTCGTGCTCCCGGTCGAGGTCGCGCCCGACGACCAGCGTCCGGCGACCTGGTCCGCACCGGGCCACAAGATGCTCCCGACGGGCGCACACGTGCTGGTGGTCGAGGACAACGAGGTCAACCAGCTCCTCGTGGCCGAACAGCTCCGCCGGTTGGGGGCCCGGGCCACCGTGGTGGGGAGCGGGAACGAGGCACTTGACCTGCTGGCGACGACGGACGACGTGGACTGCGTGCTGATGGACTGGCAGCTCCCCGGGATCGACGGGCTCGAGACCACCCGCCGGCTCCGCGAGCGCGAATCCGGCCGCCGCCTCCCGATCATCGGCCTGACCGCCAGCGCGATGCCCACGGACCGCCAGACCTGCCTCGACGCCGGGATGGACGACCTGCTGGTCAAGCCCGCCGGACTCGAGCAGCTCGCGGACGCCCTCGTCCGATGGACCGACGGCGAGTCGTCCGTGGACGCCGGTGACGACCTCATCCCGGCCGACTTCAGTGCCCTCGACCACCTGGTGGAGGACCTGGGGTCGGCGGGCCCGGTCCGCTCGATCGTGCAGACCTACCTGGGCGAGCTCGACACCCGCTGCGCCCTGATCGAGCAGGGCACCGCGTCGGGCGACGACGAACTGGTCCGCCGGACCGCCCACACCCTGAAGTCGACGTCGCGGACCCTCGGCGCCATCGACCTCGACCGGGTGGCGAGGACCCTCGAGGAGGGGCCCTTGCCGGCTCCCGGGCCGGTCCTCGACGACTTCCGCGAGGCGGCCCTCCGCACGCGGGTGGCGCTCAACGCCTGGCTCGACCGGACGGCCACCGCCTAGGCGGCTTCGTGGGCACTGGCCCCGCGGGCGCCGCCCGCACCACCCCGGATGGCACGGCCGTTCAGCGGGTTGGAGCCGAGCAGCCCGTCGAGGTGCGGCAGCGTCGCCCGCATGACCAGTGCGCCCGACCGAACGGCCGCGAGCTCCGCGGGGTTCAGGTCGGCCACGCCCAGCTGGTGCCGGAGGCGGGTCGGCAGGAGCGTGGCGGTGATCCAGTTGAGCGGCACGAACGCCGGGTCGGGGACGAACCGCAGGCCCGGCCGCATCAGCGACGCCGTGATGTCGACCGACTGCGCCGAGGGCCGGAGCGTGGCGAACCGGTCCCGCATGTAGTCCCGGAACGCGTCGAGGTCGGTCGGCACCAGCGAGGGCGGCACGCCGAACGCGGCGGCGAGCGCGGTGCTCTCCTCGAAGTAGCGCGCCCGGTCACGCTCGCGCAGCCGGCCCACGAACCGGCGCTCCACCTCCAGCACCGTGTCGACGAGCGTGGCGAGTACCCAGTACTGCAGCTCGGGATCGGTCGCCTCGTACGACGCGCCGTCGGCCGTGGTGCCGGTCACGCGGCGGTGGATGCGCTCGAGCCGGTCGAGGACCTCGGCGCGACGGCCCGGGGGCGCGAAGCCGATGGCGAGCATCGCCTCCAGGGTCCGTTCCAGCCGGCCGAGCGGGTCGGTGCGGTAGGCCGAGTACTCGGCCACGCCGGCCGCCACGGCGGGGTGCGCCACCTGCAGGATCGCGGCCCGCGGGCCGCCGAGCAGCACGAACCACCGGCTGTTGAGCTTCCACGACAACGTGGAGCGCCCCCACAGGGCGCCCGGAGCCGGTTCCCCCATGGCTCGCCTCCTTCCGGACCGGGCGACGGTAGCGCGGGAGGACCGGGCGACGGCCCGACGCGGCCGTACCGGTCGGCCGGCACGGCGGGGGCGGTCAGCCGGCGCGGAGCAGACGCTCGGTGGTCGGCCGGTCCCAGCGGAAGAGGCACTCCACCTCGCGGTCGCCGTCGCGCCACGAGCTCTCGGTCGGGCGCACCTGCACCACCTTCACGCCGTCCGGGAGGTTCTCCGGATCCAGACCGGTGGCGTCGCGCACCGCGAGCCCGCAGAGGCGTCGCGCGTTCAGCTCCACCAGCTGATCGCCGGGCCAGGCCGACGACGGAGGGTCGAGGTCGCGCCGGGCGAACACCTCGTAGCGGTGCGGTTCCGAACACGGCACCGTGGGCGGGGCCTGCGCCCGGGTGCCGACCACCCCGGCGCCGTCGGGCAGGCACTGCCCGGCGTCGAGCTCGCGGTAGCCGCCGCACCCGGCGGCCGCGGCGACGACCGCTGCCAGCACCGCGGGGAGGGCCGCGGTCCTCCCCGCCGAACGGACCGCCGACCGGACCGCCGGCCCGAGCGCGGTCATGCCGGGACGAACCTCACCTCGAACGTGGTGGGCCACAGCTTGCCCGTCACGAGGAAGCGGTCGGTGCCCGGCACTGCGGCGATCCCGTTCAGCACGTCCACCTGATGACCCTGCGCCGCGCCGGTCGCCCCGGCCTCCGCGACCAGCGCCGAGGCGTCCACCACCGCGTCCACCCGCTGGCAGCGCCGGTCGATGCGGACGATCTCGTCGGTCTGCCACCGGTTGGCCCACAGGTGCGAGCCGTCCCACTCGAGCTCGTTCAGCTCGTCCGCGGCGCCGCCCTCCCGCCGGACGGTCCAACGGCGGCGAGGCGTGAAGTCCGAGGGATCCCGCTCGGTGATGCGGTCAGAGCCGTCGGACATCAGCAGCGTCCCGTCACCCGCGGTGGTGAGCCCCCACCCCTCGCCGCCGTAGCGGAACCGGCCGGTCGTGGTGAGCGAGGCCGGGTCCCACACGAACGCCGTGCCGTCCTTCCACGTGATCTGCACGAGCGAGCCGTCGGGACGCACCGCCAGACCCTCCCCGAACACGTTCCCCGGGCTCATGGCCTTCCGCTGCACCTGCCCGGTCGCCGGATCGGTGGCCCGCACCGACGACAT
>JBMOJH010000145.1:0-6400 GCA_049316905.1 Microthrixaceae bacterium | reverse complement strand
ACGATCACATCGGCGCGGGCGACGATCTTGCCGCCGGTGTCGACCACGAACATCGTGGGCTCGAAGTCGAGCTTGTACTCCGTGGGGAGCGGGGCCAGCGTTGCATCCGCGAGGTCCTTCACGGCCTTCGGGTTCTTGTAGACCTCGCTGTGCACCACCGTGAGCCCGGGCCGGTTCGCGGCCTCGGTCACCAGCTCGTCGAGCACCGGCCCGCAGATCGCGGTCTGGCAGAACGCCGGGGTGGAGAGCATGACCACCAGCGGACGGCCGGTTCCCACCACCTCGCGCAGGTTCACGCCGTGGAACGGACACACCGGCGCCCGTGAGCAGACCGGGTCCACCCCGAGGGGTTGGGTGAAGGTCGGGGTGTCGGCCGGCGGCAGCACGTCGCCCACCACGGGGGCACCCACCCGGGCCCGGTCGTAGACCTGCAACTGGGAGTCGAGCTTCTGGCCCTTGTACTCGGCCTCGACGTCGTAGATCACGGGTTCGGGGAAGGTGAACTGCAGTGGCAGGTAGGCGCGGGGCACCCCCTCGAACCGCGGCGCCACCTCGACCGGTTGGCCCACCTGCTCGCCGTCCCGTCGGATCGTGAACCGCACGGCCCCGTCGATACGCGTGAGGGGCACACCTTCCTTGTCGGCGATCAGGTACGGCAGCCGGGTGGGCGCGCCGACGGCCACCAGCGGGGTGCTCTGCGGGAACGCGGCGATCAGCGCATTGGTCGGTGTGGCGCCGGCGCCGGCCTCGGAGGTGGGGCTGCTGCTCTCCCCGCACGCCGCGAGGGCGGCGGCCCCCAGGGCGACGGCACCGAGCCCGGCCCCACCCCGCAGGAGGGCGCGGCGGTCCAGCCCTGGGCGGTCCGGGGAGTGGTGGCTCGACGGGTGCGGTTGCGACACGCCACGGACGGTACCGTCCGGGACGCGACCCGCCACAACGGGTCGCGGGCGGGGACGAGAGGCGTCTCAGGGCCCGGCGCGGAGCGGTGAGATGGACCACGTGCACGTCGACGGGAGCGAGGTGCAGGTCGAGGAGGGCGCGGGCACCCTCCTCGATCTGCTCCGCGAGCAGGGCTGCACCGCCGTGAAGGACGGCTGCTCGCCGCAGGGCCAGTGCGGCTGCTGCACGGTGCTGGTCGACGGGGCGCCGCGGGTGGCCTGCGTGACCCCGGCCCGCCGCGTGGTGGGCCGTCGCGTGGTGACCTTCGACGGCCTCGACGACGAGGTCCGCGACCGCTGGACCGCCGCCGTCCTGGCCACCGGCGCGAGCCAGTGCGGGTTCTGCACGCCGGGGATCGTCGTGCGGCTCGAGGGTGCACGGAGCGCCGGCAAGGACCTGACGGACCGCGCCGTGGTCGACCGGGCGCTCGCCGCGCACCTCTGTCGCTGCACCGGTTGGGCCACCCTGGAGGAGGCCGCGGCGCAGGTGGCCGCCGGCACGCCGGTGGCGCTTCGCAGCGGACCCGAGCTCGAGGCCGCGGGGCGTCGTGCGTCGCTCGAGCTGGGTGCCCCCCAGCACGCGGGTCCCGACGTGGTGGCCGGACGCGCCGGCTTCTCGGTCGACACCGTGCCGCCCGGCGCGCTCGTGGCCGTGCCGGACCCGTCGTGGAGCGGCGCGGACGTCACCGATCCCGCCGGGTGGGTGGTGGCCGACACGGTGGCCGCGGCCCGGGCCCTGGCGGGCAAGGTCCAGGGCCGGCGCACCACGCTGACCGCGGGCCCACCGTTGGAGCTCCCGTCCGGCGACTGGGCCGCGTCCCTGCGGACGTCGTGGGTGGACCCTGCCTATCTCGAGACCGACGCCTCGTGGTGCGAGCCGGGCGGCGAGCCCTCGTCGCCCGCGGCGAACGGCGGCGCGTTCGGCGCGAAGCGGCACAGCCCCGTCCCGGCCGCGGCCCGCCGCCTCGCCGGGCACCACGGCCGCCCGGTCCTCGCGGTGTGGTCCCGCGAGGACGTGGTGCGACTCGGCGCCAAGCGCCCGCCGGTGGCGGGCGGCGTGCTCCCCGACGGCACGGGCGTGCTGCGGGTGGTGCGCACCGCCGGCGTGGCCGACGCGGTGGCCGCCGTTGCGCCCGGGCTGGTCGTGGAGGAGGTGGACCTGCCGGGTCCGCCGACCTCCGCGGCGGTGCGAGCCGCGGGATGGGCCGAGGCCGCGGTGCTGCTCGCCGGTGCGGGCGCGTCGTCGCCCACGGTGGTGCTGGGCCATGACGGCGCCGTCACGGTGGCGCCCCCCGGCCGCGGCGCGGCCACGGTGCGCCTGGCCGGGGACGGGACGGTGGAGGTGCTGGTCGACGCGGGGGACCCGCTCGACGCGGTCACCCTCCGGTCCTACTGCGTCGGTGCCGTGCACATGGCGCTCGGATGGGTGCGGTCCGAGTCGTTGGCCGTGGACACCGAGGGGGTGGTGCACGACCTGACGATCCGGTCCTTCGGCGTGCTGCGCGCCGCGGACATGCCGCAGGTCCAGGTCGTGCTCGACGGTCCCGGAACGGGATCCGGCGAGCCGCGTCCGGTCGCCGACAGCGTGTTCGCGGCCACCGCAGCGGCCCTGTGGCTCGCGCTCGGAACGCCCCGCGACTGGCCGACGGGCTCGTCGCCCGGGCCCGCGGTCTAGGGTCGGCGCCATGTCGAACGCCCCGTACACCCCGGCGGTCCGCGCCGGCGACTGGCTCGTGGTCTCCGGTCAGATCGGCCTCGGTGCCGACGGACTCGCGGACGGGCTGGCCGGCCAGCTCCGCCAGGCCCTCACCAACCTCGACGCCGTCCTGTCACAGCACGGCGCCCGCGCGGATCAGGTGGTGAAGACCACCGTGTTCCTCACCTCGATGGAGCACTACGCACCGATGAACGACGTGTACTGCGAGTTCTTCGGCGACCACCGACCCGCCCGTTCCGCCGTCGCCGTGGCCGAGCTCCCGCTCGGCGCCGCGGTCGAGGTGGAGGCCTGGGTCTATCTCGGGGCAGACTGAGCCCATGATCGGTGGACTCATCATCGCCGTGGTGCTCCTGGCCATCCTGCCCGTGGCGTTCATCATCACCGGCGGGATCATCGCGGCGGTCCTCGGCCAGACGCTCTCGAAGGACGTGGAGTACCTCCACGAGGGGAGCGAGCTCGTCGAGCTCAACACCTGACGGCCCGGCCCGTCAGCCCCAGCGCGACTCGCCGAACTTGTAGCCGACCGAGCGGACCGTCTGGATCAGCCCGGCGCGCTCCTCGCCGAGCTTGGCCCGCAGGCGTCGGATGTGGACGTCCACCGTCCGGGCCCCGCCGTAGTACTCGTAGCCCCACACCCGGCTGAGCAACACCTCGCGGGTGAACACCCGGCCCGGGTTCGAGGCGAGGAACTTCAACAGCTCGTACTCCATGTAGGTGAGGTCGAGGGGCTGCTCGTCGATGGCCGCCTGGTAGGTCTCCAGGTTGAGCACGAGCTCCTCGTACCGCACCACCTCCGGGCCCATGTCGAGCTGGGAGGCCGCGGCGAGCAGGTGCCGGATGCGCGCCTCGAGCTCGGCCGGGTGCGCGGGCGTCACGCAGAAGTCGTCGAAGACCTCGTGGTGGGTCTCGAGGTCCGAGAGCTGGGTGCCGCGCACGAGCAACAGGACCGGAGCGATGCCCACGTCGCCGCGGCGCAGCGCCCGGGCCATCAGGAAGCCGCGTTCCGCGGTGCCCTCCGCCGAGCCGTCCGCGGTGACGATCGCCCCGGACCACGACCCGTCGCGCGCCGCGTTCTCGTCGGCCACCGCGGTCCACGGCAGGCCTGCGAGGTCGAGGACGCGCACCAGGTCCGGTGGTGCGGGGTCGGGCCAGAGCAGGAGGGGCTGCACGATCACCAGGCCCTGAGGTAGCGCTGGAGCTCGAAGCTCGACACGTGGGTCCGGTAGGCGCCCCACTCGGCGCGCTTGTTGCGGAGGAACCACTCGAAGATGTGCTCACCCAGCGCGGTGTGGACGAGCTCGGAGCCCTCCATCGCGTCGAGCGCCGCCGAGAGGTTGTTCGGCAGCAGCGCGGCGTCGTCGGTGCGGCGGCTCGCCTCGTCCTCGAACAGGTTGTGCGTGGCCTCGTCGGGGAGCTCGTAGCCCTCCTGGATGCCGCGCAGGCCGGCGGCGAGCAGGACCGAGAACGCGAGGTACGGGTTGCACGCCGGGTCGAGCGCCCGGTACTCGAGGCGGGTGCCCTGGTCCTCCTTGCCCTTCTTGGGCACCGGGACCCGCACCAGTGCCGAGCGGTTGTTGCGGGCCCAGCTGATGTGGACCGGCGCCTCGAACCCGGCCACCAGGCGCTTGTAGGAGTTCACGAGCTGGTTGGTCACCGCGGTGACCTCCGGAGCGTGGCGCAGGAGGCCGGCGATGAACCCGCGCGCCACCTGCGACAGCCCGACCGGGTCGTCCGGGTCGTGGAACGCATTCGTGGAGCCGTCCCAGAGCGACAGGTGCGTGTGCATCCCGGAGCCCTGCACGCCCTCGATCGGCTTCGGCATGAAGGTGGCGTGCACCCCCGACGCCATCGCCACCTCCCGCACGATCATGCGGAGGGCCATGACGTTGTCGGCCATGCCGAGCGCGTCGGTGTAGCGGAGGTCGATCTCGTGCTGCGAGGGCGCGTCCTCGTGGAACGAGTACTCGACCGGGATGCCGGTGCCCTCCAGCCGCTGGATGGTGCGCCGGCGGATGTCGGAGGTCTCGTCGTAGGTGGTCAGGTCGAAGTAGCTGGCCTGGTCGAGCGGCTGGGGCGGCGAGCCGGCGTCGTCGGAGGCCAGGTAGAAGAACTCCACCTCCGGGGCGCACATGAACTGGAACCCGGCGTCGGCCGCGGCGGTGAGGTTGCGGCGCAGGACCTGGCGGGGATCCCCCTCGAACGGCGAGCCGTCGAGGTTCGTGATGTCGCAGAAGATCCGCGCGGTGAGGTCCTCGCCGTCGCGGGCCGGCATCAGCTGGAACGAGTTCGGGTCGGGCTGGGCCAGCACGTCGGACTCCTGGACCCGGCTGAACCCGTCGATCGCGGAACCGTCGAACTGGACTCCCTCCTCGAACGCGGCGTCGAGCTCGACCGGCGAGATGGCCACGGACTTCAGCTGGCCGAGCACGTCGGTGAACCAGAGGCGCACCAGCCGGACCCGGCGTTCCTCGACCGTGCGGAGCACGTAGTCCTGCTGCTGGTCCATCTCGGTCTCCATGGCGGTCGACATCTTGGCACCGGACGGCGGCGACGGCCCCTGCCGGGTCGAAGGTTGGTACCAGTCCCGTCGGGCCCGCGACAGCGGAGGCCGTCCAGTTCACAGAGCGTTCACAGTCGGGCAACGGCTCGGAAAACGCGCTCCGACAACCTGCGGCCCGGTCCGGTCGGGTTCCACTTGGAGCCCCCGCCCGGACCATGGAAACGTACGGGCCAACCGCACCGACACGGTGCGTCTCTCTCACGGAATGAAGGTGACGGCAGTGGCATATCGGGCTGAGTACATCTGGATCGACGGCACCGAGCCGACCCCGCTCATGCGGTCGAAGACGAAGATCATCGAGGACGGCAAGGAGCCCGGCATCTGGGGCTTCGACGGCTCGTCCACCAACCAGGCTCCGGGCTCGAACTCGGACTGCGTGCTGAACCCGGTGTTCACCTGTCCCGACCCGACCCGCGGTGGCAACGACATCCTCGTGCTGAACGAGGTGCTGCTGCCCGAGACGATGGCCCCGCACCCCACCAACACCCGCGCTGCGTGCGTGGCGGCGGCCGAGAAGTTCGCCTCGCAGGAGCCGCTCTTCGGTCTCGAGCAGGAGTACACGTTCTTCAAGGAGGGCCGCCCGCTGGGCTGGCCGTCCGAGGGCTACTACTACCCGGCGCCGCAGGGCCCGTACTACTGCGGCGTGGGCGCCGTGGAGATCGCCGGCCGCGACATCGTCGAGGCCCACACCACGGCCTGCCTCGAGGCGGGTCTGGGCATCTCCGGCACGAACGCCGAGGTGATGCTCGGTCAGTGGGAGTTCCAGGTGGGCCCGCTCGGCACCGTCGAGGTGGCCGACCAGCTCTGGATGGCCCGCTACCTGCTGTACCGCATCGCCGAGGACTTCGGCGTCAACGCCTCCATCTCGGCCAAGCCGATCAAGGGCGACTGGAACGGTGCGGGCTGCCACACCAACTTCTCCACCAACGCAATGCGCGAGAACTACGACGCGATCATCACCGCCTGTGAGGCGCTCGGTGCCGACGGCAAGGTCGACGAGCACCTCGCCGGCTACGGCCACGGCTACGAGGACCGCCTCACCGGTCAGCACGAGACGGCGCACCACAGCGAGTTCCGCTACGGCGTGTCCGACCGCGGCGCCTCGATCCGCATCCCGTGGCAGGTCGCGCAGGACGGCAAGGGCTACATCGAGGACCGTCGCCCGAACGCCAACATCGACCCGTA
>JBMOJH010000144.1:0-6434 GCA_049316905.1 Microthrixaceae bacterium | reverse complement strand
GGTGGTGACCATCGATCCGGGCCACAACGGCGGCAACGGCGCGCACCCCCGCGAGATCAACGCCCTCGTCGACGTCGGGAACCGTCGCAAGGAGTGCGACACCACGGGCACCTCGACCAACGCCGGTTATGCCGAGGCCACCTACACGTGGGACCTCGCCCAGCTCGTGCAACAGGTACTGCAGGAGCGTGGCGCGAAGGTGGTCCTCACCCGGAACGACAACACCGGCTGGGGACCGTGCATCACCCAGCGGGCCGCGATCGGCAACGTCGCCCGCTCCGACGCCGCGGTCTCGCTCCACGCCGACGGCGGCCCCGCCGGGGGGCGGGGATTCCACGTCATCCTCCCGAAGGCGGTGCCCGGCCTCAACGAGGCGATCGTGGCACCGTCGGACCGGCTCGGCCGCGACCTGGCCGCGGCGTACGCCGCCGGGACCGGCATGCCGCCGGCGGACTACATCGGCAGCGGCGGCCTCGACCGCCGCGACGACCTGGGCGGGCTGAACCTGTCGACCGTGCCCAAGGTGTTCATCGAGACCGGCAACATGCGCAACGCCACCGACGCCGGGCTGCTCGTCGACCCGGCGTTCCGCCAACGGGCGGGGGTGGCGATCGCCGACGGGATCACGCGCTACCTCACGAGCGGCTGAACCTCGCCGCCGCCCTCACAGGCCCAGGTCGTCGCGGGACCGGAGGAGGAACGTGGCCACCAACGCCACGAGGCTGAGCGACACCAGCGCGACGGCCGGGAAGAAGGCCCGGAAGTCGAGGAAGGTCCCGATCGGCGGGTTGCCCGGGGCGGTGTTCCGGAACGCGGCCAGGGCGAAGATCATCGCCCCCAGCCAGGCCAGGTGACGCGACTCCCAGTCCCGCCGACCGCTCACCACCAGGTAGGTCACCCCCACCGCGCACAGGGCGAGGAGCCAGAACAGGACCATCATCGCGACCGCCCACGCCACCACGTTGCGGTTACGGGTCACCTCCACCGACACCGTCCCGACGCCGTCGCGCTCGGCACTGCGGTCCGCCACCTCGAAGCCGGGGGCCGAGGCGACGCCACGGACGGTCAGCGGCAGCGTGGGTCGCACGCCGATGTCCGCCGGCGTGGCGTCCGCTCCCTGCACGAGCACGAGTTGCAGGTCGGCCCGGTAGGAGTCGAACGGGTAGGCCGACACGTCGCCGGCGTCCGCGTCGAGCTTCAGGGTGGTCTCGGGCGACAGCTGGTCCGGACGCAGCTCCACCGACGGCACCGCGCTCACGTTGGTGAACAGCCGGGCCCCCTCCGGCGGCAGCGCGGGTCCGGCCTCGAGCACCACGCGGCCCTGCAACTGGCCCAGCGCGGCGTCGACCGAGTCGACCGACATGGTCAGCAGCGCCGCGCTGGAGGGCGACGCGTCCGGCAGGTCGGCGAAGCGGTCGGGCGGCGCGCCGGGGAGCGTCAGGACCGACACCAGCACGACGGCCGCGAAGACCGCCACCAGGACCAGGGCCACCCGCGCCCCGGTCCGGCGACCCTGGGGCCGCGACGGTGTCGGCGACGGCGACGGGTCCACCACCCCTCCGAGGCTACGGGCATGCGGGTGAACTCCGCGTAGGGTGCCCGCATGCCCGACGCACCGTCCTCCTTCGCCGACCTCGGGCTCCGGGCCGAGGTCCTCGCCGCGCTGGACGCGCTGGGCTACGAGGAGCCCACCCCGATCCAGGCCGAGGCGGTCCCGGTGGTGCGCTCGGGCCGCGACCTTCTCGCCCAGGCCGCCACGGGCACGGGCAAGACCGCGGCGTTCGCGCTCCCGATCCTCGAGCGCATCGAGCCGGGCGAACCGGGCGCGCCGGTGGCGTTGGTCCTGGTGCCCACCCGCGAGCTGGCCGTCCAGGTGGGCGAGGCGGTGCACCGCTACGGACGCGAGCTCGGCGTGCAGGTGCTCCCGGTGTTCGGTGGTCAGCCGGTGGTGCAGCAGCTCAAGGTGCTGCGACGGGGCGTGCACGTGGTGGTCGCCACGCCGGGCCGGGCGGTGGACCTGGTGCAGCGCCGGGCCCTGGACCTCGACTCGGTGCAGGTGGTGGTGCTCGACGAGGCCGACGAGATGCTCGACATGGGCTTCGCTGACGACCTCGACACGCTCCTCGAGGCCTGCCCCGAGGGGCACCAGACGGTGCTGTTCTCGGCCACGCTGCCGCGACGGATCGAGCAGGTGGCCGACCGCCACCTGCGGGATCCGGTCCTCGTGCGGATCGAGCGGGAGGTCGCACCCGAGGGTGAGGCGCCGCGCGTGCGCCAGGACGCCTACGTGGTGGGCCGGTCGCACAAGGCCGCCGCGTTGTGCCGCGTGCTGGACGTCGAGTCGCCCACCGCGGCCCTGGTGTTCTGCCGGACCCGCGGCGAGGTGGACGAGCTCACCGAGACCCTCAACGCCCGCGGCTACCGGGCCGAGGCGCTGCACGGCGGCATGGACCAGGAACAGCGCGACCGGGTGATGGGTCGGCTGCGCTCGGGCACCGCCGAACTGCTCGTCGCCACCGACGTGGCGGCCCGGGGCCTCGACGTGGAGCACCTCACCCACGTGGTGAACTTCGACCTCCCGAGCTCCACCGAGTCCTACGTGCACCGCATCGGCCGGGTCGGCCGCGCCGGGCGGGAGGGCGTGGCGATCACGCTCGTGGAGCCCCGCCGCCGTCGTCTGCTCGACGACATCGAACGCGCCACCGGCCAGTCCGTGCGGATCGTGCGGATCCCGACGGTGGCCGACCTGCGGGCCCGGCAGATGGAACTCACGCTCGACCAGGTCCGCGAGGCGCTCGAGGCCGACGAGGGCGACGGCGAGGACGGTCGCAACGAGCGGTTCCGGGCCGTGCTCGAGGCGCTCACCGACGACTTCGACGTGGACGCGGTGGCGCTCGCCGCGATCCGGTTGGTGCACGAGGCGAGCGGCGCCACGGATGACGACACGGAGATCCCCCAGCCCGAGGACCGGCACCGTCCGGACCGGCACCGCGGGGACCGCGGCCCGCGCCGGGAGTCCGACCGAGGCCCGGGCCGTGGCCGTGACGCAGGCGGGCGGGGCGGCGGGGCGGGAGGATCGGTGGGCCGGCTCTACGTCGGTGCCGGGCGGGCGGCCGGGGTCCGTCCGCAGGACCTCGTGGGCGCCATCACCGGGGAGACGAACCTCGGCGGCCGCGACATCGGCGCGATCCGGATCTTCGACCGCTTCTCGCTCGTGGAGGTGCCGGAACGCTCCGTGCAGCAGGTGATCTCGGCGATGAGCGGAGCGACGATCCGCGGGCGCCGCGTGCAGGTGCGCCGCGACCGCGGTGACCATGACCGCGGCGGGGGCCGTGACTGAGCCGGGGACGACCCGCGACGAGGACCTGCTCGCCGCACCCGGTTCCGCCGCCCTGGCCGCGGCGGCCGACCCCGAGCGGCTGCGTGCCATCGAGGAGGAGCTGCGGGTCGGGTTCGCCGCCATGGCCGGTGTGGGACCGGCGGTGTCGGTGTTCGGCTCGGCGCGCACCGCCCGGGACCACCCCGACTACGACCTCGGGCGCCGTGTGGGCGCGGCCCTGGGCGCGGCGGGCCTCGCCGTGATCACCGGCGCGGGGCCCGGCCTGATGGAGGCCGCCAACCGGGGCTCGCACGAGGCCGGAGCGGTGTCGGTGGGCCTCAACATCGAGCTGCCCCGGGAGCAGGTCCCGAACCCGTACGTCGACCTGCTGCTGCGGTTCCGGCACTTCTTCGCGCGCAAGGTCGTGTTCGTGCGGTACGCGAGCGCCTTCGTGGTGCTGCCCGGCGGGTTCGGCACGCTCGACGAGCTCTTCGAGGCGCTCACGCTCATCGAGACCGCGAAGATCACCGACTTCCCGGTGGTGCTGGTGGGCTCCGACTACTGGGGCGGCCTGCTGGACTGGCTGCGCACCACCGCGGCGGGCAACGGCCGGCACGCGCTGTCGCCGCAGGACCTGGACCTGCTGGAACTGGCGGACGACCCCGACGAGGTGGTCCGGCTGGTCACCCGGGCCTGACTCAGACCGTCACCGTGTCCCCGTGGGCCGGCACGGAGGTGTCCCAGCCGAGCGCGTCGCGCAGGTCACGCCGGAGCGCGTCGGCGGCCGCCGGTTCGCCGTGCACGATGCTCGCCGGGCGGGGCCCACCGCCCATCGCGCCGAGCCAGCGGATGAGCTCCGGACCGTCGGCGTGGGCCGACAGCGTGTCGATCCCGAGCACCTCGGCGCGCACCGGGACGTACTCGCCGTAGAGCTTGATCCGTTCGGCCCCGGCGAGCAGGGCCTCACCCCGGGTGCCGGCCGCCTGGTAGCCGGTGAAGAGGATCGTGCTGCGCCGGTCCGGCGCGAGTCGCTCGAGGTGGTGCAGCACGCGGCCGCCCGTGGCCATCCCGCTCGCGGCGAGGACGATCATCGGCCCGGAGCGCTCGTTCAGCGCGATCGACTCCTCGGCGGTGCGGACGAACTCGACGCCGTCGCACATCGCCCGGCACTCCGCCGGTGTGAGCCGGTGGTCCTCGGGGTGCGCGACGAACAACTCGGTGGCGTTGATGGCCATCGGGCTGTTCAGGAACGTGGGCACAGCGGGGATCCGGCCCTCGCCGCGGAGGCGGGCGAGGAGGTGCAGCACCACCTGGGCCCGGCCCACCGCGAACACCGGCACGAGCAGCGTGCCGCCGCGGGCCAGGGTGCGCTCGGCCACCTCGGCGAGCTGGTCGGCCGGGTCGGTGTCGTCGTGGTGGCGGTTCCCGTAGGTCGACTCGGTGACCACGTGGTCCGCGGGCAGCGGCGGCGCGGGCGGGCGCATGACCGGGTCGTGGGCACGGCCGACGTCGCCGGTGAACAGCACGCTGGTCCCGCCGTCATCGAGGCGCACGCACGCCGCACCGAGGATGTGGCCGACCGGGGAGAACCGGGCGGTGAGGCCGCGGGCCGGGGTGACGTCCGCCCCGAAGGCCGCGGGGTGCAGCAGCCGCAGGGCCGCCTCGGCATCGACGGACGTGTAGAGCGGCAGGGCCGGCGTGTGACGGCTCGAGTGGCGGCGGTTGGCCCGCTGCGCGTCCTCCTCCTGGAGGTGCGCGGCGTCGGGCAGCAGGATCCGGCACAGCGCGGCCGTACCGGGCGTGCACCAGATCCGACCGGAGAACCCGTCGCGGACCAGCGCCGGGAGGAACCCGCTGTGGTCCACGTGGGCATGGGTCAGCACCACGGCGTCGAGCGAGGCCGGGTCCACCGGGAACGGGTCCCAGTTGCGCGACCGGATCGCCTTCACCCCCTGGAACATTCCGCAGTCGACGAGCACCCGTGCGCCGGCCGTCTCGACCAGGAACCGCGAGCCGGTCACGGTGCCGGCCGCACCCCAGAAGGTGATCCGCATGGGGACCGACCGGACCGACGGGGTCAGCCGACGCCGCCGACCGGACGCAGCAGCTCCTCGCGGAACGGTGTCTCGGCCCGGAGGGTCGGCGTGCCGGACCGGAGCCCGGCGCCCGGCAGCGAGTAGGCGTCGGCCACGGCGAGGTCCACCGAGTAGCCGAAGTCCCCCAGCGCCGCGATCGTGAGCCGGCTGAGCGGATCGGGCCCGTTGTCCTCGTAGCCCGTCATGAGCTCGGTGTTGAACGTGGACTCGCGCCAGTGCGAGTCCGTGGTGCCCGGCACGCCGTTGTTCTCCACCGGCACGGCGCCGGACCCGCCGAGCTCCTGCCAGGCGCCGCGGGCACGGGCGCCGGTGAAGGACACCGTCGAGGTGCCGGGGGTCAGCAGGTTCGACGACCAACCGTTGAGCGTGCCGATGCCGAGCACGTGGCCCATCTCGTGGGTCACCACGTCCACGAGGTTGCCGGACGCCTCGAGCCCGTCGATGTCGGCCACGTCGAAGCGCATCGAGCCGGCGAGCGCCAGGCCGGAGGAGGTGCGGAAGTAGCACGGCCCGGCGTTGGCGAGCACGTTGGACGGGCCGTCGATCGGGACCACTGCGGCGATGATGCTCACGTCGTCGATGACGCCGGAGAACGCCGGGGCGTCGGCACCGCAGCCGGCGGCCGGGTAGCTGAGCGACAGGTCGGGCAGACCGGCGTGGATCACCTGGGACCAGCGGGCCGCCGCGGCCTGGAACGCCGCGGTACGCGCCGGGGTGAAGGAGCCGACGAACTGGATGTCGATGTTGAAGGGTTCGGCCGCGGCGACGCCGGGGGTGATCGAGGTCGTGGCCACGGTGGGGGCCGCCGCGCCGTTGTCGACCGTGAGGGTGAACGTGCGGAGGCCGGCCGTGGCCACGTTGACGGTTCGCACGGAGTCGCTGGTGCACGGGGCGACGGTCAGGTCGGTCGACCCGTTGCCGTCGGTGTCGAGCCCGCAGATGAGCGGCAGGCCCCCGGGGTCGGAGATCGTCCAGCTCAGCGCGGACGCCACCGGGGCCGGCGAGCCGTTGCCGGTGGC
>JBMOJH010000143.1:0-6512 GCA_049316905.1 Microthrixaceae bacterium | reverse complement strand
CGACCCGTCACCTCTCATGACAGCGCCGACCGCCGCCACGTCAGCCCCCGAGTCCCGAGTCGGGGGCGAACCCGGGGTCGCCGACCGTGATCCAGCGGTGCAGGGAGTCGAAGGGGTAGATGCCCGTGGTGTGCCCGTCGTTCCAGGTGATGCCGAGGCCCCACGCACCGACCACCTCGGCATCGGTGACCGACAGCGGTTCGGGCTCGGCCCGGCCCGCCGGCGGCCAGGGCTCGACGCCCCGTTGGCGGGCGGCCCGGCACCCGGCGCACGGGCAGGCCAGGCGGAGCGCCACCAGTCCGATCGAGCCCTCCGTTCCGTCGTCGTAACCGAGCCGGAGTTCCATCGCGCCGCGGTCGACGGTGATGGCGGACACCTCGGGGGCGCGGGCGGGGCGGTCGGACACGGGCGCATCCTGCCAGCACCGCTACCGTTCCGCCCATGCGCGCGGTGGTGCTCGAGTCCTACGGCGGTCCGGAGGTGCTGACGCTCCGGGAGGTGCCCGACCCGGAGCCGGGCCCCGAGGAGCTGCTCGTCGACGTGGCCGCCACGGCCGTGAACCGGGCCGACCTCCTCCAGCGGATGGGGCTCTACCCCGGCCCGCCGATGGCCCACGAGATCCCCGGCCTGGAGTTCGCGGGAACCGTCGCCGCGGTGGGGGAGCGGGTCGACCCGTCCCGGGTGGGCGAGGCGGTGATGGGCATCGTCGGCGGCGGCGCCTACGCGGAGCGGCTGACGGTCCACGAGCGTCAGGTGATGCCGGTCCCCGACGCCGTGGGCCTGCCGGCGGCGGGCGCGGTGCCCGAGGTGTTCATCACCGCCTACGACGCGCTGGTCCTGCAGGGCGGGCTCACCGCCGGTGGGTGGGCGCTCGTGCACGCCGGGGCGAGCGGGGTGGGCACGGCGGCCATCCAGCTGGCCCGGGCGGTGGGCGCCCGGGTGGCGGTGACGTGCTCCACGGCGAAGGTGGCGGCGTGCCGCGACCTCGGGGCCGACGTGGTGGTGGACCGCCACGAGCAGGACTTCGTGGAGGTGCTCCGCGAGGTCACCGGTGGCGCAGGGGTCGACGTGGTGCTCGACACGGTCGGCGGCGACTACGTCGCCCGCAACATCGCGGCGGCGGCGGTGGGCGGGCGGATCCTGCAGGTGGGCGTGATGGGCGGCGGTCGCGCCGAGGTGCCGGCGGGGGAGCTGCTGCGCAAGCGGGTGCAGTGGATCGGCACGGTCCTGCGGGGCCGGCCGCTCGAGGGGAAGATCGCGGTCACCCGGCGGTGTGCCCACGACCTGGTCCCGCTGTTCGAGTCCGGCGTGCTCCGGCCCGTGATCGACCGCCGCCTCCCGCTGGCGCAGGTGGCCGAGGCCCACGAGTACGTGGCGGCCGACGCCAACGTGGGCAAGGTCCTGCTGACCGTCGACTGACCGTCGGGTGCCGTCGGGTCACCGTTCCGAGGCGAACGCCTCAGGCGCCTGCCACGGCCAGGGCCCGGACCTCGGTCGGGCCGACCCCCTTGAGCTCGCGCACGCCGAGGTCGGTCCAGCCGGCGTCGGCCACCGCCTCGGCGAACGACGCCGAGGCCGCCACCGCGCCCACGGGCGCCTCGGCCACCAACCGGGCCGCCCGGTTCACCGTCGGGCCGAACAGGTCGCCCTCGAACCACACCGCCGGGCCGTGGTCGATCCCGGCCCGTAGCGGGGGCAACCCACCGCGGTGGGCCCGGCGGAGCAGGTCCACGGTGGTGGCCAGGGCGACCTCCCGGTCGTCGGCCGCGAACAGGACCTCGTCGCCGATCGTCTTGACCACCCGGGCGCCGTGCTCGGCCACCGTGTCGTAGGCGATGGCCTCGAAGGACCCCACCAGCTCGGACAGCTCGAGTGGGCCGAGTCGCTCGGACAGCGTGGTGTAGCCGACCAGGTCGGCGAACACCGCCGACTGCTCGGTGCCGGTGCCGGCGGAGCGGTTGGCCAGTTCGCGGCGCAGCGCGGCGGCGAACAGGCGGCGGTGGATGTAGTCGATGAGCCACTTGAAGCGCTCCTGGTCCGAGAACGCCTCGGCCGACTGCTCGATCCGGTCGAACTCCCCGCTGTCGAGCGACGCCCGGATCTGGTCGACCCACAGGTCCGCGACGCGGGCCATGGCGGCCGACATGACCCGGGTCTGGCGGATCAGCGTCTCCACGCCGTCGGAGGTGTCGGTGGAGTCGAGCGCGGCCTGCAGTGCCAGCACGTCGGCGTCACCGCCGATGCGGTCGTCCGGCCCGGGATCGGCGAAACCGAGGGCCCGCCAGAGGCGCCGGGTCAGCTGCGGATCGGTCCCGGCGCGGGCCGAGACCTCGTCGAGGGTGTAGCGGTCGGCGTCGGGCAGGACGATCTCGTCGATCATCCGGGCCAGCCGGTCGAGCTGGTCGGGGTCGGTCACCGCTGGGTGGGCCGGCATCCCATCGGGACCCGGGGGCTCAGCGACGCTCGATGTTCACGTAGTCCCGCACGGGGTGGCCCACGTACAGCTGGCGGGGTCGGTAGATGCGGCTGTCCTGCGCGAGGAGCTCCATGTAGTGGGCGAGCCAGCCGGCGGTGCGGGGGATGGCGAAGAGCACGGTGAACATGTCCATGGGGAAGCCCATGGCCTGGTAGATCAGCCCCGAGTAGAAGTCGACGTTCGGGTACAGCTTGCGGTCGGTGAAGTAGCTGTCGGAGAGCGCCACCTCCTCGAGCTTCAGGGCGATGTCCAGCAGCGGGTTCTTGCCCGTGACCTCGAACACCTCGTCCGCGGTCTTCTTGATGATCCGGGCCCGGGGGTCGTAGTTCTTGTACACCCGGTGGCCGAAGCCCTGGAGCCGCACCTCGCCCTGCTTCACCCGCTCGATGTAGGCGGGCACCTCGGAGGCCGAGCCGATCTGGCGCAGCATCTTGATGACGGCCTCGTTGGCACCGCCGTGGCGGGGCCCGTAGAGGGCGGCGGTGGCCGCCGCGGTGGCGATGTACGGGTCCGCGTGCGACGAGCCGACGGTGCGCATCGCGGTGGCCGAACAGTTCTGCTCGTGGTCCGCGTGGAGGATGAACAGCACGTCGAGTGCCCGGGCGAGCACCGGATGGGCGTCGTAGCGGGGCTCGGCGGTCTTCCACATCATCGACAGGAAGTTCGCGGCGAAGTCGAGGCTGTTGTCGGGGTAGACGAACGGCATGCCCACGGAGTGGCGGTAGGCGCCGGCGGCGAGGGTGGGCATCTTCGCGATGAGGCGGATGACCTGCTTCATCACCACATCGGGTGAGAGGTCCTTCGCCTCGGGGTAGAAGGTGCTGAGCGCGGCGACGGTCGACACCAGGATCCCCATGGGGTGGGCGTCGTGGTGGAAGCCCTCCATGAAGCGCTTCCGCACGTTCTCGTGGATGAACGTGTGGTGGGTGATCTCGTAGCGCCAGTCCTCGAACTGCTCCGGAGTGGGCAGCTCGCCGTGGATCAGCAGGTAGGCGACCTCGAGGTAGGACGACGACTCTGCGAGCTGCTCGATCGGGTAGCCGCGGTAGCGGAGGATGCCGTTCTCACCGTCGAGCTCCGTGATCGCCGACGCAGCGGCCGACGTGGCCCCGAAGGACGGGTCGTGGAACCACACGCCGGGGAGGAACTTCGCATAGGCCTTGGCATCGATGCCCCCGTCCATGATCGGGATCTCGACGGTCTCGCCGGTGCGGTTGTCGGTGATGGTGATGCTGTCGGCCACGTTGCGTCTCTCCAGTGGAATCTCGTTCCATCCTACGGCGCCTTGGCGGCGCGCCCGGCCGGTGGTGTCGGAAGTTCACCGAGCCGCAACGCGTGGCGTCGTCACCGGGTCGAACCCGCCGATCCGGTGCGGTGTTCCATCAGCGGCCGAGGGGGTGGACCCCGGGCGGGGAGTGCTCGTCGCCGAGGACCACCTCCCGCAGCGTCTGTGCGGCCGCCCGCTGCGCGGCGGTGAGCAGACCCCTCCGCCGGCGGGCGAGGCCGACCGAACGGCGGGGGAGGCCCTCCACCGGGACGGCCCGCCACGGTCCGCCCAGGTCGGTGGGCACCGCGGAGGCCGGCACGATCCCGGCGCCGAAACCGGCGAACGCGAGGGAGGTGAGGAGGCGCATGCCGTCGAACTCGGCCTGGGCCCGGAGCTCCACGCCCGCCTCGGCGGCCGCCGCGTCGAGCACGTCGCGGAACGCGGTGCCGGGCGCCTCCAGCAGGAGTGCCCGGCCATCGAGCTCGGCCAGGGTCACCGAGTCGAGCCCGGACAGTTCGTGGCCGTGCGGGGCGATCAGGACCCGTTCCTCCTCGAAGATCGGCTCCACCAGCAGTTCGGTGTCGTCCACGGGCAGGTTCAGCACCGCCAGGTCGATCGTCCCGGAGCCGAGGCCGAGCACCAGCGAGGAGGTCGTGGCGTCGAGCACGATGACCTGCACCGCGGGGTAGTGCTCGGCCAGCGACCGCAGGAACGGCGGCACGAGCCAGCGGGCGGTGGTGCCGATCACCCCCAGCCGGACGGTGCCGGAGACCACGTCGCGGAGCGAGGCGACGTCGGCCTCGAGCGCCTCGAACTCCGCCTCGATGCGCCGGGCCCGCTCGACCACGACCCGGCCCTCCTCGGTCGGCTCGTTCGAGGCCCGGTCGACGAGGGTGACGCCGAGCTCCCGCTCGAGGCGTGCGACGTGGGCGGAGACGTTGGACTGGACCGTGCCGAGCGCCCGGGCGGCCGCCGAGAAGGAGCGGTGCTCGACCACGGCGAGGAGGGTGCGGAGCTGTCGGCGATCCATCGCCTTGCACGATACCAACTATCGCCCATATTTGGTTGACCGATTGCTTGCTCGAGCCTATCGTTCTGCTCACCACATAACGCCGGGTGAGCGAACATCCCCCCTGTTCCCCCCGGTGCCGCCACGGTCCGAACCCCCCCCCTCGGATCGATGGCAACGCTGAAGGACTGGCATCCCCCCCCGCCAGTCCTTCGGCCGTTTTCCGGTAGGTTCGGCCGCATGCCCGTCGACGGTCCTCTCCGCGCCGGCGCCCGGGGCGCCGCCTTCTTCGACCTCGACCGCACCCTGTTGCCCGGGGGCAGCGGGCCCATCTACGGCGAGGCACTGCGCCACGTCGGCCTGCTGCCGAACCGGGGGCTGGGCATCGAGTCCGCGCTGTTCAAGGTGTTCGACCTGATCGGCGAGACGTACCCGTCGATGCTGCTCACCCGCCAGGGCGCCCGCGCCGCCAAGGGGTGGTCGGTGGAACTGGTCCACAAGGCCGCCGACATGGCCAGCGCCGCGCTCGCGGACGCCGTGCAGCCGTACGCCCACCACCTGTTCGCCGAGCACCGGGAGGCCGGCCGGCCCCTGGTGCTGGCCACCACCACGCCCGTGGACCTGGTGCGGCCGCTCGCCGCGGCGCTCGGCTTCGACGACGTGATCGCCACCACCTACGGCCGGGACCAGGGGCACTTCGACGGCAGCATCGACGGCGAGTTCGTGTGGGGCAAGGGCAAGGCCCGGGCCGTCGCGGAGTGGGCGGGCCGCCACGACGTGGACCTCGACCTGTCCTACGCCTACTCCGACAGCTACTACGACGTGCCGCTGCTCTCGATCGTGGGTCACCCGCGGGCGGTCAACCCCGACCCCCGCATGCTCGGGATCGCCACCCTGCGCCGGTGGCCCGTGGTGCACCTCGACGTGCCCGCCGGGGTGCCGAAGTTCGCCGGCGTGGAGCCCCAGCAGGTGCTCTTCCTCCTGGCGCAGAGCCAGCTGTTCCCCTGGGTGCGGTTCCAGCTGCAGCACGTGGAGCGGATCCCGCGGGTGGGCCCGGCGATCCTGGTGGCCAACCACCGCTCCTACCTCGACCCCCTGGCCATCGGGTTCCTGCTGGCCCGCCGCGGCCGTCCGGTCCGCTTCCTCGGCAAGAAGGAGGTGTTCGACGCCCCGATCGTCGGCGACCTCGCGGCGGCCCTCGGCGGCATCCGCGTGGACCGCGGCACGGGGTCCGACGCGCCCCTCCGCGCCGCCGAGGAGGCGCTCGGCGCAGGGGAGCTGGTGGCGATCATGCCGCAGGGCACCATCCCCCGGGGGCCCGCCTTCTTCGACCCGGAGCTGCGGGGCCGGTGGGGTGCGATGCGGCTGGCCCACGCCACCGGTGTGCCGGTCATCCCGATCGGGATCTGGGGCACGGAGAGGGTCTGGCCCCGGAGCGCGAAGCTGCCGAACCTCACCAACGTCCTCGCCCCGCCCACCGTGAGCATCACGGTGGGCCACCCCGTCGAGGTCGGCGGCACCGACGTGGGGGAGGACACCGCCGCCATGATGCGGTCGATCGCCGACCTGCTCCCGCCCGAGGCACGGCAGCACCGCACGCCCACCCGCGAGGAACTCGCTCGCACCTACCCGTCGGGGATCCTGCCCGAGGACGTGGACGTCGCCGCCGGCCACGAGGCAGACCGGCGGCCCGGCACCGACTGAGGCGACCGGCTCGGTCAGGCGGTGCGGGCCCGGATGATGTTCAGCGCCGAGCCGGC
>JBMOJH010000142.1:0-6648 GCA_049316905.1 Microthrixaceae bacterium | reverse complement strand
GACCACAACACCGCCGGGCTGGCCGGCACCGCCGGGCGGATCGTGAACGCGATCCCCGCGGTGTGCGACGCGCGGCCGGGGCTCCTGTCGGTGCTCGACCTCCCGCTCGTGAGCGGCAGGGGCACGATGCGCTGAGCCGCCCACCCGCTGCGCCGAGCGGCGAGCCGGCGGGCCGGCGTCAGGGCGTGACGATCGGGAAGAACAGGACGAACGAGTCCAGGAGCTCCGACAGCTCGGCCAGGACCTCGGCCCGGCCCTCCACGGTGGTGCCGTCGTCGTCGAGCAGCTGGTCGAGGCGCCCCGCGGCCACCGCGGCCACGAGCGCCCCCCGGGTGGTGCGCACGGTCGCCTCGGCGTCGGGGTGCGGGCGGTCGACGAGGTGGTGCAGCGCCGAGTGGTGCAACCCCACGGCGTGGGTGGAGGTGCTGCCGTCGTCCTCGGCCACCACGAGCGTGAACGCCAGCTGCCGGCCCGCGGCGCGGTCGGGCAGTATCCGCACGCCGAGGAACTGCAGCAGCATCTCCACGGTCATCGCCGCCATCAGCTCGGGCTGCACGCCGGAGGGGATCTCGATGGCGGGCGGCCCGTGGCGCAGCTCCTGGGCCCCCGTCAGGTAGAAGGACCGCCACGGTCCCGACTCGGCCTGGTAGCCGAGCTGCTCGAGCGCATCTGCGGCGAGCGCCCGGGCGTCCATCCGCTCCGGGTGGGCGAACACCACGTGGTCGAGCACCTGGGCCACCCAGCGGAACTCGCCGCGGGCGAAGTCCTCCCGCGCCCGGGCCAGCACCGCGTCGACGCCGCCCATGTACTCGACGTACCGGGCCCCGGCGGCCTCCGGGGGCAGCGGGTGCAGGCGGGCGGGGTTGCCGTCGAAGAAGCCGAGGTACTTCTGGTACACGGCCTTCACGTTGTGGTTGAGGGTGCCGTAGTAGTCGCGGTTGAAGAACTCGTCGCCGAGGCCGTCGGGGAGGCGCATCTCCTCCGCGATCTCGATGCCGGTGAGGCCGTGGTTGGCCATCCGCATCGTCTGGTCGTGCAGGAAGCGGTACAGATCGCGCTGGGAGCGCACGTGGTGGAGCCACGCGTCCCGGCCCCACCGGGGCCAGTGGTGGCTCGCGAACGCCACGTCCGCCCGGCCGGCGAACAGGTGGATCGACTCGTCGAGGTGGATCGCCCAGGCCAGCGAGTCACGGATCTGCGCACCCCGAGGCGTATACACGTTGTGGAACACCGCCGTGCAGTTCTCGGCCATGCACAGGGCCCGGTGGTCCGGGAACAGGAAGTTCATCTCCGCCGGGGCCTCGGTGCCCGGCGTGAGCTGGAACTCGATGCGGACCCCGTCGAGCACCAACTCCTCGCCGGTGCGGGTGATCAGGTCGGTCGGTGCGATCAGCCCGACGTTGCCCAGCGGCGTGCCCTGGCCGAGGCCGCTGCCGATGTGGCCCTGCGGACCCTTGGGCAGCAACGCCCCGTACATGTAGGTGGCCCGGCGCAGCATCGCGGGCCCGGCGATCACGTTCTCCGACACGGCCGCCTCGAGGAACCCCTCGGGCGCCACGATCCGAACCGCCCCGGACCGGACGTCGGCCTCCTCGACGATGCCGCGCACCCCCGCGAAGTGGTCGATGTGGCTGTGGGTGTAGAGCACGGCGCGCACCGGCCGCTCGCCGAGGTGCTCGTTCGCGAGCGCGAGCGCCGCGGCCGCGGTCTCGGCCGAGGTGAGCGGGTCCACCACCACCCAGCCCGTCCCGCCCTGCACGAAGGTGATGTTCGAGAGGTCGAGGCCGCGGACCTGCCAGATGCCCGGCACCACCTCGAACAACCCGTCGATCGCGCACAGCTGCGACTGACGCCACAGGCTGGGGTTCGCGGTGTCGGGCGCCGGTCCGTCGAGGAAGCCCCAGGCATCGAGGTCCCACACCACGCCGCCACCGGCGCCGGTGACCTGCCGGTCGGTCGACCGCGCCACCAGGCCGCGTCCGGCCAGCTCGCGGTCGGTCGGGTCGTCGAGCGGGAGGCGGCCCGCCACCGCCGCGTTGGCCGCGGCGGTCGCGGCGCTCGCCGGCTTCGGGGTGAGGTCGGGGTCGGTCATCGGGAACTCCTCGGAGGGTCGTGGTCGGGTGCCACGGGAGCGGCGACCGGAGCGCCGCCCCGGCCCTCCCCCGCTGCGAAGCGGGCGGCACCCGCGAGGGTCTCGCCCGAGCGGATCGGTTCCAGCCCCAGCTCGGTCTCGCGGGCCAGCGCGGCGGGAAGGTCCAACGCCCACTGTTCGTGGACGGAGCGGCGGTCCGAGCGCAGGCACACCTGGGGCAGCGCGGCGAGCTGCTCCGCGAGCGCCACGGCGTCGTCGAGGGCGCGGCCCGGCTCGGTGAGGCGGTTCACCAGTCCGATGGCCGCCCCCTCCTCGGCGCCCACGGCCCGCCCGGTCAGGATCATGTCGAGGGCGTGGGACTGCCCGACGAGACGGGGGAGCCGCACGGTGCCGCCGTCCACCAGGGGCACGCCCCACCGCCGGCAGTAGACGCCGAAGGTGGCGTCGGACGCGGCCACCCGCAGGTCGCACCACAGGGCGAGCTCGAGGCCCCCGGCCACCGCGTGGCCCTCGACCGCGGCGATCACCGGCTTGGACAGCAGCATCCGGGTGGGGCCCATGGGGCCGTCGTCGGCCGGGTCCTCGCTCACCCGGTTGCCCCGCCCCTCGCTCACCGCCCGGAGGTCCGCGCCCGAGCAGAAGGTGCCGCCGGCGCCCGTGAGCACCGCCACGTCCGCGTCGTCATCGGCATCGAAGGCCCGGAAGGCCGCGGCGAGCAGGTCGGCCGTGGGCCGGTCGACCGCGTTGCGCACCTCGGGCCGGTCGATCGTGACGACCTGCACGCGACCCACCCGCTGGGTGCGCACCGTGGGACCCGTGGCGACCATCGGCCGGGAACCTACCGGAATCCCGTCGGGCGGGTTTCGGGGACCGTCTCGGTACGTTGGACCCCATGGACCTGGGGATGGACACGAACATGGTTCCGGCATGTCCGGTGTGCGGCACCGGTCTGGTGCTGGGCAGCAGCGGGGAACTCGACAGCTGGACCTGCCCGAACGGGCACGGCCTGGCCATGACCCTGTCGGAGGCCCACGGCCGCCTGCAGGACGACGAGGTGAGCGACCTCTGGCAGCGCGCCCGCCAGGCCCCGCCCGGGCCGCTGCCCGGACCGTTCCGCGGCCGGCCGATGGTGCGCGTGGAGCTGCCGGTGGACGACGACGAGGCCACCGAGGGCACGCCCGGCGACGGACCCACGACATCGACGGTGACCCTCGACGTGGACCTCGACGAGCAGTTCATCTGGTTCGACGCGGGTGAGCTCGACGAGCTGCCCGAGGACCTCCCGAACGCCGGCCCCACGCCCGACCAGCTCGCCGCGGAGGAGCGCATCCGCCGCCAGTTCGGCGAGGGCATCGAGGCCGCGGCCGAGGAGCGGGAGTCCACGGAGCTGACCGAGCGCCTCTACCGGCGGGCGGCCCGCCACCCGGGCATGCTGCAGGCCCTCGACTCCGTGGGTCGCGCCGTCACCAGCTACTGACGATCCCGCGCGGTCCCGCCGGGCGCGTGCGCTCAGGCGGCGTCGTGGTGGTGCGCCATCCGTGAGAACAGCGTGACCACGTCCGCGGGCTCACGGCTCGGGTCGAGGTGCTGGTACACGACCTCCACGTTGGCCTGGATGCGCTCCGACTCGCCCCAGGCCGCGTAGGGCCCCAGGTCGATGTCGCGGGCCGCATCCGCCGCAGCCATCCCGCCGTGGTAGCGCTCGGTGGCCTCCCGCTCCACGAACCCGAGGTAGTCGCGCACCTCGAGCAGCTCGGCGGGGCCGCACACCGGTCCGTGACCCGGCACGACGGTCCGCACCCCGAGGTCGACGATCCGGTCGATCGCCGCGCACCAGTTCGACAGCGGTCCGGCCCACACCAGCGGCGTGCCGCCGATGAACGCCAGGTCGCCCACGAAGGCAGTGGCGGCCGACGGCACGTGGACCACCACGTCGCCCCGCGTGTGGGCCGGGCCCAACTCCCACAGCTCCACCTCGGTGCCCCCCACGTCCAGGCGGAGGTGCCCGTCGAAGGTGCGGTCCGGCGGCGGCACCTCGATGCCAGCGAACTCGAACGGCCCGAACGCGTCGCGGACGTAGCGCTCCAACACCTCGTCGCCGAGCTCCGCGGTGACGAACGCGTGGAGCAGCGACGGCGGGATGTCGGCCAGCTCCGACGCGGTCGCGGACGACGAGAGCACCTCCGCCCCGCCCACCAGCCGGTTGCCGAAGCAGTGGTCGCCGTTGGCGTGGGTGTTGACCAGCGTGGCGATCGGGGCCCGGTCCGTGACCGGGGCCAGACCGTCGAGCATCGCGGCGGTGAGCCGCTCGTCGAAGAGCGTGTCGACGAGGAGCGACACCCCGTCGCCCACGACCAGTCCGGCGTTCGACCACCCCCACCCGCCGTCCGGCTGCAGCCAGGCGTGCAGACCGTCGCCGAGTTCGTGGTGACCGGTCGTGTACGGCGGCGGGCTCACCGGCTCAGGCTACGTCGTCGTCGAACCAGAGCTCGCGGGCCCGGAGGATCTCCGCGAGGTGTTCGCCGATGCCCGCCTCGTCCTCCGCGTCGTAGAGCGACAGGGCGAAGCGATTGGACCCCGGGGGCACCGAGCCCAGCGACGTGTACGGTCCCGCGGCGCCGACCATCCAACCCCGCGCCGAGGACCAATGGGGCGAGCGGAGCCGGAACCGGAACACGTGGACCTCGGCGGGGACCGCCGCGGTGTCGTCGCGAACCGCCGCGAGGTGCTCCAGCTCGTCGGGGGCCCGGCCGAGCTCCCCGTCGCCGCACAGCCAGGCCACCAGGTCGGCCTCCGCACGGAGCGGGCCCCGGGCGAGGGCGTCGGGCGCGAGGGCCGGCATGGCGCCATCGCCGCCACCGGAACCGTCGGCGAGCTCGGCCAGCGCGTGGAGGCCGTCGAGCAGCAGCGACCGGGCCTCGGGGTCGCGGGCGGTGAGCTCGAGGCGCTCGTCGGGCACCACACCGCCGCGCTCCACCACCCGGACCGCCGCCGCGGCGACCACGCGGGGATCGGCCGACGACAGGGCCCGCAGCAGGAGGTTCGCCGCGGCCGGCCCGTCGAGCGCCGCCGCGAGCGCGAGCACGCCGTCGAGGCGCCGCCGGTCCGCCCGGCTGCGGTCCGCGTCGCCGCCGTCGACCATCTGGCGGTCGCAGGCGTCGACGAGCTCGTGCAGGAGCGGGCGCAGGCGACCGACGAGGTCGTCCGCCACCGCGTCGTCGAGGCGGCCCGACACGGCCAGCGACGCGAGCAACGCGCACGCGTGGGAGGCCCAGCCCCGCCGCAGCACCACGGTGGTGAGCGGATGAACGAGACGCTGGGCCTCGGGGTGGTCGAGCACCGGATCGAGGAGCCCGGGCGTGGGGAGCGGCAGCAGGTCGGCCGGGCCGTCCTCGGAGAGCAGGTGCACGAGACCGTCGAGGCCCTCGTCGTCGCAGCGGAGCGCCAGCAGGTGCAGGAGCCCGCGGCGCACCCGGTCCGATGCCACCAGGTAGGCACCCTCCACCTCGCCCACGGTCAGGGTGGTGGGGCGGGTCCACAGCTGGCGCACCAGCAGCTCGCCGGGGTCGCGGCGTTCGCCGCTCACGAACGGGTACGAGGCGGTGGCCGCCCGCATCACGGCCCGGGCGACCTCCGGATCGAGCGTCTCGTCGGCCCATGTGACCACGCGGGCGAGTGCGACCTTCCGGGCGGCGATGTCGGGGCGTCGGAGCATCGCTCGCACCTCGGCGACATCCGCGCACCGCACTCTCGTCGTCCCGCCGCCGTCCGCCACGGACCACAGGGTGGACCCCTGCCCCGCCGGCTGTCCACGATGCGGGAGGTTCTGCTCGGTCCGGGCCCACGCTGAGTGCTCTGCCGGGTGGTGACGGCGACGCGGGGTGACCGATGGGGAGCCGGACGTACCCTGTGCACATGCTGTTCGGACGCACCCCCCAGATGGTCGATCCCGAGCGGGCGCTGCCCGGCCGGAGCGAGGCGATGCCGGTCCACGAACCGCACCACGTGAACGGCCGGTCGCTGCTCCCGCCGTGGCCCGAGGGCAGCGAGGTGGCCGAGTTCGCCCTCGGCTGCTTCTGGGGAGCCGAGCGCAAGTTCTGGCAGACCCCCGGTGTGACCGTCACCGCGGTCGGGTACTCCGGCGGCTACACGCCGAACCCCGACTACCGGGAGGTGTGCTCGGGCGGCACCGGCCACGCCGAGTCGGTGCTCGTGGTGTTCGACCCCACCCAGGTGACCTACGAGCAGCTCCTCGCGGTGTTCTGGGAGGCGCACGACCCCACGCAGGGCATGCGGCAGGGCAACGACGTGGGCACCCAGTACCGCTCGGCGATCTACACCCACTCCCCAGCGCAGGCCGCCGCGGCGGAGGCGAGCCGCGCTGCGTACCAGGCCGCGCTCACCGCGGCCGGCATGGGCGAGATCACCACGGAGATCCGTCCGGCCGGTGAGTTCTTCTACGCGGAGGACTACCACCAGCAGTACCTGTCGAAGAACCCCGGCGGGTACTGCGGGCTCGGCGGCACCGGCGTGTCCTGCCCCGTGGGCCTCGGCGT
>JBMOJH010000141.1:0-7035 GCA_049316905.1 Microthrixaceae bacterium | reverse complement strand
CCTGACACGGAGGTGGCCGGTGGGCGCAGCGATCGAGGTGGCCGGCCTGGTCAAGGACTTCGGACGCACCCGGGCGCTCGACGGCCTCGACCTGACCGTCCGCACCGGCGAGGTCCACGGATTCCTGGGCCCGAACGGGTCGGGCAAGACCACCACCCTGCGGATCCTGCTGGGGCTCGTGCGCGCCGATGCCGGTACGTTGCGCCTCCTCGACGGTGACCCCTGGTCCGATGCGGTCGACCTCCACCGTCGGCTCGCCTACGTGCCGGGCGACGTGGCGCTGTGGCCCAACCTGAGCGGCGGGGAGACCATCGACCTGCTCGGTCGGCTCCGGGGCGGGCTCGACCCGGCGCGCCGCGACGAGCTCGTGGAGCGGTTCCACCTCGACCCCACCCGGAAGGGCCGCGCCTACTCCAAGGGCAACCGCCAGAAGGTGGCACTCGTGGCCGCGTTGGCCTCCGACGCCGAGCTCCTCCTCCTCGACGAGCCGACCTCGGGGCTGGACCCGCTGATGGAGTCGGAGTTCCGGGCGTGCGTGGCCGCCGAGCGGGCGCGGGGTCGGACCGTGCTGCTGTCGAGTCACATCCTCGGCGAGGTCGAGGCCGTCTGCGACCGGGTGACGATCATCCGCGACGGGAGGACGGTGGAGTCCGGAGCGCTGGCCGACCTCCGCCACCTCGCCCGGACCCGGGTGGAGGCCGACCTCGCGGACCGCCCACCGCCCGGTCTGGCCGATCTCCCCGGCGTGTCGGCGCTCGAGGTCGACGGGGCCACGGTGCGCTGCCAGGTGGACCCCGGCGCGCTGGACGGATTGCTGCGGGAGCTCACCGCGGTCGGCGTCCGCACCCTCACCTGCACCCCGCCCTCGCTGGAGGAGCTGTTCCTCGGGTACTACGGCGCCGGCTCCAGCACCGAATCGAGCCCCGCCACCGGAGCGGAGCCGGGCGACGGGCGCGCCGGTGGGTGACCTCGCCGGTACCGGCTCCCTGGCGCGCCTCGGCCTGCGGCGCGACCGGGTGCTCATCCCGGTGTGGATCGGCGTGTTCGTGCTGACCGCCGCGTCCTCCGCGGGGGCCACCGCGGACCTCTACCCCACGACGGCGTCGCGGGTCGCCGCCGCGGGGACCATCAACCGATCACCCGCGCTCGTGGGTCTCTACGGGCGCATCTACGACCCGTCCTCGCTCGGCGCGGTGTCGATCATCAAGCTCGGCGGGTTCGGTGCGCTGATGGTGGCGCTGCTCTCGGTCGTGGTGGTGGTGCGCCACACCCGCCGGGACGAGGAGTCCGGCCGCCTCGAGCTGCTCGGTGCCACCGCGGTGGGCCGGCTCGCCCCGCTGGCCGCAGCGCTGGTGGTCGCGGTGGTGCTGAACGTGGCGCTCGGCGTCACGACCTCGGCGGGTCTCTGGGCGGCCGGCCTGCCGTTGGAGGGCTCACTCGCCTTCGGCGCCGCGTGGGCCGGCGTGGGTCTCGCCTTCGCCGCGGTCGCGGCGGTGTGCGCGCAGCTCACCGTGTCGGCCCGTTCCGCCATCGGTCTGGCCTCGGCCGTGCTCGGCGTGGTCTACGCGATCCGCGCGGTCGGCGACGCGGCGGACGCCGGCGGGCCGCGGTGGCTGAGCTGGCTCTCGCCGATCGGCTGGGCGCAGCAGTTCCGTCCCTACGCGGGCAACCGCTGGTGGGTGCTCGGCATCATCCTGGCGTTCACGGTCGTCATGGTCCTGGTCGCGGGGGCCCTCGCGGCCCGACGGGACCTCGGCGGCGGACTGCTGCCCGAGCGCGCCGGTCCTGCTCGGGCGCCGGCCAACCTGCGGTCGCCGGAGGCGCTGGCGTACCGCCTGCAGCGCGGGGTCCTGCTGGCATGGCTCGTGGCCTTCGTGGCGCTGGGCGTGCTGCTCGGCTCGATCGCCTCGAGCGTGGGCGACATGCTCTCCACGCCGGCCGCGCGGGACTTCATCCGTACCCTCGGTGGTGAGCAGGGCCTCATCGACGCCTTCCTCGCCGTGGAGATGACCTTCGCCGGCATCTTCGCCGCCGCCTACGGGATCCAGGCCACCTCCCGGTTGCGGTCCGAGGAGGCCGGCCTGCGGGCCGAACCCCTCCTGGCCGCACCGGTCGGGCGCCTGCGCTGGGCCGGAGGGCATCTCGGCGTGGCCCTCGGGGGCTCCGCGGTGCTGCTGGTGACCGCCGGCCTCTCGGCCGGCGTGGCGCGGGCCGTGGTGACCGGCGACGGCGGCCAGGCGTTCCGACTCGTCGGCGCCGCCGCGGCCCAGCTCCCGGCGGTGTGGGTGCTCGTCGGTGCGACGCTGCTGCTGTTCGGATGGGCGCCGCGCCTGACCGTCGGGGCGTGGGCGGTCCTCGTGGGGTTCATCCTGATCGGCGAGGTGGCGCCGCTGCTCGACGTGGGCCAGTGGCTGCTCGACCTCTCGCCCTTCTCCCACGTGCCGCGCCTGCCGGGCGGCGCGTTCTCCGCCGTGCCGCTCGTGGTGCTCACGTCCGTGGCGCTGCTGCTCGGTGGGCTCGGGCTGTGGGGGGTGCGTCGGCGCGACCTCACCTGAGGTCACGGCCGGTACCGTCCGGTTCCGTGCAGGGACCGACCGAGCCGGAGAACGACAACGACGCCGAGCCCGCGGGCGCGGTGGGTGATTCCGACGGTGCACCGCCCGGGCCCGACACGGCATCTGCCCCCGACGCGGCAGCACCGGCCCGGCGGTCGGTGCTGCGCGGCGCTGCGTGGGCCGGGGCGGGCGTCGTGGTGGGCGGCGCGGCGGGGGCCGCAGCGGGGTACGCGGTCGGCAACCGGAGCGAGCAGGTCGCGGGGCAGCTGTCCGAACCACTGGAGGAGTCCGCCTTCGTCCGCTCGCACACCTTCACCGGCGTCGCCGCCGGGACACCGGCGATGACCGAGCGGGCGCTGCTCGAGTCGAGCGACGCCACGTGGAAGGGCGACGGCGTGCGCGGAGCGCACCGGGTGGTGTGGGACGTCCAGACCACCGAGCCGGTGGTCGCGGTCACCTTCGACGACGGGCCCGATCCCCGCTTCACCCCGACCGTGCTCGGCCACCTCGCGGATGCCGGCGTGACGGCGACGTTCTTCATGATGGGGGTGATGCTCGAACGCCACCAGGACCTGGGTCGACAGGTGGTGGCCGCCGGTCACGAGGTGGGCAACCACACGTGGTCGCACATGGACATGGCGTTCCTCGTGCCCGCGGCGATCGAGGAGGAGATCGTCCGCTGCAAGCGGGCACTCAAGGACGTGCTCGGCTCCGGGACCACCTTCTTCAGGCCACCCCGGGGCGAGCTGAGCGGGGTGGCGCTGCGGGTGCTGGCGCAGCAGAACTACGACACGTTCATCTGGTCGGCGTCCCGCGAACTCGCCGCGGTGGGCACGCCCGAGACGATCGCCGCCGCGGTGCTCAAGCAGGTGCGCCCCGGCGCGATCATCGACCTGCACGACTCGGTCGGCCGCGGCAACTTCCTGCCCCCGTCGTCGGCCACGCGGAAGAGCCTGCTCGCCCGCCGGGAGGTCGAGATGGCCGCCCTGCCGCTGATCCTCAAGGGCGTGCAGGACGCGGGCCTCCGCTTCGTCGGCCTCTCGGGGTTGCTCGAGGCCGGCTCGAACCCCGGTGGGCTCTCACCGGCCATCCCCGGCCGGCTGCCGCCCGGGCCGACCACCGTGCCGCCGGGGCCCGTGGCCTGAACGTGGACGGCGAACCGGGGTCGATCACCCCGGCGACCGGTGCGCCCACCCGACCGCGGCTGCGCTCGCTCGACGTCCTCCGCGGCATCGCCGTGGTGGGCATGGTGTTCGTCAACGAACGGGGCATCGACGCCGCGCACCCGGCGTTGCTCCGGCACCCGGACTGGGTGGGCTTCACGCTCGCCGACACGGTCTTCCCGCTGTTCCTGTTCTGCATCGGCGTGTCCATGGCCTTCGCCCGGCCGAAGGGGTGGCCGGAGGTCCTCCGGCGGTGCGCCGTTCTTTTCGCCATCGGGGTGGCCCTCTCGTTCATCGGTCAGGGCCGTCTCGTGTTCGCCGGGGTCCTCCAGCACATCGCCATCACCTCGTTGCTGGCCACCGTGGTGCTGCGGTTCCCGCGGCGCGGCCAGGTCGCTGCGGTGGTCGCGATCCTCGTGGGGTGCGGCGCGGTCGGCGTCCTGGGTGGGTTCGCGGTGCGCGACACATGGAACGTGGCGGCGAACCAGTGGCTCTACGGCCGCGACACCGCAGAGGGTGTGCTGGTCATCGTGTGTTCGGTGGCCAACGTGGTGGGCGGCGCGTGGGTGGGCTCGTTGGTGCGGGCGGCGGAGCCGCGGGTGGTGTGCCGACGGATGGTGGTGGTGGCCGCCGGGTGCGTGGCGGTCGCGCTCGCGCTCGCCCCCTGGATCCCGGTCATCAAGCGGGAGTGGACGCCGACGTACGCGCTCGTGGGCTTTGCGTCCAGCTGCCTGTTCCTGGCCGCGGTCATGTGGTGGACCGATGTCCGCGGCCGCTCCCGGGGTTCGGGCTGGTTGATGGAGCTCGGCGCGAACCCGCTCGCGGTGTACGTGGCGGTGACGGCCGCGGCCGACCTCGTGCCCGACGGGGTCCGCGACTCGGTGGCGGAGTGGGCCGCGGCGCTGGTGGGGGCGGCGACGGCCTCGCTGCTGTGGTCGCTGGGCTGGGTGCTCGTGGCGGTCGCGCTCGCCAAGGTGCTGTGGCGGCGCGGGGTGATCGTGAAGCTCTGAGCCGACCGGGCCGTGGCCCCCGTCGGACGCTGCCGGGACGCGGGCGGGGGGAGGGTCCGGGACCCTCCCCCCGCAGCGCTTTCCAGTTCACGACGCTCGCCGTTGAGCGCCGCCCGCCTCCGATCCTCGGGAACTCCCCCCGGCAGCGGCACAGCCACGGCCGCCGCCAGAAGTCCCCCAGACACGGATGCTCCAGGGTCGGTTTCGCTACTCGCTCCCCGCCGGCCGAGCGACCAGACCACGCCGACGGATCACAGCACCCCCTGCCTTGTGTGACCTGTGTTTGATAACGGAGCTTCCTTCGGGCCGCAAGCGATACCTCCCTTCGCGGTCGCGTCGGCGCGGAGGGCGCGGGTGGGGGCGCGAGAACTGGTGCAGGCGGGGGAGGGAGAGACGCGGGACGCTCAGGGGAACCGGGGCCGCAGCCAGTCGATCACGAGGTCCAGCGCGTCGCGCCGGCGTCCGCGGAGGTAGTGGGTGGCGCCGGGGAGCTCCGCGTAGGTCAGGTCGTCCGCCCCCGAGGCCTCCCGGAGGGCGCGGGCCTGGCGCAGGCGGATCTCCGTGTCCCCCGTGGGGTGCAGGATCAGCGTGGGCACCGTGACCGCCGGCAGGGTGCGGGCCATCTCCGCGCCCGAGCGCAGTCCCGACCAGGTCGACAGCCAGCCCCGGTCGGTCATGGTGCGGGCCAGGCCCCCGAACCCGTAGTTGCCGACCATCGGGTCGCCCGGGGCGAAGACGGTGCCGAGTGGTCGGTCGTCCGGCTCGATCGACGGGTCGAGGTAGGCCGGGTCCGCGAGCGTTCGGTAGATCGTCAGGTAGCGCGCTCCGACCGCCCGGCGCCGCAGCGCCGACCACTCCGCGGAACCGGCGGGTGCCGCGGCCATGGCGTCCCGGGCCGCCGTCCGCCCGGCGACCGCCCCGTCCGCGAGGGCGTCGATCCGGGCCACCCGTTCGCGCTGGGCGGCGCGGTAGCGGGTCAGGAAGTCGGCGTCGTAGGTGGACGGCTCCGGCCAGGGTCGCCAGCCGTTGTCGGGGTGGTACATGTCGAGGGCGGGGTCGACCGAGAAGCGGTCGCCCTCGTCGGTGACCGACGGGTCGATCACCTGCAGCATGAACACGCCCTCGCCCGGGTGGGCCGCCAGCGCCACGAACCCGTCGGCGCCGAGCGGCGGGAGCTCACCCCCGCCGGCCTGGGCCAGCGCCATGAGCGATCCGCCGCCGCTGTTGCCGAGGGCCACGACCGCGTCCGCACCGCGCCGGCGCACCTCCTGCATCCCGGTGAGGACGTCGAGCACGCACGCCTCGTGGAGGCAGTCGGTGTCGTTGTTGACGTACCGCGTGGCGAGCCCGAGGACGGCGTAGCCCGCGGCGGCGAGGAGCGGCGCCGCGTAGTGGACGGTGAAGTCGCCGCGGGGGTGTGCCAGCACCACCGCGGTGCGCCACGGCGTGCCCGGCGGCGGGGTCCACAGCAGGCCGCGGACCACGGCACCGTCGGGTGCCACCAGCGCGAGGGGTTCGCGGGCGACGGTGTCCACCGGCCCGTCGGCCGGGTCGGGCCAGTAGCCGAGCCAGGGCCGGGGCGGGCTCACGCGGGGCCGGTGCTCAGCGGGGGAGCGACCACTCGGGGCGGCGCGCCGGGTCAGCCTCCCAGGCCCGGAACCCCGCGGGCGGCGGGTCGAAGTCGGGTGCGGCGTCGCCGATCACCGCCGCGGCCCGGGCCGCGTCCTGCTCGTCGAGGTCACGGGTGTCCTGGCACCACTCGACCATCGTGCCGTTCGGGTCGTTCGTGTAGATCGAGCGGCAGAACTCGTGGTCGACCTCGACCACGTCGAGGCCCAGGTCGAGCCATCGCTTCAGCGCGGCCTCGTAGTGGGCGTCGTCCACGGCGTCGAAGGCCAGGTGGTTCACCCAGTCGGGGAGGCCCACCGCGCCGCTCATCGCACCGTGCACCTCGGGGTAGTCCCCGTGCAGGTCCCAGAACGCGATCATCCCGGGGCGGCCGCTGCCACCGTCGTCGATCCGGTAGAACGCGTGCTTGGCCCACCCGCCCTCCGGCGTCGGGTTGACCACCACCTTCACGAGGTCGAACCCCATCGCCTCGGTGTAGAAGCGGTGCGTGGCGTCCATGCGGGCCGTGGCCAGCGCCACGTGGTGCACTCCCATCGACGGAACCCCCTCGGTCGGCCGGGTGCGGCGGGCCCACTGTACGCACCGGCCCGGTGCCGCGCCCCTAGGGTGTCGCCGATGAGCGACGGGCCGGTCGACCCCTCCGAGGCGTCCTCCTCCATGCCGGGTGACGCTCCGGGT
>JBMOJH010000140.1:0-7158 GCA_049316905.1 Microthrixaceae bacterium | reverse complement strand
AGATCCAGCGCGACCTGATCGGCATGTTCGGCCTCGGCCTGCCGCGGGCGCTGCGCAACTAGGGGCAGAGGACGAGGGGAACGGACGACTCATGGACTTCCGATTCGACGAGGAGCAGCAGGCCATCGCGGAGCTCGCCGGCCAGGTGCTCGGCGACCTGAGCACCCACGAGCGGCTGCGTGACCTGGAGCGGGGCGACGTGCCCCGCTTCGACCGCGAGCTCTGGGCCAAGCTGGCCGAGACCGGCGTGCTCGGCGCGTTCGTGCCCGAGGCCCATGGCGGCGCCGGGCTCGACCTGGTGGCGCTGGGCGGCGTCCTCGAGGCGGCCGGCCGGACCGCCGCGGCCGTCCCGCTCTGGGAGACCCTCGGCCTCGGCGCGCTGCCGATCGCGGAGTTCGCCCCGGCCGACCTGGCCGCCGAGGTGCTCCCCGCCGTGGCGGCGGGGGAGTGCGTGCTCACCGCCGCATGGCACGAGGACGGCACCGAACCGCTCGTGCCGACGACGGTCGCAACCCGCTCCGGCGACGGCTGGACCGTCACCGGCGTGAAGGTCTGCGTGCCGGCGGGCGTGGTCGCGGACCACGTCGTGGTGCCCGCGGCGATCGAGGGCGGCTCGGTCGGACTGTTCCTGGTGCCCGGCGCGGGGGAGGGGGTCGGCGTCGAGCCGCTGCAGACCACCCTGGGTGATCCGCAGGCCGCACTGCTGCTCGCCGAGGCACCCGCCCGTCTGGTGGGCGAGGGCCACGAGGTGCTCCGCTGGGCCTACGAGCGCGCCGTCGGCACGCAGTGCGCGGTGGCGGTCGGCGTGTGCGCCCGGGCCCTCGAGCTCACCGCGGACTACACGAAGGAACGCAAGCAGTTCGACGTGCCGATCGCGAGCTTCCAGGCCGTGGCGCACCGGGCCGCTGACGCCTACATCGACACGGAGGCCATCCGGCTCACCACCCACCAGGCGCTGTGGCGGCTGGGGGCGGGGGAGGACGCCACCGAGGAGGTGGCGGTCGCCAAGTTCTGGGCGGCGTTCGGCGGCCAGCGGGTCGTGCACGCCGCGCAGCACCTGCACGGCGGCGTGGGTGTGGACCGGGACTACCCGCTGCACCGCTGCTTCCTGCAGGCCAAGGAGCTCGAGCTCCAGCTCGGCGGCACCACCCGCCAGCTGCTGGACCTCGGCGCCAGCATCGCCGCACGCGCCTGATCCTGACGCCGCCGGCGTCGGTGGCGGCCGGGCGTGGGCCGCTCAGCGGGTGATGCGGCCCAGGAGCGAGTCGAGCCACCCCACGTCGACGGTCACCCCGTCGTCGGGGGCGGGGCCGCGGCGGCCCTTCCGGGGCGCCTCCCCCGCCGGGACGTAGTCGTAGGGAAGCCCCTTCGAGGTGCACAGGTAGAACAGCTCGGGGAGGAGCGTCCGGCCGGTGGTCAGCTCCACCACGTGGGCCCGGCGGCTGAACAGGCAGTGCGACACCCCGGTGCCGTGGACGCCCACCACCAGGTCCGCGTCCCGGAACAGACCCACCGCACGGGACGGATCCAGGCGCCAGGGGTCGACCGGCTCCACGTCGTGCCGCTCGAGCACCGTGTCCAGCGCCTCGCGGTTCGCCACGGAGGTCGGGCCCACCCCGGCGTCGATGAAGAACCGGCGTGGCCCACCGCCGTCGGCCCGCTCGGCCACGCCGTCGGCCCATCGGCGGTACCAGCTCGGGATCGCGCCGGCGCCCGGCCGGGTCACGAAGCCCGGCAGCACCACCGCGTCGGCCGCGAGCGGCGTGCCGGGCTCGACCTGCACGATGCGCACCTGGCGGCCCACCAGCTCCGGCAGGGCCCAGGCCTCGACCGGCCGCAGCGGGCCGTCGTGCACGAGCGTGATGGGGCCGAGGCGCCGCAGTGCCGGGTGCGCCAGCAGGGCGGCCCGGGGGAGATGGTCCACGAGTGTGTGGAACCGGCCCTCCGCCGGGCTCCGGTAGAGGGCGATCGTGCCCTCCATGTGTCGCGGCGCCGCCCGGAGCTCACCCGGATCGGGCGGCGTGGTCCGACGGAGGTCCTGGGTGAGCGACTCGGCCACGACGCGGCCGTCGGGGGCCAGCACCACGCGGTTCGCCGGCGACACGAGCACGTCGTGGAGCAGGTGCACCCGGGCCGGTGGCAGCGCCAGGGCGGCGGTGCCCAATCCCAGGTGGAGCGCGGAGGGGTCCAGCGGGAGGCGGTCGGCGCCGGGGCAGGGGAGGGACTCGCCACCACCGAGGTGGACCAACTCGCTCCCGGCCAGGGCGACGGCCGGGGTGGTGGCGGGCCAGCGACGCGACCGGGTGAGCCAGCCGCGCCCGGCACGTCTCGGCACCCTTCCCATCAGCTCCATCCCGGGCCGGACCGTAACAGGCGCGTCATCGCGTCGACACGGGATGACGGCCGGTCGTCGTAGGCTCGTCACATGGGATCCGACGACGCGCCGCCGGACGTCGCGCCGCCCCATCCCGCCCCGCAGGAGCACCGCCGGCCGAGCCTCGTGGGTCGCATGATGGAGCGGGCCCGCTACGTGGCGGCGATCCCGGCGGTGGGGATGGTCCTCCTGAGCCTCGGCACGGTCGTGTGGGCCGTGGTGAAGGCGGTGTCGGTGGCCGGCGACGTCATTGCGGACCCGTCGGACCTCGACGTGATCGCCGACCTGCTGAAGGTCACCGACCTCTTCCTGATCGGCATCGTGTTCCTGATCGTGGGGGTGGGGCTGTGGGAGCTGTTCGTCGAGGACATCGAGCTCCCGCCCGGCCTCTCGGTCCGGACGCTCAGCGACCTCAAGGACAAGCTGATCGACACGTTGGTGCTCGTCCTGGGCGTCTCGTTCGTCGAGCAGGTGCTGGCGCGACCCGGCTGGGACGGCCTCCTGGAGCTGGCGGCGAGCATCGCCGTCGTCACTGGCGTGCTGGTGCTGTTCCGGGTGCTGAAGATCCAGCGGAGCGGGTGATCGTGGGAGTTGGCCGCCCCCGGTCGGCCGATCCGATCTGAACGGACATAATCAGGATTTCCGGCGTTCGGGGGGTGGGGCCCACGGGCCTCAGAACGTCGGTCCGCCCCGATCGACCGCCTCCCGCAGGTCGTCGACCAGGACCTCCAGGCGACCCACGAGTTCGTCCGCGCCACGGCCACCGAGGTCTGCCCGCCCGTCGTCGACGTCCTGTCGCAGTTCCCTGACCAGGTCGTCCAGGCCCGCCAGGTGCACCGACACGGCGTCCAGGCGTTCCGCCAGGCCCCGGAGACGATCCTCGCCCCAGGACAGCTCGACCAGCCGTCGCCGGGCCTCGAACGCCCGCTGCCGGCAGCTCCTCCGGCAGTACAGCCGAGGCCGCCCGGTGGCGGCGGGCTCGGGCAGGGTCCTCCGGCACCAGGCGCAGCGCGCCGGTGGCTCTGCGCCCTCCGTCCCCCGGTCCCCTCCCCGACGTTCCGTCACAGGGACGAAACTAGGCCGGTCACGGGCGCCGTAGGTGGACCGCCTCCACGGCGTGGTCCTCCCCCTTGGCGAGGATCAGGTCCGCCCGCACCCGGGTGGGCGCGATGTGGTCCCGCAGGTTCCGGCCGTTGATGCTCCGCCACACCCGCTCCGCCACGTCGACCGACTGCTCGTCGGTCAGGTTCGCGTACTCGTGGTAGAAGCTCTCGGGGTCGGTGAAGACGCTGGTGCGGAACGCCATGAAGCGCTCGATGAACCAGCGCCGCAGGTGGGCCTCGTCGGCGTCCACGTACACGCGCAGGTCCACCAGGTCCGACGGCAGCAGCCGCGCGCTCCCGGCCGGCGGTGCCTGGAGCACGTTGACGCCCTCCACGATCACGAGCTGCGGCTCGACGAGGGTCCGCACCTCCCCCGGCACCCGGTCGTAACGGAGGTGGGAGTACACCGGCACGTCGAGCACCGGCGTCCCGAGGCGCAGGCCGAGCAGGAACTCCTCCATCGCCGACCAGTCGTAGCTCTCGGGGAACCCCTTCCGATGCAGGATCCCGCGGGCGCGGAGCTCGTCGTTGGTGAGGAGGAAGCTGTCGGTCGCCACCACGTCGACCGTCGGTCGCTCCGGCGCCCGTGACACGAGCAGGCGGAGGACCTCGGCCAGGGTGGACTTCCCCGCCGCGACCGACCCGGTGATGCCCACCACGTAGGGCGTCACCCGTGGTTCCCGTCCGAGGAAGGCGTCCTGCGCGGCCCGGAGGTCCATCTCGAGCACCGCCCGGAGGCGCAGCAGGTCGGCGAGCGGCAGCAGCACGCTGCGCACCTCGTCGAGATCGAGGGCCGGGTCGAACGCCGTGAGCGGGGCCAGCTCCTCGCTGGTGAGTCCGGTCCGGCCGTCGCCGGCGAGCGCGGCCCACTCCGCTCGGCCGACGGTCACGAACCCCGGTGGCGGCGCCGTCGCCGGCTGCAGCATCTCGTCCTCCCGTCCTCGTCGTGGCGTCCCTGACCGCCCGCTCAGGCGCCACGAATCCGCGCTCAGGTGCTTTACACGACCACACCGAAGGTGTCTCATACAACGAGGGACCAGACGGTCCCGCTCTCTCCCTGGGAGGTGCCGATGTCCACCCGTCACCGCAGTCGTCGGTCCGGAGCCACCTCAGCACTGCCGGAGGCGCGTGAGCGCCGCAAGGCCGAGCACCGGAAGGTCCGCAGGGGGGTCAACCAGGCCCTCCACGTGGCCGCGGTGGAGGGCGAGCACGACGAGTTGGTGCTCGACCTCCCCCACCCGACCCACGGCTACACGGAGGAGTACGACGCCCCCGAGCCGCACGCCACGGGTCGTCCGCCCCGACGGGTGCGGCACTGGAAGCAGCCGTTCTGGAAGCGTCGGACCGAGGTCCGCCGCCGCAGGGCCCAGGCCTGGCAACTCGTCGACGCCTGATCGTCGACCGGCCGCGCGGTTCCGGCCGCAGCAGCGCCCGGTAGCGTGAGCCCGTGGCCCGCCGCCGCGACGATCGCTCGCTCCTGCCCGTGGTGGACCGGCTGGTCGACCAGCGGTCCATCGTCGCCTGGGAGACGGTCCAACGACTCCGCGAGGAGCATCCCGGCGCGTCCACCGACGAGCTCGCGGACCTGCTGATCCGTCGCTGCGTCAAGGAGATGGCGCTCGGCGGCGCCGTCACCGGCGGTGCCGCCGCCTCACCCGTGGCCGGGGTGGCGGTCGCCGCGGCATCCGCCGGAGCCGACGCCACGTACTCCGTCGGTCGTCTCAGCGAGATGATCATGGGCCTCGGCCTCCTCTACGGCCACGAGGCCGCCACGCCGGAGGAGCGCCGCGGCTGGATCATCGCGGTGCTCGGCATCAGCGAGGGTGCGGCCGTGGGTCTCACCGGTCTGGCCGCGCGTCTGGGTTCTCGGGGCGGGGCCCGCCTCCTCTCCCGGCTCCCCGATGCCGCGTCCGCCGGCGCCACCGCCGGCCGGGGCACGAAGGCCCTCGCCCGGATGAAGACCACCAAGGGCCCCTGGGGACTGGCCGCCCTGGTGCCCTACGGCATCGGCGCGAGCGTGGGCGCGGCGGGCAACGCGGTGCTGGCCCAGTCCGTGGGCACGGCGGCCAAGCAGTTCTTCGCCGCGGACGCGGCGGGCCTCGGCGCCACCACCTCCGGCGACGCCGCGTTCCACGGTCCGCACGCGGGCGAGCACCTCCACGATGATGTCCTCGTCGACGACGACGTCATCGACGGCGAGGTGGTCGACGAGGTGATCCTCGACGAGGTCGTCGACGGGGATCCCGGTCCCCGCCGCGCCGGCGCCTGACGCGCCGGGACCACTTCGCGACGCGGGGCCGTGGGTCCGCGGGCGGGCACTACCCTCCCCCGCATGTCCGACACCACCGCCCCGGCCGACACCACCCCGGCACTGATCGACGGCGAGGACGTGCTCACCGACACGGTGAGCGAGGTCCGCTCCCCCTACGACGACCACCGCGTCGGCGCCGTGCCGGCCTGCACCACGGCCGAGCTCGACCGTGCCGTGGATGTCGCCCTCGCCCGGCACCGGGCCGGGGGGCCCCCCGCCCACGAGCGCGCCGCGATCCTGGACCGGGCCGCCCTGCTGCTCGCCGAGCGCATCGAGGAGTTCGCCACCTCGATCACCGAGGAGTCGGCGAAGCCGATCACCACGGCCCGGGTCGAGGCGACCCGGGCGGTCGACACGATCCGCTTCTCCGCTGCGGTCGCCCGTACCCTCACCGGCGAGATGGTCCCGCTCGACGCGAGCTCGGCCGGGGCGGGCAAGGTCGGCTTCACCAAGCGCGTCCCGGTGGGCGTCGTTGCGGCGATCTCGCCGTTCAACTTCCCGCTCAACCTCGTGTGCCACAAGATCGCCCCCGCCGTGGCCGCCGGCTGCCCGGTCGTGCTGAAGCCCGCGTCGGCCACGCCGCTGACCGCCCTGCGGATCGCACGGCTCTTCGAGGAGGCGGGCCTCCCCGCCGGCTGGCTCAACGTGGTGACCTGCTCCGGCTCGGTCGCGGACCACCTGGTGCAGCATCCCGACGTCGCGATGATCACCTTCACCGGCTCACCCGAGGTGGGCTGGGGGATCCGGGCCCGGGCGGCCCGCAAGCGCGTGTCGCTCGAGCTGGGGAACAACGCGCCGGTGATCATCGAGCCCGACGGCGACTGGGCGACCGCGGCCGCCAAGATCGCCGTGGGCGGCTACGCGTTCGCCGGCCAGTCGTGCATCTCGGTCCAGCGGGTCTTCGTGCACCGCAGCCTCCACGAGGGCTTCGTGGCCGCCCTGGCCGAGAAGGTGCGGGCCCTGCGCGTGGGCGACCCGATGGATCCCGCCACCGAGGTCAGCGCCCTCATCGCCCGCAAGGAGACCGACCGCGTGGCCACGTGGGTGTCCGAGGCCGCGGCCGAGGGCGCGGAGGTGGTCGTGGGTGGCACGGTCGGCGCCGACGGCGTGCTCGTGCCGACCCTGCTCGACGGGGTCACCCCCGCCATGACCGTGTGCCACACGGAGGTGTTCGGACCGGTCGTGGGCGTGGCCGCCTACGACACCTTCGACGAGGCCGTCGCGCTCGCGAACGACACCCGCTACGGCCTCCAGGCCGGCGTGTTCACCACGAACGTGGGCACGGCGCTGGCGGCGGCCGACCGGTTGGACTTCGGCGGCGTGCTCGTGAACGAGGTCCCCACCTGGCGGGCCGACCAGCAGCCCTACGG
>JBMOJH010000139.1:0-7175 GCA_049316905.1 Microthrixaceae bacterium | reverse complement strand
AAGAAGAAGGCCACCAAGAAGAAGGCCACCAAGAAGAAGGCGCCCGCCAAGAAGGCCGCCGCGAAGAAGAAGGCGCCGGCCAAGAAGGCGGCGGCGAAGGCCCCGGCCCCCGACGGTGACTGACACGCCCGTCGACGTGTCCGGCTCACCGGAGCAGCAGGGCTGGATCGAACGGGCCTTCGGCACGCGGCGGTTCTTCGCCCTCTTCAACGTCCAGGTCATCTCGGCCCTCGGCGACTGGGTGGGCTTCTTCGCCATCACCTCGCTCGCGGCCACCATCTCGACCCAGCCCGAGGCGGCGATCGCCCTCGTGACCACGGCCCGGGTGGCCCCGGGGCTGTTCCTCGCCCCGTTCGTCGGCGTGCTCGTGGACCGGGTGAACCGTCGGACGATCATGATCACCGCGGACGTGGCGCGTGCCGGGGTGTTCCTCCTGCTGCCGCTGGTGCGGACCGTGCCCGGCCTGATCTTCGCCAGCCTCATCCTCGAGGTGTTCACGCTGATGTGGTCGGCGGCGAAGGAGGCCACCGTGCCCTCCGTGGTGCCGCCCGAGAAGCTGACCACCGCGAACTCGCTGTCGCTCGTGGCCGCCTACGCCACGATGCCGATCGCCGGACCGATCCAGTTCGGCCTGAAGGAGCTCAACGACCGGCTCGCGGCGATGTCGTTCCTCGGGTTCCTCGGCCTGAACCGGAACCTCGGCGACACCCAGAGCCTGGCCTTCTACTTCGACGCCCTGAGCTTCCTCGCCTCCGCGTTCATCCTCGGCCGGTTCGTGTTCCGCGGGATGCCCACCACGGCGCCGGTGGAGCAGGCCGCGGCGGCCCGCGCCGACCTCCGCACCGACGGTGCCGAGGCCATGGAGGCCGAGCGCTCCTACCTACGCCGCACCTTCGACGAGATCCGGGAGGGATGGGAGTTCATCTACGTGAACCCCATCGTGCGGGGCGTCATCCTCGGCCTCGCGTGCGGGCTGATGGGTGGCGCCATGCTCGTGCCCCTCGGGCCCACCTTCGCCCGCTTCGTCATCGGCAACACGAACACGTTCCCGCTGTTCATCACCGCGCTCGGGGTGGGGGTGGCCACCGGCGTGGTGCTGCTCTCGGTGCTGCAGAAACGCATCAACAAGGAGGTGGCCTTCCCCTTCCTGGTGATGGCCGCGGGCGTGTCGATGTTCTTCGGCGTGTCCATGTCGACCTTCTGGCTGGCCGCACTGGGCGTGTTCGGCCTCGGCCTGTTCGCCGGCGCGGTGTACGTGCTCGGCTTCACGCTGCTGCAGGCCCACACCGACGACGAGCTCCGTGGCCGGATCTTCGCCACGATGCTCACGCTCGTGCGGCTGTGCGTCCTGCTGGCGCTCCTCATCGGTCCGTTCCTCGCCACGATCTTCAACGGGTTCGCACGCGCCGCCACCGGCGACCCGGAGCCCGAGGTGCCCACGATGAGCCTCTTCGGCTTCGACCTCGCGGTGCCGGGCGTGCGCATCACCCTGTGGCTCGCGGCGCTCATCCTGATCGGCGCGGGCGTGCTCGCCGGCCGGTCGATGCGGTTGGGACTACGCAGCGGGATCCGTCAGGCGGTCGAGACGATCGGCCCGGGTGCCGCGCAGGCGCGGGCCCGCGCGAACCACCCGGCCGCCAACGGGGTCGATGGCGGTCCCCCGGAGGACGGTCCCGGCGGGCCCGGCCCCGAGCAACCGGCTCCGGCCGACCGCGATGAGGGCGCCCACGATGTGGGAGCCGGCGGTGCCGAGGGCGCCCCACCCACTGCGGGCCAGGCCCTGCGCGACGTCGCGGCGGAGCTCGCCGGAGGGCTGGGGATCGAGGGCACGCGCACCGACGCCGGCGACCCGCCGCGCCGCCCGGCGTCGGAGGACGGGACCCCCACCAGTGAGGACGAACCGTGAGCGCGGCCCGCTTCATCGTGTTCGAGGGCGGTGAGGGCTGCGGCAAGTCCACGCAGGCGGCGCTCCTCGCCGAACGGCTCGCCGCCGTGCTCACCCGTCAGCCCGGCGGCACGGCGCTGGGCCGGAGCCTGCGCGCCCTGCTCCTCGCGGAGCGCGATGACTCGGCCGGTGGCGCCCCGATGGACCCCCGGGCCGAGGCCCTCCTGATGGCGGCCGACCGGGCGCAGCACGAGGCCGAGGTGATCGGACCGGCGCTCGCCGCCGGGCGGCACGTGGTCTGCGATCGCTACATCGGCTCGTCCGTCGCGTATCAGGGCCATGGCCGCGGACTCGCGCCCGACGAGGTGGCCCACATCTCGGAGTGGGCGGTCGGCGGTCGCCCGGCGGACCTGGTGGTGCTGCTCGAGGTGGACCCTGACGAGGCGGCGCGCCGACGCGGCGCGCCCTCGGACCGGATCGAGTCGGCGGGGGCGGAGTTCCACCGCCGGGTCGCCGCGGGGTTCCGGGCGCAGGCCGACGCGGCACCCGACCGGTGGGTGGTGGTCGACGGATCGGGCCCGGTGGAGACCGTGGCCGCCCGCGTGGACGCCGCGGTGAGCGATCGGCTGGGGCTGTGAGCGACACGCCGGTCGAACCGGCCGACCTCTGGGCGGAGGTGGTGGGCCAGGAGCGCGCCAGCGGGGACCTGCGCGCCGCGGCCGACCAGCCGGTGCACGCCTACCTCCTCGTGGGTCCGGAGGGCTCCGGGAAGCGGGCCGCGGCCCGGGCCTTCGCGGCCGACCTGCTCGAGCGCGCCGCGGGCGACGACCCCGCGACCCGCGCCCGGGCCCGCCACCTGGTGGCCGCCGGCCGGCACCCGGCGTTGTTCGAGGTGGAGCGCGAGGGCGCGTCGATCCGTCGCCAGCAGGCCGAGGAGGTGGTGCGCCTCGCCGGCATGAGCCCGCCCGAGGGTGCGCTGCAGGTGCTGGTGCTCCACGACTTCCACCTGGTGAGCGACGCGGGGCCGGTGCTGCTCAAGTCGCTCGAGGAACCGCACGACCAGACCGTGTTCCTCGTGCTCGCCGAGGAGCTGCCCCCCGAGCTGGTCACGATCGCCAGCCGGTGCGTCACCGTCGAGTTCACCGCCGTGGCCGAGGGCGCGATCCGCGAGCGGCTCGAGGCCGAGGGCGTGGAGCCGGAGCAGGCCGCGGCCGCCGCGGCGTCGGCCGGCGGGAGCCTCTCCAGGGCGCGGCTGCTGGCGGGCGACCCCGAGGTGCTGGTGCGCCACGGCCTCTGGCGGTCCGTGCCCGACCGGCTCGACGGCTCGGGGGCCACGGCCTGCGCGCTCGTGGACGAGGTGCTCGACGCGGTCGCCGGCGTGCAGGAGCCGTTGCGCGAGCGCCAGGAGGCGGAGCTCGAGGCGGTCGAGGCGCTCGAGGAGCAACTCGGCGAGCGTCGGGCCGGGGACCGCACGGCGCTGGCCGCCCGCCACAAGCGTGAGCTGCGTCGCGTGCTCACCGACGAGCTGCGGGCCGGGCTCGCCACGATGGTGGCCCGCTATCGCTCCGATGTCGTCGCCGGCGCCGACGGCGCGCCGGAACGCTTCGCCACCGCGGCGCAACTGGTGCAGGAGCTCCTCGACGGGTGGGCGTTCAACCCCAACGAGGCGGTGCAGCTCCGGGCCCTGTTCGTGCGGCTGCCCCGACCCGTGGGCTGAACCCAGTCCCGGTGCCCCTCCTGTGGGGCGAGGGTGTACCGATCGCTACGACCTCGCCACACAGAACGGGTGGGTGTCAGGCGGGGGACAGGCGGAAGACGCGCAGGTCGCGGCCGCTGCGCGACGCGTACTCGTCGAAGGGCGGCCACATCGCGGTGAGCCGTGGCCAGATCTCGTCCTTCTCGTCCGCGTCGAGGAGGTGGGCGGTCACGGGGTAGGTGCGCCGCCGGAACTCGACGGTGGCGTCGGGGTGGGCGAGGAGGTTCGCCGACCAGGCCGGATGGTGCTCCTGGCCGAAGTTGGACCCCACCACGTACAGGTCCTGGTCGATGGGCGCCGTGGCCAGGGTGACCGTGCGGGGGAGGCCGGAGCGGGCGCCGGTGGTGGTGAGGATGGCCACGGGCAGGACCAGCTCGGTGGCGGTCCAGCGGCCACCGGTGAGCCGGTGCACGATCCGGTCGGTGGCGGGCGCGAACCGTCGGCCGATCGGGACGAACCGGGGCGATCCGGCCATGCGCTGCACGGCCTTGGCGACGGGATGGTCGGGGCGCACGTCAGGACGCTACCGGCATCGACACCGGTCACAGGTGTCGCTTGTTGGGCCGTCCGGCGCGACCTCGAACCGGCGCTACAGGTCGACCGTGTGGGGTCGGCGGCGTCGGGAGGGTCCGGATGGGGAGCAAGCGGTTGCGCGTCGTCGTGGGGGCGTTGGTGGCGGTGGCCCTGGCGGCGCTCGTCCTCGCGGTGGACCCCGGCGAGGGCATCGCCGCGGCGGCCACCGGTCCCCAGTTCCCCGACCTCCAGACCGTCATCCCGACCACGGCCTTCTCCGTCGTGGGCACGGGTGCCACGCGGGAGTTCCGCTACACCCACCTCGTCTACAACGCGGGGCCGGGGCCGCTCGAGATCCAGCCCTCCTACAACCCGTCCTCGGGCGACTTCGAGGGCACCCAGCAGGTGTACGGGGTCGACGCCACCGGCAACTGGTCGCTCGCCTCCGAGGCCCCAGTCCCGGACCACTTCGTGTTCCACGCGGAGCACGGCCACTTCCACTTCCCGCTCGCCGCGTTCGGTCTCTACGCCGTGAACCCCGACGGGTCGCCCGGCGCCGCGGTCGCGTTGTCGCCCAAGGTGGGCTTCTGCATCTCCGACTCGTACATCTACGACAGCACGGTGCCGAACGCCGGCAAGTTCGTCGGCACGCAGGGGAGCTGCGCGGATCCGCTGACGCTGCGGGGCATGTCGGTCGGCGGGGCCGATGAGTACGACTACCGCGACCCGGGCCAGGCCATCCCGATCCCGAACGTGCCGGACGGGACCTACTGGTTCCGCGCCATGAGCGACCCGAACAACGACTTCGCGGAGGCCAACGAGGCCAACAACGAGATGGACGTGAAGGTGACGATCTCCAACGGGGTGGTCACCACCGGGACGGTGGCCCGCCCCGACACGACCCCGCCCGCGGTGACCCTCACCTCGCCGGCCACGGCCACCCGCGTCGCCGGGACCGTGAACCTCGGCGCCACGAGCGGCGCCGGCACGGCGCCCGTGCAGTTCCTCGTCGACGGCGTCGTGGTGGGCGTGGGTGCCGGTGGGTCCACCCAGAGCTACCCGTGGGACTCCTCCCGGGTGGTGGACGGTACCCACAGCATCTCGGCCCGCGTGACCGACGCGAAGGGCCGGGTGAACACGTCGAAGGTGGCCACGGTCCAGGTCCTCAACTCGCCCCCGACCGGCGGTTCGTTGGTGGTCGACGGGATCGCCGGTCGCGACGGCTCCACCACCGTGACCACGCCCGGCATCGTCACCACCCAGTCCGGTGACCTGCTGCTCGCCCTCGTGAGCGCCGACGGTCCCACGTCGTCGGCCCAGACCGCCACGGTCACCGGCGGCGGCCTCACGTGGAAGCTGGCCCGGCGCACGAACACGCAGGCCGGCACTTCCGAGGTGTGGTGGGCGAAGGCCACCGGCGGCTCGAACGGCCTGACCGTGACCTCCACGCTCGGGAGGTCCGGGTTCGACCAGTCCCTGACCGTGGTGGCGCTCGCCGGCGCGGCGGGTGTCGGCGCGACCGCGGGCGCGGCGGCGGCCTCCGGCGCACCGGGGGTGTCCCTCACCGCCACCGCAGCGGGCTCGATGGCGTTCGCGGCCGGCAACGACTGGGACGCGGCGGTGCCGCGCACGCTCGCGTCGGGTCAGGTCATGGTCCGCCAGTGGGTCGACAACCTGGTGGGTGACACCTTCTGGTCCCAGCGCACGGACCGGCCCTCGACCGCGGTGGGCTCGACCCTGACGGTCGCCGACACCGCGCCGACCGCGGATCGCTGGAACCTCGCGGCGGTGGAGGTGGTGCCCGCCACCGCTCCCGTCGCCGACACGACGAAGCCGCAGGTCACGGTCACGGAGCCCCCGGCGGGGAAGACGATCACCGGCATCGTCCCGGTGGCCGCGAGCGCCGTCGACAACGTGGGCGTGGCCTCCGTCCGTTTCAAGGTCGACGGCGTGCTCGTCGGGTCCGCGGTGACGACCCCGCCGTTCCAGACGTCGTGGGACACCAGGGCGGTGGCCAACGGCGCCCACACGCTCACCGCGGAGGCCACCGACCCGTCCGGCAACGTGGGGGTCTCGGCGCCGGTGAGCGTCACGGTCGACAACTCGGCGGCACCGCCGGCGGTGATCAAGGTCGACGCCCAGGTGAACCGTCGGGCCCGCGGTGCGTTGACCTCCCCCGCGCTCACCACGCCCACCCCGGGCGACCTGCTCGTGGCGTTCGTGTCCTTCGACGGTCCGAACGGGGCGAACGGGCAGTCGGCGACCGTGACCGGGGCCGGGCTCACCTGGAGCCTGGTGAAGCGCAGCAGCTCGCAGGGTGGCGTGTCGGAGATCTGGGCGGCGAGGGTGCCGACGACCCTGTCCAACGCGACGGTGACCGCCACCCCGGCGCGGGGCGGTTACGACGGGATGCTCACGGTGCTCGCGTTCTCCGGGGCGGACTCGGCCGGCGTGGCCGGCGCGTCGGGTGCGCCGTCCGGTGCGCCCGACATCTACCTGCCCGGTGTGCCCACCGGGGCGTGGGTCTTCGCGGTCGGCAACGACTGGGACGGCTCGGTGGCCCGAGTGCCGGTCGCCGGCCAGACCCTCGTCCAGCAGTGGCTCGACTCGGCCGTGGGCGACACCTTCTGGGTGCAGTCGATGGCCGCACCGAGCGTCGCCCCGGGTCTCGTGACCATCCACGACAGCGCTCCCACCAACCACCAGTGGAACTACGCAGCGGTGGCGATCATCCCGAAGGCGGGTACCGCGGCCACCCCGGTCTCGGCCCTCGCCACCCCGCTCAGCGTGTCCCCCGCGATCTGGCAGAGCGACTCGGGGTCCACGGGCGGCGGCTTCTACTGCGACCTCACCCGGGCTCGTCTCGACTGAGGCGACCGCCCCCTCCCATTTCGGGGAGGGCCCGTCGCGGCGGTAGGTTGACGGGGTCCGCCTCGTGCGGGCACGCCCGGGTAGCTCAGTCGGCAGAGCGGCTCACTCGTAATGAGCAGGTCAGGAGTTCGATTCTCCTCCCGGGCTCCA
>JBMOJH010000138.1:0-7198 GCA_049316905.1 Microthrixaceae bacterium | reverse complement strand
TGCACCTGGTGCCGCCCACCTTGGGCGCCGCGGCCCCCGGCCCCACCTCTGCGACCGGGTCGACCGCCACCACCATCGAGGGGGTGGGCCGTCCGGTCGCCCGCAGCTCAGGCGGGAGCGGGGGGAACGCCGGGCCGCTCGGACCGCCGCCCGCTCCGTCGCCGGCGATCGTGGCGCCCACCGTGGAGGTGGGTGACGGCTCGGTCCTGCAGGTGGCCACCCGCACGTCCGCCACGCTCGCCGCGCAGGTCAGCGGCACCGGGCCCTTCACGTACTCGTGGACGCAGACCGCCGGCCCCGACGCCACCGTCCTCGGTGCCACCGACGGTCCGCAGCTCGCCTTCACCGCGCCGAGCCTCGCCCCCACGGCGCAGAATGCCTCGCTGACCTTCTCGGTCACGGTCCGCGCCGCGGGCGGCACCGCCACTGCCACCGCTCCGGTGGAGGTGGTGTGGGGCGACGACGGCCTGCAGGTGCAGCTCGCCGGCGGGGCCGACTCGCTGGTGGCCACCACCGACACGCCGGTCGTGGTCACGAGCACCGTCACCTCCGCGGGCGCGCCGTACCAGTACGCGTGGTCGGTGCAGGGCGATCTCGACCTCCCGTCCGGTACCGGCACGAACGGACCCACGCTCGCCTTCACCGCCCCCGACCAGCCCGCCGAGGGCACCGTGCAGCTGCGCGTGACCGACTCGTTCGGCCGGGTGACCACCGAGTCCGTGCCGGTCGCGGTGACCGAGTTGCCCGATGACGAGGTGCCCGCCGCGCTGTGCACCGCCCTGGCCGACCTGTCGGCCGGACGCCCGGCCACGCTCACCGGTGCGGGCGGTGCGACCGTGCTGATCCCGTCGGCCACCGTGCAGGGCGGGGCGCCGTCCGCGACCACCACGACGATCACGACCACCACGACCACGAGCACCACCACGACCACGACCGGCTCCACGACCACCACGACGGTCCCGGCGCCCACCTGTGCCCCCGGCACGGCCACGTTCACCGACGCCACGGTCACGTTGCCCGGCGGGCTCGTCCTCACCGGTGCCGCGGGCACGTTGTCGGCGGCGGGGGTGCAGCTGCAGTCGGCCACGGTGCAGCTGCCGGCGGGCTGGTCCACCACGTCGCCCGCGCTCGCCGCCCCGGGCCTGCTCCTGCCGTTCGTGTCGTCCTCCGGCCTCGGCGCCGCGATCGGCACCGTCACCGCGTCGGGCGTGCCCTTCGACGTGCCGACGGGATGGAACGCGACCACCACGCTCTCGTGGTCGGCGACAACGCCGGCGGTGGCCCTCGTGGCGGCCTCGGGTACCGCGTCGTCGGGCGCGGCACCGAGCGGCGCCGCCCTCACCGTCACTGGCACGGCCACCGCCGCGCCGGGCGGGGTGATCACGGACCTCAACCTCACCTCCGTGGGCCTGGCGCAGTTCGCCGGTCTCGGCGTGCCCGTGAGTGGCGCACTGCGCTCCGACGGTTCGGGGTGGACCTCCACCGCGACCGGCGCCCTCACCGGGGTGCCGCTCGCGACCGACCTCACGCTCGCGTCGCTCCGCATCGCCTGGTCGCCGACCGCGGCGAGCGGCACCGCCGCGCTCGAGCTCGGCCCCGGCGGCCCGGCCCCGTCGGGCCCGGTGGTCCTGCAGGGCGCGACGGCCACGATCACCTTCGCCGACGCGCCCCTCGTCCTCGGCGGCGGTGCGCTGCCGGCCCTGCCCCTGTCGGGCACGGCCACGTTCGACGGCCCCCGGCTCGGCCTCACCGCCGCGTCGCCCCCGGCCGGTCCCACCACCGTGGGCTCCGCGACGGTGACCGGCCTGGCGGCGCGCACCACTGCCGACTGCACGCTCTCGGCGGGTTCGGCCTGCGGGCTCGACGTGCAGCTGTCGGCCTCGCTGACCCTCCCCGGCGCGGCCACCCCGGCGGCCGTGAGCGGCGGCTGGACAGCCGGCGCCGCGGTGCTCAGCGGGCCCTCGGCACCCGTGACCGTGGCACCGCTGACCGTCGGCTCGGCCACCGCCACGCTCACCCTCACCCCGAACGGGGCCACGATCGGCGTGACCGGCACCGCCACGGTGGCCAGCGCGCCGCGGGCCACCACCGTGTCGTTCGCCGGGCCGCCGATGTCCGCGGCCGCGCTCGGCAACCTCCCCCCCGCGGCTGGGTGGACCCTCGGTGCCGCGGTCGCCGTGGCCACCGCGGCCGACTCCACCTACCAGCCGGCCAACGGCGCACCGGCCGTGCCGGTGGCCGCGGGCGCGCTCAGCGGCGTGGCCACCGTGGCGCTGCCGTCCGCCCTGGCATCGGCGCTGCCCGCCGCGCTGTCCTCCGGTACGGCCACGTTCGACCCGGCCTCCACCTCGCCCACCCGGTTCGGCATCACCGTCGCCGCGGCCGGCGGGTGGGTGCCGGTGGGGAAGGCCGACGCCGCGGTTTCGGTCGCGGTCGACTCGCTCTCCGTCTCGGTGGCCGTGACGGGCGGTCTCACCACGGTCGGCGTCACCGGTACGGCCACGCTCTCCGCCACGTCGTTCGCCCCGGCGGGGCCCTCCACCGTGCCCGCCGGCCTCACCGGCACGCTCGCGGCGGGGTCGCTCGCCGCCACGGTCACCCCGGCGGGGGGTGCGTGGCCGAACTATGCGGGCGTGGCCGGGCTCGACCTCTCCGGCCTGGCCGTGCAGCTCTCCACCGGCGCGAACCCGTCGGCCACGCTCACCGCGAACGCGGCCCTGCCGTCGCAGGTGAACGCAGCGCTCGGCGTGCCCGACATCCGGTCGGCGACGGCCTCGGCGCAGCTCGCTGACGCCGCCCCCTGCCTCGTGGTCGACCTCCGGCCCGCGGGCGGGGTGAACCTCGGTGCCGCAGGACTGCTGCTCGACTCGAACGCGAACCTCACCGTCGCCCCGGTGGCGTGCGGCGAGCAGGGTGCCGCGTCCGGCGCCGGGCTGGTCCTCGCGTTCACCCCGTCGTCCGCCCCGCCCATGACACTCGCGCTCGACCCGGTCTCGTTCTCCGGGTCCGCGGAGGTGACCCTCGGGACCACCTCGATCGGCGGGCTCCCGCTGAGCGGCACCACGGTCGCGGTCGCGGTGGCCGGCGGCGCCACCTCGATGACGGTCACCGGGAGCGCCGTGTTCGACCAGGCGACGGTGCCCGTGAGCGGCACCGTGGTGGAGCCCGCGAACGGCGTGAGCCAGATCACCTTCACGGGCACGGCGCCGCAGCTCGAGCTCGCCCCCGCCCCGGCGTCCTTCGTCGTGACCGACGCCCGGATCAGCACGACCGTGCCCTCGTCCATCGGGTTCGGCGACCCGACGGTGGCCGTCGCCGGCACCACGTCGCTGCTCGGCAACCAGGTGGCCGTCTCCCTGAGCGGCACCGAGGTGGGCACCACGATCTCGGACCTCAAGGGCACCGTGCCGTCCACCACGTTCGCCCTAGCGTTCGGCGACCAGCTGGTGACCTCGCTGGACGTGTCGATCGGCTCGGGGACGGACCCCGTCACGGTCACCTCGCCGGCCAACGGTGCCACGCTGACCACCCCCACGCGTTCCATCGCCGCGGCGAGCGTGACCCTCACCGCGACGGGTTTCGACCTGACCGCCGCGGTCACGGTGCCGGGCACCCTCGGTCTCCCGACCCTGTCGGTGACCGGCCCGTACACCACCGTCGGCAGCGGGGCGGGCACGTACTCGTTCGCCAACCCGTCCACCGCTGACGTGAACCTCGCCGGCTTCACCGCGGCCTCCACGGTCACCTTCGCCCGGGCGGCGGGCGCGCCCACGGACTCGGCGTCGATGGCGGCGTCGGTGCCGCTCGGGCTGTTCGACCAGGACGACGAGCTGAAGGTCTCGGGGACGATCGACCCGAACGGCGACGCCAGCCTCACCGGTTCACTCGACGGCGTGACGTTCCGCGGCCTCGCCGGCACGGCCACGGTGACCTTCGCCCCCGGAGGGAGCGGCTCGCCGGGTACCGGCTGGTACGGCGCGTCGATCACCTACGACACGGACCCGGGCGACTGCTCCATGTGGAGCGGTGCCCCGAAGCTCACCGGCACCGTCTACCGCTCGATGGGCACCACCTACTACACCCTCACCGGCACCACGTCGCTGAACCTGCCCGAGACGTTCGACAAGATCACCCGGCAGTACGACCAGCCGGTGGTGCTCTCCAACGAGTACCCCTCCGACGATCCGCAACCCGCGGACGGGATCACGCTCGCGCTCGGCGTGCAGGCCCCGGCCTTCAGCTTCGAGGGCAGCTTCGCCTTCGCGGTGGCCTCCTGCTCGTGGACCGCGGCCGCCACACTCACCCTCACCTTCGCCCAGGGTTCGCAGTCCCAGGCCCTCGGCAGCAGTCTGTCGCCGGCCGGTGGCGTGCAGAACCAGGCGGGCAACCCGTTCGGGCCCGGCGGCAGCGCACCCGCCGACCTCCTGACCTACCGCGAGGCGAAGGAGGCCACGGCCTACTCGGCGGCCTTCGCGAAGGCGACGAAGTCAGCGGTCGCGCTGGCGACGTCCGCGGCGGGCGTGGCCGACGATGCCACCCAGGATCTCCAGAACGCGGTCGCGGACTACCAGGCCGCGCAGGACGAGCTCGCGGCGGCCCGCCAGGCGCTCGCCCAGGCCCTCGACGACGCGGCCGCGGGGAATGGCTCGCAGCTCGCGGGCGCCGAGGACGAGCTCGACGACGCGGAGTCCGGCGCGGCGGGCTCCTCGGACGCCGTGGCCGCGGCGCAGGCCCGCCTCGAGGAGGCCACGAACACGTCCAACCTGCTGCAGGCCCAGGCGAACGACGCGCAGGACACCGCCGACCAGGCGCTCGCCGCCGCCCAGGACGCGAACGACGCGGCCGAGCAGACCGTCAGCGCCGAGGAGCAGCTCGCGGCGCAGAAGGTGCGTGAGCTCACCGTGTCGTGGACCCACTGCACCACCTGCCAGCCGGTCGACGACTTCCAGATCGACGGCGAGATCCTGTTCGCCAACACCTACGTGGTGGGGGCGGACCTCTCCGTCGGCTTCACCGACGGGTCGTTCGCCTCGATCACGGGCTCGGTCACGGGCGGTTTCGAGCGCCAGGAGACCGCCGGGTGGTCGCACCTCAACGTCTACGCGATGGCCGAGATCACGCTGACCCTCACGGTGGGGTACTCGTGGATCGCGCCGGCCGGCGGCTCGGCCGGCTGGAACACCCTCGACATCACGGCCGACGCGCAGGCGGAGGCGTCGGTGAACCTCGACCTCTGGCTCGTGACGTACTCCGCGACCCTCGCGGACATCTCGGGCACCGTCGAGATCGAGGTGCTGCCCCTGCCGGTGCGGGCCACCGGCGACCTGTACCTCCAGTTCCTCGGCGTCAACTACACGGTGTCGTTCGGTCCGGACGAGCTCTGAGGTGACGATGGATCCACGACGTGTCCGACCGATGGCCGTGGCGGCCGTGATCGTGCTCCTGTCCGGCGCCGCGGTGGCCGGCTGGGTGGGTTCGCGGCCCTCGGGCGGGGACTTCTGCGAGCGACTGGCCTCGGCGCCCGCGGTGGCCGACGCCACCGGCCATGCCACTCCGGTGCCCGCGCTGACGGCCCAGGCGGCCACCCTTCGGGACGCGGCAGATGTGGCCCCCACCGCCTCGATCGCAGAGGCGGCCCGCACGGTCGCCGACTACCGCACCGCGCTCGCCGGCCGGCTCGCCGGCACCACCGCGGCGCCGGGACTCGTGGCGGACGTGGCGGCGCTCGACGACGGGGCGGACGACGTTGCGGCCACCCGCACGCTCGACGCCGCGTCGGAGCGCTACTGCGACGTCGGCTGACCCGCCGGACCCTCACGTCCCGCTCACGGAACCATCACACGCCGGCGGCATCGTGACGGCATGCGGATGAGGACACTCCGACGGAACCCGGCCACCACGACGGCCGTCGCCATGAGCGCGCTGCTGGCGCTCGCCGTGCTGGCGGCGGCGTGCAGCACCACCCCGGAACGCGCCGGCCGAGGGGCCACCGCTGCACCCACCACCACGGCATCGACCACAACACCGACCACGAGTGCGTCGACCACCGGCGCGCGTGCCGGTGCCGTCCCGGCGGGCGACGTGTCGTGCACCGGCCCGCTCGAGGGTCCCGAGGTCCGGCGTTACGACGAGGCGCCCGGCGTGCGGCCCGACCTGCTGAGCATGGACGTCTACCGGCGGCCGGGTGCGACCGGTTGTCCGGTGATCGTCTGGGTGCACGGTGGCGGCTGGCGGGTGGGCGACAAGCGGGGGAACGCGATCGACACGAAGGTCGCGTGGGCCGGCCGGCTCGGCGCGGTGCTCGTGTCGGTGAACTACCGGCTGGCGACGCCCGACAACGACGTGCGGTGGCCGGCGTTCGGCCGCGACGTGGCCGCGGCGGTGGACCGGGTGATCGACGATGCGGCCGAGTTCGGCATCGACCCGTCGAAGGTGGTGTTGGTGGGCCACTCGGCGGGGGCGCAGCTGGTGTCGATCGTCGGGACCAACCCGACACTGCTGGGTGCCACCGGCCGGGACCGCACCGCGGTGCGGTGCGTGGTGAGCCTCGACAGCGCGGCCTACGACCTCACCACCGGTCTCGCGGATGACGAGGACGGCATCTACGCCACCGCGTTCGGCCAGGACCCGGCCACGCTCGCTGACGCGTCGCCCACCCTGCAGGCCCGCACGCAGCCGGGGTCGATGCCCTCGTTCCTGGTGGTCACCCGCGGCGTGCCGCGGCGCGAGGTGATCGCCCGGGACTTCGCCACCGCGGTCCGCGAGGCCGGCGGCTCGGCGGACGTGCTGGACGCGAACCCGTACACCCACGAGCAGGTCAACACCCGTCTCGGCGTGCCGGGCGAACAGGTGGTCACGCCGCCGGTGGAGGCGTTCCTGGAGCGCTGCCTGCGCTGAGCCCGGGCCCGTCACGCCGCACCGGGTCGGCGGTACCCTCGAACAGGTGCCCGGGGGGGCCGCTGGGGAGCCTCCGAGGGAAGGACGACCGCATGACCAGGGGACGTTTCGCGAAGCCCGCCGTCACCGCCGCCGCGCTCGCGGTGGCGATCGGCGTCATCCTCCAGGCCGACGCCGGTGCGGCGACGAACTGGTGGTCGTGGTGGACGTGGCCGACCAGGACGACGACCACGACGACCACCGTCCCGAGGTCGACGACCACGACCGCCCCCACCACCACGACCGCCTCCACCACCACGAC
>JBMOJH010000137.1:0-7708 GCA_049316905.1 Microthrixaceae bacterium | reverse complement strand
GGTCGTCGGTGCAGTGGTCGTCGGTGCAGTGGTCGTCGGTGCAGTGGTCGTCGGTGCGGCGGCCGTGGGTGTGGTGATCGTCGGGCCCGATGCATCGCCGGATCCGTCGCTGCCGCAGGACGCCACCATGGCCGCGGTGGCGAGGGCCACCCCCGCGAACGCGGCGCGTCGGCCGCGGGCCGGGCGGCGGTTCGACGGCGTGCTCACCCCGGGAGTGTCGCGCCGGGAGGGGCCGGCTGACAGGTCGGGCACCAGTAGGTGATGCGCGCGGCGTCGCCGGCCCGGTCGGAGCGCACGGCCGTGCCGCAGCGCCGGCAGGGCCGCCCCGCCCGGCCGTAGACCGCGAGGCCACCGGGGACGGTGGTGCGGTCGCCCCGGCCGAGGTTCGCCCGCAGCAGCCGCCCCGAGGTGGCGACCAACCGGTGGCGGAGGTCGGCCGGGACCAGGCCGAGGGGCACCAGGGGATGCAGCCGTTCGGCCCAGAGCACCTCGCAGCGGTACACGTTGCCCACGCCGTTGCAGCACCGCTGGTCGAGCAGCACGTCACCGATCGGCGTGGCGGGCGCGCACCAGCGATCCATCAGCGCGACGCACTGCGCCAGCACCTCCTCGGACGCAGCGTCCGCTCGGCACAGGTCCGGCCCCAGGTGCACCACCGGCGACGCCGGGCCCGCTTCTGCCGCGGTCGGGTGCGAGGTCACGACCGGCGCGGCGAAGCACACCGCGTCCCAGCCCTCCACACCGACCAGCAGCCGCAGCAGGTGGCGCGGCTTCCGCCACCGCTCCCCCGCCCGGTACAGGTGCCACGATCCGGTCATGCGCAGGTGGGTGCGCACGGTCAGCCCGCCGCCGAAGCGCACGAGCAGGTGCTTGCCCACGGCCTCCACGGCGTCGATCCGCTCGCCGGTGCGAGGACGGGGCCCGGTGAGGCGCGGCGCTGCGAAGCGTTCGAGCCGTTGCCCCTCCAACGCGGGACGGAGCCGGGCCGCGGCCCGGTGGATGGTGTCGCCCTCCGGCACCCCGACAGTGTGGAGCGCGGTGCCGCCCGACGCCGAGCGGCTACTTCTGCAGCGCCCCGGCGTCGACCGCGATGGTCGAGCCCGTGATGTAGCGGGCCTCGTCGGAGGCGAGGAACAGCACAAGGTTCGACACGTCGTCCGCGTGGATCCACGGCACGTCCATGGGCTGCATGGTCCGGAGGAACTCGCCGGCCTCCTCCTCGCCCGGGTCCTCGAGGTCCATGCGCACCAGCTTGGGGAACACGTCGTTGATGATCATCGGCGTGTACACGCTGGTGGGGTGCACCGAGTTGACCCGGATCATGTTCGGGGCGAGCTCCAGGGCGAGCGACCGCATCAGGCCCACCACGCCGTGCTTGGCCGCGTTGTAGGCAGGGGCGCCGTAGAAGCCCTTGAGCCCGGCGGTCGACGAGGTGATCACGACCGCGCCGCCCTCGTTCTGCTCGATCAACGGCCGGAGGCCGGCCTTCACGGTGTGGAAGACGCCCGTGAGGTTGATGTCGACGGTCTCGTCCCAGCTGTCGTTCGCCACGTACTGCACGGGCATCGGCGAGTAGGTGCCGGCGTTCGCGCAGATCACGTCGAGCCGGCCGAACTTCTCGACCCCGGCGCGGGTGACCCGCTTGACGGCGTCCCAGTCGCGCACGTCCGCGACATCCGCGTGCATGGCCCCGCCCGCCGCCTCGACCAGCCGCACCGTCTCGGCCAGGTCCTCCTCGGTGGCCAGCGGGTACGGCGCGTGCTCCATGTCGTGGCAGACGTCGTAGCCGATGATCCGGGCACCCTCGCGGGCGAAGCGGACCGCGTGGTTGCGGCCCTGGCCGCGGGCGACGCCGCTGACGAGCACCACCTTCCCCTCGAAGCGCCGGTTGCGGTCGCCGTCGGCCGCCTCGCCGAGGTTCGTGGACGTGGTGCTGGCCATGGCGGGTCCCCCGTCGGATCGGAAAGCTGGACACCTGTCCAGTTTCGGTGCGCCCTCACCGTAGCGGTTCGGGCGGCGCGCCTTCAGGCGTCGAGGGTCAGGCCCTTGTAGCCCTCCACGAAGCCGACGGCCGCGAGCGCGCCGGCGTGCGGGGAGCTGGCGGCGGGCGCCCCGTCGATCCGCTCGAGCCGGAGCCGTCGCAGGGGACCGCCGCGCACCAGGCCCGCGAGCGTGGCGGCCCAGCCCGGGTGCCGGTCCGCTGCCGGGAAGGTCAGCAGGCCCTTGCCGCCGCGCTCCACGTACGCGCAGGCCTCCCCGTCGCTGATCACCACGTAGGCGCCGATCGACCGCGACGGCTGGCCCGCCGAGGGTGGCCACGCCAGGGCCGCACCGAACGGCTGGGCGGGGTCGACCGCAGCGAGGACGAGCGCGTCGGCCGCGGGCGACGGTTCCGGCTCGGGTTCCCATGGCATCCGTTCCCGGTGGACCTCGTCGCCCTCGGGGCCGGGGCCGGATGCGGCCGCGCCCCGCAGTCGGTCGACCGCCCCGGCGTGGGCGAACTGCGCCGCGCCGAGGCCCGCCACGAAGTAGCCCCGGCGCACCTGGCCGCGCTCCTCGAGCAGGCGCAGCACGGGGTACACACCGGCGAAGCCGCCGCGGACGCCCTCGGCCAGCGCCATCTCGCGTGTGAGCACGCCGTAGCGCTCGAGGAGCTGCAGCGCCCGTGCGGTGGCCGCCTCGGTGGGCGACGGCACGGGTTCGAAGAGGGCCGCCGTGAGCGACCACCGCCCGGCGGCGGCCGGGGGACCGAGGCGGTTGGTGCGCCGCAACGCGGGACCGGGGCGGCGGGAGCGCGAGCCCGTGGCCCGGCGCGACGGGGTGGACCTGCCACCCGTCACCCGGGACCGCAGCGGCGCGGGTGAGTCGTTGGTGACCTCCCCGGCCCAGACCAGGTCCCAGAGCGCCGCGAGCACCACGTCGTCCTCGTAGGGGAGGCCCGCCTCCGCCACCGCGCCCTGCAGGTCGGCCCAGAACGACGCGCCGCGGCCGGCCAGGTGCTCCCGCAGCACCCGGTGGTGGGGACCGTCGGTCGGCCCGTCCGGCTCGGGCGGGTCCGGCGGCGGCACGAGGAACGGGACCTGGTCGCGCCACACCAGGCGCACCCGGCCATCGTCAGCGCCCACCGCGCCGGCGCCGATCCACACCAGCTCCCCGGTGGAGCAGAGGAGGTCGAGGTCCGCGGGGCGGTACTCCCCGACACGCAGGCGGAGGATGTCGGACTCCAGCACCGACGCCGGGAGCGCCGCGCCCTGCAGCACGCCGATCGCCTCGGCGAGGGCGTCGGGTCCGCTGCGGCGACCACCCACGCCCTGCCAGCGCGGCAGGAACCGGGCCAGTGCCGGCGACTCGACCGGCTCGACCTCCTTGCGGAGCGCGGCGAGCGATCGGCGACGGAGGCGCCGGAGCACCTCCGCGTCGCACCACTCGCGCTGGTTGCCGCCCGGGGTGAAGTCACCGTCGATGACCCGACCGTCGGCGGCGAGCGAGCCGAGGGTGGCCACGACCAGCTCGGCCCGCACCCCGAGGCGGTCGGCGGCCTGCGCGGTGGTGAACGGGCCGTGGGTACGGGCGAAGCGCTCCACGAGGTCGCGCAGCGGGCGGTCGACCGGGTCGGTGAACGCGGCGGGCAGCCCGACCGGGACCGCCACGCCCAGCGCGTCGCGGAGACGACCCGCGTCCTCGGCCGCGGCCAGGCGCCGGTCGCCGCCGACGCCCACCTCGATGACCCGGCGTCGTTCCACGAGCCCGGCCACCACCTCGTCGAGGCGCGCGACGAGTTCGGGGGTGCTCCGCGCCGCGAGCTCCATCGGGTCGAGCGGGCCGAGCACCCGCAGCAGGTCGTGGAGTTCGTCCTCGTCGCGGGCGGCCCGCTCGGGGGTGAGCCGTTGCAGCTCGGCCTCCACCTGCGCCACCACCTCGGCGTCGAGGAGCGACCGAAGCTCCTCGGCGCCGAGCAGGTCGCGGAGCAGCTCGCGGTCGAGCGCCAACGCGGCGGCCCGCCGTTCCGCGAGCGGGGCGTCGCCCTCGTACATGTAGACCGCGATCCAGCCGAACAGCAGGGACCGGGCGAAGGGCGACGCCTGGGCGGTCGCCACCTGCACCACGCGGATGCGACGGCTCCGCACCTCGGAGAGCACCTGGCGCAGCGCCGGCAGGTCGAACACGTCGTTGCAGCACTCGCGGGTGGCCTCGAGGAGGATCGGGAAGCTCGGGTACCGGGCGGCCACCGCGAGCAGGTCCGCCGCCCGCTGGCGCTGTTGCCACAGCGGCGTGCGGCGGTCCGGGCGCCGGCGGGGCAGGAGCAGCGCCCGCGCGGCGCACTCCCGGAACCGCGCTGCGAAGGCCGAGGTGCCGGGCAGCACCTCCACCACCTCGCGGTCCACCTCGTCGGGGTCGGGGAAGAGCACCTCGGGCGGGACGTCCTCCGCGGCCTCCGGCAGCCGCACGACGATGCCGTCGTCGGACCACAGCACCTCCACCCCGAGAGCGTCGCCGCCGAGCTCGTCGAAGTGCTCCGCGAGCCGCGCGCGCAGCACCGTGGCCCACGGCGCGTGGACCCGGGCCCCGAACGGCGAGTGGATGCAGAGCCGCCAGTCCCCGATCTCGTCGCGGAAGCGCTCCACCACGAGGGTGCGGTCGTCGGGCACCGCGCCGGTGGCCTCGGCCTGCTCGTCGAGGTACGACAGCACGTTGGCCGCCGCGAGCTCGTCGAGCGCGTGCACCTCGCGGAGGCGCTCGGCCGCCTCCTCGGCGGGCATCGAGCGGAGCGTGCGCACGAACCCGCCGAGGGCCCGGCCGAGCTCCGCGTCGCGGCCCGGACCGTCGCCGTGCCAGAACGGCATCTTCCCCGGCTGGCCCGGCGCCGGGGTGACCACCACCCGCTCGAAGGTGATGTCCTCGATCCGCCAGGTGGAGGCACCCAGGAGGAACGTCTCGCCGACGCGGGACTCGTAGACCATCTCCTCGTCGAGCTCGCCCACCCGGGTGCCGTCCGGCAGGAACACGCCGTACAGACCGCGGTCGGGAATCGTGCCGCCGGAGGTGACGGCCAGGCGCTGGGCCCCGGCGCGGCCGCGCACGGTGCCGGCGACCCGGTCCCACACCACCCGGGGCCGCAGCTCGGCGAACTCCTCCGACGGGTACCGGCCCGCGAGCATGTCGAGGGTGGCGTCGAACACCTCGCGGCTCAGGGTGGCGAAGTTCGCGGCCGAACGGGCGAGCGAGTAGAGGTCGGCGTCGGTCCACTCGTCGTCGAGGGCGCACGCGGCCACGAGCTGCTGGGCGAGCACGTCGAGCGGGTTGGCCGGCACCGCGGTGGCCTCGATGAGCCCGTCGCGCATCCGCTGCACCACCACCGCGGCCTCCAGCAGGTCGGCACGGTGCTTCGGGAAGATCCGGCCCCGGCTCGGGGCGCCCACCTGGTGCCCGGCTCGGCCCACCCGCTGCAGGCCCGCGGCCACCGACCCCGGTGAGGCGACCTGCACCACGAGGTCGACCGCGCCCATGTCGATGCCGAGCTCCAGCGAACTGGTGGCCACCAGGCCCCGGAGCTCACCGCGCTTGAGCTGGTCCTCCACCTCCAGGCGGCGCTCGCGCGAGAGCGAGCCGTGGTGCGCCTTGACCAGCTCGTGACCCTCGGGCGCCGAGGTACCCGCCGCCTCGTCGCCCACGTGCTCCGGCGCGGCACCGGCGGTGGCCTCCGCGTCGAGCTCGTTGAGCCGGCTCGCGAGCCGCTCCGCGAGCCGGCGGGCGTTGACGAACACCAGCGTGGAGTGGTGCTCCTTCACGAGCTCGAGCAGCGCCGGGTGCATGGCGGGCCAGATGCTGCGACGCACGGGGCCGGCCGAGACCGGTCCCGACGCGGGGCCCTCCACCACCTCGCCGAGGGCGCCGAGGTCCTCCACGGGGACGACGACCCGGAGATCGAGCTCCTTGCGCACCCCGGCGTCGACCACCTCCACTGGTCGCGGGACGGGGGGCTCCGCCGGGTCGGGTCCGGCCGAGGCGCCACCGAGGAAGCCCGCCACCACCTCGAGCGGCCGCTGCGTGGCCGACAGGCCGATCCGCTGCACCACCGCCGCCCGCTCCGCGACCGGCTCGCGCCCTGCGGCCCGCACCAGGTGCTCGAGCCGTTCGAGCGACAACGCCAGATGCGCGCCCCGCTTGGTGGGGGCGAGCGCGTGGATCTCGTCGACGATCACGGTCTCCACCCCCACGAGCGTGTCGCGGGCCCGCGAGGTGAGCATGAGGTAGAGCGACTCGGGGGTGGTGATCAGGATCTCGGGCGGGCGCCGCACGAGGGCCCGGCGCTCCTCGGCGGTGCTGTCGCCGGTTCGCAGCGCCACACCGGGCGGGTGGAACGGCTCGCCGAGACGCTCGGCGGCGAGCGCGATCCCCTTCAGCGGGGCGCGCAGGTTCCGGTCGACGTCCACCGCGAGTGCCCGCAACGGCGACACGTAGAGCACCCGTACGCCCGGTTCCGGTGCCGGCGACCGCCCGAGGGTGTCGATGGCCCAGAGGAACGCGGCCAGCGTCTTGCCGGACCCCGTGGGCGCACACAGCAACGTGTGGCGACCCGCCGCGATCGGTCCCCATGCTCCGGCCTGCGCCCCGGTGGGGGCCGGGAACGACGAGGTGAACCACGCCCGCACCGGCGCGCCGAACCCGACCAGCGGGTCGGCCGGGCCGGCGCCCCCGCCGGGGCGGCCCGTGGGAATCGAGGGCCCCACCGGGCGGACTGTACCCATGCCCCCCGACACGGTCCCCGGCGGGTGCTTCCTCCCGGCCGAGGAAGTCCTGATCCGATCCTGAGCCGCTCTTGAGGTCGGACCGGGCACCGTGGGACCTGCAACGAACGGTGACGGGGCGATGATCCGTTCGGCGGGGCCGGGTGACGGGGCGGTCACCCGGCCCCGATGCATTTTTCCGGCCGGTCCGGGCCCCGGTGACGGCGTAGCATCCCGCTCATGTCCGCCACCGCCCCGAGGGGCCGAGGAGCCACGGCCCGTGCCAAGGAGTTCCACCCGGCCTTCGAGGAGTACTGCGAGGCCATCTGGGAGCTGCGTGAGGACCAGATCGACGTGATCCAGGCCCGGATCGCCGAACGTCTCGAGGTCTCACGCCCTGCGGTGTCCGAGATGATCCGACGACTCGAGACCGAGGGCCTGATCGAGCTCCGCCACGGCTCGATCTCCCTCAGCCCCGAGGGCCGCTCCCTCGCCGAGCGGGTGGTACGTCGTCATCGCCTCGCCGAACGCTTCCTCACCGACGTGCTCGGACTGTCGTGGGCCGAGGCCCACGTGGAGGCGGGCAAGTGGGAGCACGTCATCTCCGACTCGGTGGAGGCAGCGCTGAGCCGCGTGATGGGCGAGCCCACCACCTGCCCGCACGGCAACCCGATCCCTGGCGCGGACTACACCGCCCCGGCGAGCCGGCCGCTGTCGGAGTTGCAGGTGGGCGCCCCGTTCACCGTGAGCCGCATCCCCGAGGAGCTCGAGTTCACCCCGGGGCTGCTGGAGTTCCTGGAGTCCAACTCGCTGCTGCCGGGCCACGCCGGCGTGCTCACCGCACTGAGCCCCGACGGCACGGCCACGGTGGAGATCGACGGGCGGGCCGTGGGCATCGGCAGCTTCGCCACCGAGCGGATCCTCGTCACCACCTGACGGCAGGAAGTTCGTCGCGCAAGGTGGAAAGCCGTCGGCGGAGT
>JBMOJH010000136.1:0-7746 GCA_049316905.1 Microthrixaceae bacterium | reverse complement strand
ACCGACGAGGGCCCGGCGACGTTGGTCATGTGGACGTAGCGGATGCCGTCGAGGTCGACGGTGAGGTCGGGCCATCGCCGGTACAGCTCACCGAAGGCGATGCTCCCCTCCAACCGGGCCAGGTGGGCCCCGATGCAGTAGTGGATGCCGTGGCCGAAGCTGATCGGGACGGGCCCGGTGCGTGAGATGTCGAACCGGTCGGGGTCGTCGTAGGCGCGCGGGTCGCGGTTGGCGGCACCGGTGACGATGAGCACCGGACGACCGGCCGGGATGGTGACGCCGTGGAACTCGCGCTCGGCCACCGAGAACCGGCCCTGGTACTGGCTCGGGGCGCGCCAGCGGAGCACCTCCTCCACGGCCGAAGCGGCGAGCGACGGGTCCGATCGGAGGTGGACCAGCTGGTCCGGGTGCTCGGCGAAGGTCATCACGCCGTTGGCCACCAGCTTGGTCACCGTTTCCGCCCCCGCTGCGGTGAGGAGGGCGACGAAGTAGGCCACGTCGAGATCGGAGAGCCGTTCGGTGACGCCGTCCTCCGTCGCCACCTCGGCGGCGAGGAGGTCGTCGATCATCCCGTCGCCGGGGCGGGCCCGCCGCTCCACCACCAGGTCGTGCACGTAGCCGAAGAACGAGGCGCCGGCGGCCATGGCGGCGGGCGGCGGAAGGGGGTCGCCGACCTCCCGTTCGAGCATCGCGTCGGCCCAGGCGCGCAGCTGCTGGCGGTCGGCCGCGGGCACACCCACGATCTCCGAGATCACCTCCACCGGGAACGGCCCGGCGACGTCGCACACCACGTCGAAGCTCTCCGCCCCGGCGAGGCCGTCGAGGAACCCCTCGATCACCCCGCGGGCCACGGGCTCCCAGCCCGCCACCCGACGGGGGGTGAAAGCCCGGCTCACCAGCTTCCGCATCCGCTCGTGCTCGGGCGGGTCCATCATGATGATCGACCCGACCGCGGCCACCGTGTCGCCGAACGCCGCGCTGCGGAGCTGGTCCAGGGTCACCCCCCGGGTCGAGGTGAAGCTGCGGTGGTCGCGGTGGACCTCGACGCAGTCGTCGTAGCGGGACACCGCGTAGAAGTCGAGCTCCGGGTGGTGGAACACCGGCGCCTCGTCGCGCATCCACCGGTAGACCTCCCACGGGTCCTCGAAGAAGGCCTCCGAGTACGGGTCGAAGGTCGGTCGCGTGTCGCTCACGGGGCGCCGGCCCCGAAGCGCTCCTCGAGCAGCAGGGCCAGTCGGCGGCGGTCGACCTTGCCCGAGTCCAGCCACGGCAACTCGGTCTGGTCACCGAACACCGCGATCCGTCGGGGCACCTTGTAGGAGGCGAGCTCCTCCTTGACCCGGGCACGGGCGGCGTTCTCGTCGAGTTGCTCGCCCGGCCGGAGCGCAACCGCGGCCACCACGTCCTGGCCCCGGTCGGGGTGCTCGATGCCGGTCACGAACGCCATGACCACCTCGTCCATCTCCTCGAGCACCTCCTCCACCTCGCGGGGGGTCACGTTCATGCCCGAGGACTTGATGAGGTCGCCCATCCGCCCGGTGAAGTAGAAGTGCCCGTCCTCGTCGAAGCAGCCGGCGTCGCCGGTGCGGTACCAGCCGTCGGGGGTGAAGGTCTCGGCCCGCTCCCGCTTGTGGAGCCCGAGCATCAGCGAGTACCCGCGCAGCCAGAGCTCACCCACCTCGCCGGTGGGGAGCTCCTCGCCGGTGACCGGGTCCACGATCCGGTGCTCCACCCCCGGGACCGAGAACCCGAAGCTGCCCTCCTTCCCGGGCGGGAGTTCCTCGCGGGTGTCGAAGGTGTGGGGGCCGAGGGTCTCGGTCATGCCGAGGGAGTTGGCCGTGGGCACGTCCGCGTCGGCCTGCAGGTGCTGGGGCAGGAGTGCGGCCATCGATCCGGCCCGGATCGAGCTCAGGTCGCGCTCGGCGAAGGTCGGGTGGTCCACGAGGGCCTTCGCCATGTGCGGCCAGCCGAGCACCTGGGTGACGCGCTCGCGCTCGAGCAGTTCGAGGGTGGCGCCGGGCTCGAAGCGTTCCTCGAACACGAGGGCGGCACCGGCGTGCATCGCCCCGACCAGGGTGAAGCTGAACCCGCCCACCCAGAACAGCGGCATGGGCGTGTAGAGGACGTCGTCCGGGCGCAGGTCGCGCATCTGCCCGAGGTTGTGGGCGTGACGGACCACCGCACCGTGGGAGTGCACCGCCCCCTTGGGATCGGCGGTGGAGCCCGACGAGTACACGACCACCATGGGGTCGGCGGGGTGGACCTCTGCCTCGGCCTCGACCAGCAGCGACCCGGGCACCGCGTCGCCACGGGCGGCGAGGTCCTCGAGGGCGCCGCACCACGGCCGCGGCTCGGCCCCCCAGGTCCACACCGAGCGCAGGAAGGGGTGGCTGTCCAGCAGGAGGTGCTCGTGGGTCTGGTCGGCGAGGCCGGTTGCCGCCTCCTCGAGGCGGTCGAGGTAGTCGTTGCCGAGGTGCGACCCCACGGTGAGCAGGACGGCCTGGTCGCTGTGGCGCAGCGCCCGGCGGAGCTCGGGGGTCTTGCTGTAGGTGTTGAGCATCACCGCCACGGCACCGATGCGGGTGATGGCGAACCAACCCACCACCCAGTCGGGGCCGTTGGGCGCGAGGAGCCCGACCCGGGAGCCCTTCCCCACCCCGGAGACCAGGAGGCCGCGGGCGAGCCGGGCCGAGCGCTCCTCCACCTCGGCGTAGCTGAGGCGGTCGTCGCCGAGGGCGACGAACGGCTGGTCGCCCCAGCGGCGCGCGCTCTCACGCACGAGGTGGCCGCTGGTGGGGGTGTAGTCGGGGAAGTGGGTGGTTCGGGACACGCCGCTCGTCGCTCCGCTGAGGTGACGCAGTTGTTAGTTTCCTCATCATGCCGCATCGGAGGGCCGCGTGAAGGAGTTGGACCTGGCCGAGCTCGGCGTCCGCGCCCAGGCCGCGGCGCAACGCTGGTCGCCGGGATGCCGGCTCGACGGCCTGCGACCGATGACCGGCGGAACCGTCGGTCTGGTGGTGGCGGCGGACGTGCACGACGGCCCGGCCGCGGTGCGCACCGCGGTGCTGAAGGTGGCCCCACCGGGCCTGCCGCCGGTGCGCAACCGCGACATGCTCCGCCAGGCCCGGGTGATCGGGGCCCTCGACCGGCGACCGGGCGTGGCGGTGCCCCCGCTGCTGTTCACCGACGCCGGCGACCCGCCGGAGGTGCCACCGCTGTTCGCCACCGCGCTCGTGGAGGGCGAATGCCTCGAACCGCTGCTCGAGGCGTCGTCCCGGGAGCGGCTGCACGAGCCCACCTCGCGGGCCCGGGCGTTCGGGGCCGTGCGGATGCTCGCCGCGCTGCACCGGCTGGCCCCTGAGGACCTCGGGCTCGGCGACGAGGAGGTGGTGTCTCCCGTCGGCGAGGTGGACCGCTGGACGCGGACCTTCGACACGGTTCACGACGAGGTGCGTCGGGGATACCAGGAGTGTGCCGGGGCCCTGCGGGCCGCGGCACCTGAGCCGCTCCCGTCGGTGGTGGTGCACGGCGACTACCGGCTCGGGAACATGCTCTGCGACGGCGACCGGGTGCGAGCCGTGATCGACTGGGAGATCTGGTCACGCTCGGACCCCCGCATCGACCTGAGTTGGCTGCTGTTCTTCACCGATGAGGCCCGGCACCCGGTGGTGCCCGCGGATGTCGACTCGGGCATGCCGTCGGACCGTGAGCTGCTCGCCGCGTACGAGGAGGAGACCGGCGCACCGGTGCCACACCTGGAGTGGTTCCACGCGCTGACCCGCTACAAGGAGGCGGCCGCCATGGCGTTGATCGCCAAGCACCTCGCGAAACGGGGCGAGACCGACACGCTCGCCCGCATGGCGGTGATGCTCCCGGCGCTGATCGCCGAGGCCCACGAACGGGTGCGCTGAGCCGCGGTCGCCGTGCGGAGGCGACCGTCGCCGTCGCCGGATGGCGGCCGCCGCTCAGAGGTTGCCGGTGGTGGCGTCGAGGTAGGCCTGCATCTGGGCCACGGTGGCGTCGGGGCCGGCCGACCGCTCGAGCAGATCGTGGAAACCGGCCCGCTGTTCTGCAGTCGGTTCCATGGCCTCGACGAGTTCGTCGAACCGGCGCCGGGCCCGTACGAGACGGCGGGGCCCGAACTCGCTGGGCCAGGCGTCCGGCGACGGCTCGTGGTCACCGAGCACCGAGCGGGCGACCGTGATCCGGTGGACCTCGGTGGGGCCGTCGACCATCCCCATCACCGCCGCCGTCTCGGTGGGGAACCGCATGAGGTTCGACACCCCGAGCGCCCCGTGGAGGTGCTGGGCGCGACGCGAGATGTCGGAGAGCACCTCGGCGGTGAGTACCTTGCAGGCCGCGATGTGGCGCCGGGCCTCGGCCGTGGAGCTCTGGTCGATCAGCCACGCGGTGTGCAGCACCATCAGACGGAACGACTGCAGCTGGATCCAGCTGTCGGCCACGGCCGCCTGAACCAGTTGCTTCGCCGCGAGCTGCTCACCCTTGGTCTCCCGCGACAGGGCCCGCTCGCACATCATGGTGAGCTGCCGGCGCGCCATGGCGACCACCCGCATCGCGTGGTGGATCCGCCCCCCGCCGAGCCGGGTCTGGGCCACGGCGAACGCCTGGCCCTCGCCGCCGAGCAGGTTCTCCGCCGGCACCCGGACCCCGTCGTAGCGGACATGGGCGTGCATCCCCTCGCCCCATGCCTCGTTCCCCAGTCCGATGTTGGCGAGCACCTCGATGCCGGGGGTGTCGCTCGGCACCAGGAACATCGACATGCCCCGGTACGGCGACACCTCCGGGTCGGTCACCGCCATCACGATGAGGAACGACGACGTCCGCAGGTTGGAGGAGAAGAACTTCTCGCCGGTGATCACCCACTCGTCGCCGTCGCGCACGGCCCGGGTGCGGATCATCGTCGGGTCCGAGCCCCCCTGCGGCTCGGTCATCGAGTAGCAGGAGAACACCTCGCCCTCGAGCAGCGGCCGCAGCCACCGCTCCTTCTGCTCGGGCGTGCCGTAGTGGGCGATGATCTCGGCGTTGCCCGTGTCGGGGGCGGCGCACCCGAACACGATGGGCGCCCAACTGGACCGACCGAGGATCTCGTTCATGAGCGCGAGGCGGAGCTGGCCGAAGCCCTGGCCGCCGAGGTCGGGGCCGAGGTGACAGGCCCACAGGCCCCGATCGCGCACCTTCGCCTTGAGGCCGCCGATCATCGTGCGCAGCGGCTCCTCCACCGAGTGGAAGGTCAGGTTGCCGAACAGCTCGTCGAGCGGCTCGACCTCCTCACGGACGAAGTCGTCCATCCAGTCGAGCTGGGCCCGGAACTCCGGATCGGTGGAGAAGTCCCACACGGGGCGGGCGGGCGACGGGCTAGGCGGCGTCGAGGAGACGGCCGAGATTCCCGCCCATCACCTTGGCCACGTCCTCCTCGGGGAGGCCCTCCAGTTCGTCGACGAACGAGATCGGGTCCGCCATGCCCTCGGGGTGCGGGAAGTCGGAGCCGAACACCACGTTGTCCACCCCGATGATGTCGATCAGGCCCTTGGTGTCGTCCTCGTGGAAGGGGTGCACATAGATGTTGCGCTTGAGCACCTCGACCGGGTCCTCGTCGAAGACGTGCGGGTTGAACGCGTAGGCATTTGCCATGTCCTGCACGAGCGGCCGCACCCAGCCCGAGCCGTTCTCCACCGGCATGATCTTGAGACGCGGGAACCGCGAGCAGAGGCCGTGGCCGATGGCGGAGGCCACCGTGTCGGTGATCTCGCGGTGCTGGCCGCCGATGATGGCGGCGAAGCCCGACGGGCCCCGGAACGGGAAGAACTCACCGTCGCGGATGCCCTCCCATTCGTTGAGGTAGCGGGTGTAGCCGCTGTCGGAGGCGTGCATGCCCACGATGAGCCCCTCGGCCTCCACCACCTTCCAGAACGGGTCGAACTCGGGCAGGGCGAAGGACCGGGGGCCCTTCCAGCCCGGCACCGGCGCCGGCCGGATGAGGATGATCCGGGCGCCGTGATCGAGCACCCACTCGAGCTCGGCCATCGCCTTGTCGAGCACCGGGAGGCTGATCACCGGCGTGGCGAAGATGCGACCCTGGTAGTCGAAGGTCCACTCGTCGTGCATCCACTGGTTGAGCGCGTGCACCACCGCGTGGATGGCGTCGGGATCATCCCGCAGGCGCTCCTCGACCAGGCTGGCCAGCGTGGGCCACATGACGGCACGGTCGATGCCCTGCTCGTCCATGAGCGCCAGCCGCGGCTCGGGAGCCCGGAAGGCCGGCGGCGCCTCGATCGCCCGTCCCATGATCTCCCGGCGGCTCTTCCCCTCCGGGTTGCCGACCTTGTAGTACTCCTCCTGCGCGCCGGGGGCGGCGACCTTGTCGAAGGTCGGGTTGGGGATGTAGTCGCTGATCTTGCCCCCCACCGCGATCTTGGTGCGGCCGTTGACCTCGACGTACTTGATCAGCCCCTCGTACTCCGGCGGCAGGTACCGCGTGAGCGCGTCCCGCGTCTCGTACATGTGGTTGTCGGCGTCGAAGACCCTGAAGTCGAGTTGACGAGACGGCATCGGTTGCTCCCCCACGGGTGTGCTGAGGTCCTGACACGGATCCGGCCGGACGGCCCGTCCGCTGAGGTGACATTGCTGTTAGATAAACCCTACACTCAGCGGCCGATCGGCGGAAAGCAACGCGCCGACGGCCAGGACGGCAGGCGGAGGGTTCGTGGAACTGCAGCTGACCGAGGACCAGGAGGCGTTCGTGTCGACGACACGCCGCTTCCTGGCCGCCGAGTGCCCGACCACGGCGGTGCGGGCCCTGGAGCACGACCCCACCGGGTTCGACACGGACGTGTGGGAACGCGGCGCGGCGCTGGGGTGGACCTCGCTGCTCGTCCCCGAGACCCACGGTGGCGGCAGCCTCTCGGAGCACGGCCTGTCGGACCTGGTCCTCGTGGCCGAGGAGATGGGCCGCCTCGTCGCCCCGGGGCCCCTCGTCCCGGTCAACGTGGTGGCCGAGACCGTGGGGCGCCACGGCTCCCCGACGCAGTGCGACGAGGTACTCCCCTCCCTGCTCGACGGGTCCGCCGTGGCGGCGTGGTGCGGCGAACGGCCGGTCCCGGGCCGGCGGGACGGTGACCGGATCATCCTCGACGGTACGAGCAACCCGGTCGAGGCGGGGGCGCAGGCCGCCCACCTCCTCGTCACCGTCGACCTCGCGGAGGGCCCCACCCAGGTCCTCGTTCCCGCCGGCACCGAGGGCGTGACGGTCACGCCCCTCGCGGGACTCGACCTGGTGCGACGCTTCGCCACCGTCCGCTTCGAGGGGGCAGCGGTGGACGCCGCCGCTGTCGTCGGCCGGGTCGGTGATGCGGCGGCCGCCGCGGACCGGCAGCGTCAGGTCGCCTGCGTCCTGCAGTGCGCGGAGACCGTGGGCGCAATGGACCAGGTGTTCGACATGACCCTCGAGTACCTCGGCGACCGCTACTCGTTCGGCCGGCCGCTCTCGTCGTACCAGGCCCTGAAGCACCGCCTCGCGGACGACAAGACCTGGTTGGAGGCCAGCCACGCCATCGCCTCGGCGGCGGCCCGGGCCGTGGCCGAGGAACGGGCCGATGCCGACGAGGTGGTCAGCGCCGCCGAGGTGTGGATCGGACCCCACGCGACCGAACTCGTGCAGGACTGCATCCAGCTGCACGGGGGCATCGGGGTGACCTGGGAGCACGACCTCCACCTGTACCTGCGCCG
>JBMOJH010000135.1:0-7774 GCA_049316905.1 Microthrixaceae bacterium | reverse complement strand
GACGGCGGGGCGGACGGTGGCGGGTCCGGCGGCGGGTGGCGCGGCGTCATGGGCGCACCCTAGGGAGCCGGTCCGGTGACCGCGGTCCCGTTGTCACCGGTCGCCGAGGGCGGCCCAGACCAGTCGGGGGTCATGGCCGAGCACGCGGACGAGGCGCACCCACAGGAGCGTCATGTGTTCGAGGTCGACCGCCGCGGCGAGCGGGCCCACGTCGAGCGGTTCCCACCCGAGCCCGTCGAGGAGGCCGCCGACCACCGCCTTCGCATCCACGTCGTCACCGGCGTACGGCATGACGGCGCGCAGCCCGTCGGGCCCGGTCGGTGGATCGGAGAGGTTCTCGTAGCCGTACACGTTGAACGCCTTGACCACGCGGGCCCCCGGAACGAGTTCCGCCACGTGCTGCGCCCCCGACCGCGACGAGCCGAGGCCGTGGGTGAGACCGGGACCCACCGGGTTGGTGGCGTCCACCACCACCGTGCCCTCGAGCGCGTCGGCGAGGGGCGGCAGCAGGGCGTCGAGGCCGGCGAAGGGCACGGCGAGCACCACCACGTCGGCCGCGGCGACGGCCTCCGCAGCCGGTGCCACCGTCGCGCCGGCCAGGTCGGGGTGCGCGGCCACGGCGAGTGCGGCGCCGTCGGGGCGTTCGGGGTTGACCGCCAGCACCACGTCGTGACCCGCCCGGGCGACGGCCGAGGCGATCGCGGCACCGACGTTGCCGTACCCCAGGAAGGCGACCCGCAGCTCCGACATGGCATCCCCTCTCCGACGAGGACCGAACCCTATCGGTGGGCCCGACGCCGCCGTCCTGCGAGCGGCCACCGCGGCCACCCCGGCACCGGTGACGCGCCGGGGCCGCCGACCGCTCCGTACGGGACGGTGAGCAGGACCACCCGCCGGGCGTGGGAACTCTCAGGGCGCAGGCAGCACGCGCCGACACAACGGGCGGACATGACAACGCCACTGCCTCACCGCCTCCCGATCCTGCCGGCCGCCGTGATGGTGGTGGTGCTCGCCGCCGCTGCCTGCGCACCGCCGAGCGGTCAGCTCCGGGGTCCGAGCGCGCCGGTGGACCCCGGACCCGGGCGATCGGTGGTGGGGACCGGCTACACCCTCGGTCCGCTCCGTTCGCTCGCCGCCTACACGGTGAGGATCGACCCGTCGGCGGCCGTGGCCACCGCGGACGTGGCGTCCGCGCTGGCCCGCCTGAACGAGCACACCGGCATCGTCTTCACCCTCGGGCCACCGCCCGGTGCGGGCGGGCCGACGAGGGGCGAGGTGATCGTGAGGAGTGGGATGTCGTGCGACACCGCGAACGAGGGCGGCTGCACCACCCTCTACGGCACCAGCCTCGCGCTGACCGCGGCAGCGATCACCCTCGCGCCGTCGCTGCTGGCGGATCGCACGCTCCTCCGTGCCGCGGTGCTCCACGAGTTCGGCCATGCCGCCGGGCTCGCGCACCACGCGGAGCTCCACCTGGGACGGCGCCAGATCATGGGCAGCGGGGGCGACGACGGAGCGACCGACTACCTGGACGGCGACGTGGCCGGGCTCATCGCCCAGGGCCGCCGGAGCGGCACCCGCACCTGAGCCCGGGTCCGGATGGGCGGAGCCTGTCGCACCCGGGCGCGAGAGTGATCGGGTGCGACAGCCCGGCAGCGCCCCGACCCACGGACCCGTCGCTTCCCATGGCGTGCCGGTACCGGGCATCGACGCCCTGACGGCCTGCCCGGTGCGCCTCCAGCTCGACCTGGTCCGGCCCGGCGAACCGGCTGCACCCACCGAGGCCGCGCGGCGTCGGGCCGAGCTCGCGGCCGCCTCCCGGCAAGAGCTGCTCCGCGAGCTCGTCGACGCGTGCCCCGAGGCGCTGGTGATCGCGCCCGACGGTGACGACCCGGCGGCCTCGACCCGGGCGGCGATGCGCGACCGGGTGCCGATGGTGGTCCGGCCCGTGCTGTACGGACCCACGCCTGGGGCAACGGCGACCGGGCCCGACGTGCTGCTCGTGGCGCCCGACGGCGGCTACCACCCGCTGGAGGTGGTCGGCCGCACCACCACGTCGACCGCCGCGGCACGACCGATGGGCGACGACGCGGCGTCGGCACGACGGTTCGCCACGGTCGACACCCCGTGGTGGCACGCGGCCGGGGGCCGACAGGACCGAGTCGTGCGGCGCCGCCGCAACGACGTGCTCCGTCTGGCACATCACCGGCGTGCCCTCGCGGCGGCGGGCCACGCCGCGGCGGGCAACGTCGGCGCCACCCTGGGCACCGACCGCCTGGTCACCTGGCACGACCTGGCGGAACCCTCGTGGCGGCCGCCTGCCCACTCGGCGAGCGCCGGGCCCCACAGCGCCATGGAGCTTCACGAGGCCGAGCTCGACCTCCGTCGCCGAGTGGCGGCGGTCGCCGCGCGCCATGCGACCGATCCGTCGGTGCCGCTCCTCCTCGAGCCCGTCCGCACCCACGAGTGCGGGACCTGTCGATGGAGATCGCACTGCACCGACCGGTGGGAGACCTCGGGCGACGTGAGCCTGCTCCCCGGTTCGAGCTGGTCCCGGTCCCTCACGTTGCAGGCCGCCGGCGTCCGCACGATCGACCAGCTCGCGCGCCTCGACCCGGAACGGCCACCCGCTGCCCTCACCGCGGGTGCTCCGGCGCTCGACGGCGAGCCGCTCCCGCCCAGAGCACAGCTCGTGGAATGGGTGGACCTCGCCCGCGCCCGACTGGCCGACGCGCCGGTGCTCCGCCGCCGCGGCGTCGAACGGATCGACGTGCACCGGGCCGATGTGGAGGTCGACATCGACCTCGAGAACACCGACCGCGGCGTGTACCTGTGGGGCGCGCTCGTCACCGACCGCACCGGCACCGGGCTGGCGACGGAGGGGTACCGCAGCTTCGTGAGCTGGGCCGAGGACCCCGCCGCCACCGAGGTGGCGCTCTTCGAGGAGTTCGCCGACTGGCTGGCCCGGTTGCTCGACCACGTCGAGGCCTGCGGCCGCACCGTTGGCGTGTACTGCTTCCACGAACAGGCCGAGGCCGGCGCGATGCGGCGCCTCGCCGCCGCCCCCGATGCCGTCCCCGGACGGGCGGAGTGGGTGGAACAGCTCGTCGGCTCACCGCAGTGGGTGGACCTCTACCGGGTGGCCAGGGACCATCTCATCACCGGAACGAGCATGGGCCTGAAGTTCCTGGCCGGGGCCACCGGCTTCCGTTGGGACGATCCCGATCCCGGCGGCGAGCAGTCGATGGACTGGCACCGGGCCGCCGTCGGCGACCCGTCCGCGCAGGTCCGTGCCGCGCAGCGTGACCGCCTGCTCGCCTACAACCGCAACGACACCGAGGCCACGCTCGCGCTGCGCGAGGCGTGGCGGCATCCCGAGCGCCTCCCCCGCGTGGACCGGCTCGGGACCTGAGAGAGGGGCTGGCCCGGCCGCCGGGGCGACACTAATTTGTCCATCTGGCTAAATTAGCCGGATGCGCACGCGTTGGATCCTCGTCACCGCCGCAGCGGTGGCCGCACTGCTCGCAGGGTGCAGCTCCCCGCCGGCGGTACCGCCCGCCACCGAACCACCGCCGACGGTGGAGATCGGGCCCACCACCCAGGTGCTCCCCGGTCCGGGCATCCCGGCCGACACCCAGCTCCTGCAGTCCAACAACAACCTCGACGTGCTCGAGGCCGGCGGCGCCCGGTACCTCGCCATCCGCACGTCCCTGGTCCACTTCGCCACACCGCTCACGAAGATCATCGTGTTCCGCAGCACCGACAGCGGGACCACGTGGGCCCGGGAGGCGGTGGTGGAGCGCGGCCGCGACATGCGCGAGCCGCGGCTGCTCGCCCTGAACGGCACGGTGTTCCTGTACTTCTTCGACGCCGGCACCAACCCGTTCGCCTTCGAACCCGGCGGGGTCCAGGGCATGCAGCGACGGGCCGACGGCACCTGGACCGACCCGGTGCCCGTGAGCCCCGGTGATGCGGTGGTCTGGCGGACCAAGACCGTCGACGGCGTGCCCTACATGGTCCGCTACCGCGGCGGGGAGGACTCCTACACGGTGGACCGCGACCCGGCCATCGCGGTGGAACTGCTCACCACCACCGACGGCTACGACTGGACGCCGGTGGACCCGGCCCGACCGGTGGTGCGCACCGGTGGCGCCAGCGAGTCCGACTTCGCGTTCGACGCCGACGGCCGCCTCTGGGCGGTGATGCGCAACGAGGCCGGCGAGCAGGGCCGCTACGGCTCCCTCGTGTGCACGGCGCCCCCCGGCGACATCGCCAACTGGGACTGCGCGAACGACCCCCGCAAGTTCGACTCACCGCTCGTGTTCTCCCACGAGGGCGAGATCTGGATCCTGGCCCGCCGCCAGGTGGCGAACGACGGCCGGTTCGACCTGGGCATCAGCTGGCTCCCCCGCAACCTGCAGTACCTCGCCTACGAGGCCGCCTACTGGGTCACGCCGAAGCGGCTCGCGCTCTGGAAGCTCGACCGCGGCACCCGCACGGTGAACTGGGTCGCCGACCTGCCCAGCCGCGGCGACACCGCGTTCCCCGGGATCGTGTGGACCGGACCGCACTCGCTGCTGGTCTACAACTACAGCTCGCCGATCGAGGGCGAGGACCTGGCGTGGGTGCAGGGCCAGCTCGGCCCCACCAACATCTACGTCACGCCGCTGACGCTGCCCTCCGCGTGAGCGGCCCGGGTCGCCCGGCCGGGGCCCGGCCCGGGGCGTCACGCCGGGTTCTGCTCGACGCGGCGTGCGCGCAGTTCGCCGAGCACGGGTACGCGGCCACCACCACGCGGGGCATCGCCGAGGCCGCCGGCATGCAGGCCGCGAACCTGCGCCACCACCTCGGCTCGAAGGCCGAGGTGTTCGCCGCCGTCTACGACGACGGTGCGGCCCGCCTCGCCGTGCTCCTCGGCGGACTGCTGGGCCGGGCCGACGCCGTCACACCGGGCGACCACCTGCGGCTCCTCGGTGCGCTGGTGGCCGAGGCGCCCGAGGTCGTGCGGTTCATGGTCCGTGCACCGCTCGAGCGGGCCCGGCACCCGGAGTTGCAGGTCCCGCTCGGCGAGGGTGCGATCGGCCTGGAAGCCCTGGTGCGGGGCACCGTCCGCGACTGGGCCGCCCGGGGACGACTGCGCCACGGGGTGGACCCCGACGTGCTCACCGACGTGCTGATCGCCGCCACCTTCGGCACCGTGCTCTACGGCTCGGCGGTGGACCCCACCGTGGACCTCACCGCGGCGGTCGACGTGCTCGCGCGTCTCGTCGACGGCGACGTGTGGACCTGATCGGGATCCGCGCCCGACGGTCGCGGATCCCGATCCGGTGTCACCTCGTGCCGCCGACCGCACCGCAGGGACCGTGCCGGGCACCCGCACGGGCGGGTACCCGGCGTGCCACCCCTACGAGGCGGCGCCCATCCACGTGTAGTTCTCGGTGGCCGACTGTGTCGTGCCGGCCCGGGAAGCCGTGACCGTGATGCTCACCCTGCGGAACCCCAGCCCGAAGATGAACGGGCCGGTCAGCGCGAACCTCGACGACGGGGTGGACAGCAGGAACGAGGTGCCGGCCGGCGGGTCGAACACCTGGAGAGGATCCGTCGCCGGACGGTTCAGGTCCCGCACGAAGAAGTCGTAGGTGATCGGCCCCGTACCGGGGAGCGTGGACCCGGGGACCGCCGCCACGGTCAGGGTCGAGGCCGTGCCCGACGGCACCACCCGCAGGCCACCGTTCTTGATCCCCACGTAGAGGGTGGGGAACCCGTTGCGTGACTCCACCCGGGTGTCGCCGAGAGCGACGAAGTCGAAGCCCGACACCGTGGGGATCTCGATCTCACCGATGCTGTCACGCAGGAGCGGGGCGACGAGCGAGTTGACCACGTAGTTCGCCACAGACGACAGGCTCGGCAGCGTCGGGGCGGACGATCCCGCCCAGTCCCGGTTGGCGCACACCGAGTAGCTGAGGAGGCTGGTGAGTCCGTCCCGTCCGAACGGGCAGGACAGGGTGTCGATGTCCACCCCGACGTTCACGCTCGGCCGCAGCCGTCGGGTGGCCGAGTCGATCTCCAGGCCCACACCCACCACCGCGTTGACCGCGAAGGTGCTCGAACCATCGGAGATCCTCAGGTCGGGCACGAAGATCGTCAGCGGCGGCTGGTCCGGGAACAGCTGCTGAGTCACCACGATGGGTGCGACCTCGGCGTCCACCGTCAGGCTCGTGCCGCCCGAGGAGCCGTCGGTGTCCAGCGTGCCGGTCCCCGGGGTGGACCCACCCTCGGCCAGGGCCCGCAGGATCTGGTTGAGGAAGGTCGGGTTGAGCGTGATCGCCGCGTCGTAGCGCGTGCCCCGCTGGGTGAGGACATCCATGTAGCGACCCGTCAGGTTGTCGGGCAGCGTGGGGTTGAAGGTGTACGGGAACCGGCGGGCGTCGGTGGGGGACTTGCCGTCACGCACCCGTAGGTCGGCGCCGAGCGCGATCCCGTCGCCGTCGAGCAGCACGTCACCGCCCTGACAGCCTCTCGCCTCACAGGTCCGGTCGAAGCCCGCGAGATCGATGCCGAACCCGCCGCCGGTGGAGGTGGTGAGACCGGGACCGGCGACGTCCTCCACCTCGAGGTCCACGTCGTCACCGATGGTGTCGGTGAGCGGGGTGACCTCCTGGTCCACGATGCTCTGGGTCAGGTCCTGGACCAGCGACGACGCCCCCTCCACGACCGCCAGGCAGACGAAGAAGGAGATCGGGTCCAGCGCCCAGACGATCTTGTTCTCCACCCGGAGGTCGGTGGCCAACGACGCCCCCGACACCGTCAGCTGGGCTGGGTCGTCCGGCGTGCGACTGACCGTGCCACGGAAGCTGGCACTGCCGCGCACGTCGGCCGAGAGACCGCAGACGTTGAGGACCCCGAAGGCGGTGTCGAGGTGGAGCCGACCGAGGTCGAAGTCGGCGGTGAACTCGTGCTCGTCGTCACCGGCGATCGGCTGGATGTCCAGGTCGAGCGACGGGCCGCTCAGCTCCACCCCGAAGAGCCACACGTACGCGAGGGCCGGGATGCCGAGCCACTCACCCTGCAGACCCTCGACCGCCGGCTCCAGGAGCGGGAGCAGCTGCGAGGTGAGGATCGACTCCAGGTCGTTGGTGGCGTTGCCGTCGCGGTCCACCACCACCCGGTCGTCCACCCGCAGCGCCAGGGAACCGTTGGGGGCCACGGCGTCGGGCGCGAGCGGCGGGAGGGCGTCCTGCAGCAGGACGGTGGCCTGGTCGGCCGCGTAGAAGACGGTCGGGTCGGCACCGACCCAGAAGTTGTCCACGGTCTCGAACCGCACCTGGAAGCCGGGCTCGTAGAAGCCGTCGAAGGGGATCCAGGCCTCCACGTAGGCCCGGGCAGGACGGGCCTGCCCCGCATCCTCCTTGTAGCAGAGGGTGCGCCACTGCGTGCCCGGATCACCCGGGAAGTACGAGCGGGGAGCGGCGCCGAGCTGCTCCACCACCACGTGGCCGCGGAAGGCCGCCGCGTCGAACGTCGCGCCGGATGCCGCGTCGAACAGGATCGGGGAGACGAGGTGTGCCTCCACCTTGAACTGTCGCTTGCCGGTCTGCGGGTCGATGCGGGTGATCAGCTCGCCGTGGTAGGGCGAGCCGCCGTCGACCCGGCCGATGGCCCCCTGCGTGGGGGTGAAGATCCGGCCCTCGAAGCCGGGGATGGCGGGGGACGGGAGGCTCCGCGAGCCGGTGGTGACGTTGGAGCAGGACGCACCCGGCGTGAGGTTGCCGGT